>CANRPP010000014.1 GCA_947632545.1 uncultured Bacilli bacterium | reverse complement strand
TTTTTTTATCTTATAATACAAATATACCCCCCCCCCAGAGCGTTTTGTCAATAAAATTTTACTATATGTTAACAGGTGATTTTTATAAAATAAAAAAAAGAGGATTTACCTCTTTAATATATTATTTTCCATCTCTTAATACTTCAACTATGATATTTCTTTCTACTCCACCTTTATTTTCTTGGGCATTAGTTAGCATATCAATTAGAAAGGTTTTTCCTTCTCCTATGGCACCACCTCTATCTAAAACAATCGCTAAAACATTTGCTCCTAATGAAGTATTTTTTAGTCTTACTACAGACCATTTTTTTATTTCAGTACCTGCAGCAATTATTCTTAAATTACCATAGGTATTATCATAATAATATAATCTTCCATCACTAATATCTGTTCCTGTTGATGTTACACCATTACAACCTGCACAATTAGCATTATAAAAACTCATTTTACCTGTATAACTTCTTAATACATCACTTTTTTGTTCAACTACAGGTATGACTTCTTCTACTTTATTATTTAGATTTATATCATTGTTATCTATTTCTTTTATATCTTTTTCAATTACTTCTTCTTGTTTTTCTTCTGTTTCTTCTTGCTCTTCTTCAACTTTTTCTTCTTGTTTTTCTACTTTATTATTATTAATATTAGCCATTAATGAAGTTGATAATTTTTTAGGTAATATGTCTTTTGATACTTCATCTTTTTTTACATTAACTGTTAATAATATAAGTGGCAATGAAAATAATAATGTCCAATTCAGGAATGTAATTATTTTATTTTTTTTCATAATAAAACTCCTTGCAAAGATTATAATATCACTTTTACAAAGAGTTTACAATTTATTTACGTAAAATATTTATTATTTATATGTAAATGTATGTAAATTAACTTCTTGTGCATTCATATCCAGAAGACTTCATTTTACTTTCTATTTTGTCTATATTATCATTCTTTTTAAATTCTGGATATACTCCTCCAGCTTCTGTGTATGCAGTAGTAACTTTTTTTAAATCTAGTTTTTCAAAATCTAATTTTTGTTTTGTTGTATTAGTTCCATTATTTAGGCTACAGGTTATGGAAACGCCATCTAATTGTCCAGCATATTCTTTTAATAATGAGCATTCATCATTTATTTTTTTTAATTCTTCTTCGTCTTCTATTTTATCTCCTGTTGTTGTAGTTACATATTCTAACTTATATAATTTACTATTAATTATTGAAAATTTTGCAATAGTTGTAATATCTAGGTTTTCACTTGTTCTTGATAATTTACAAGTAGATACACCATCGGTTATGACTTCTTTTGGTTTTCTACTTTCTTTAAATTTATTTATGGCGTCACTTATTTCAGGTAGGAAGTATACAATAGCAAATAGTGCGATAAATAAAAATACTGCCATAACTCTTTTAAAAGTACTAGGACCATCATTTTTTACAGGTGGTTGATTTTGATTATCTTGTTTAACTTCAGAATTTTGATTTTGTGCTGCTGAAATTTTTTCTTGTTCTTGTTTTTGCGCTGCTAATTTTTTTGCTTCCTCTGCTTGCTTTTGTTGAGCAATTTTTTTTGCTTCTTCTTGTGCTTTTTGTTCTGCCAATTTTCTTGCTTCTTCTTGTTTTTGTTGGGCTAATCTTTTAGCTTCTTCTGCTTGTTTTTGCGCTGCCAATTTTTTTGCTTCCTCTGCTTGTTTTTCAGCCTCTATTCTTTTTTTTGCTTCTTCTTGTATTCTTTTTTCTTCTTGTTTTTTAGCTTCTTCCTCCGCTTTTTGTTTGGCTTTAATGATTTCTGCATTTTTCATTGCTTTTATTTGTTGCTCTTTAGTCAAAGCTTTGGTTCTTTCCATTTGTTCTGCTAGCGCTACTTCGTCACCATTTATTACCTCTGCTACTACTTCCGATGATATAACATTTTCGTCTAATTTTTCTACATTATTTTCTACACTTTTTTCACTTTCATTTTTTTTCATTTTATCATCTCCCCTAGATATTCTCTATCTTAACTCATCTATTCTGGCTTGAAAATCATCAGATAATATTATATAACTTCCTGATACTAGTATATCAGCATTTTTACATTTATTTTTGGTAATATTATTAATTCCTCCATCTATATTTATAACTGCATTACTTTTATATTCATTTAACAATGTTTTAAGTTCTGTTATTTTATTTTCTGTATTATCTAGAAAACTTTGTCCTCCTTCACCAGGTTCAACGGACATAATTAGTATCATATCTAGTAATGGTAAATATGGTACTAGTTCTTTAATCTCAGTATTAGGTTTTATAGCTAGTCCACATTTTATACCATATTTTTTAATTAATTCTAAATTTTTTAATACATCTTCTGTTTCAATATGAAAAGTTATATATTCAGTATTTAGACTTGCATACTCTTTAATATATTTTTTTGGATTATTTACCATTAAATGTACATCTAATCTTTTAGATGTATATCTATATATATTTTTCATTTCCTTAAAAGGCATCGTTTTATTTTTTACAAATTTACCATCCATTACATCTACATGAATATAATCTGTATTAGTTTCATTTAATTTTATTAAATCCTTTGGAATATTTTTACTACTTAAAAAAGAAGTTGAAATTAGCATTATATCACTTTCTCTCTATAAATTTAAGATAATTATCATATCTTGTCTTCATAATATTATTATCTAAAACTGCTTGTTTTACCATACATTCAGCTTCATTTTTATGCATACAGTCTTTATATGGACATGGATAATTTTTAAATTCTATAAATGAATCTCTTATTTCTTCATTACTATATTCATAAAAATCAAGTGCAGAAAATCCTGGTGTATCTAGAACTTTACCAGTTGCAATATTAAATAATTCTACAACTCTAGTTGTATGTTTACCACGACCTAGGGCAATTGATACTTCTCCAGTATCTAGATTAAAATCAGGATTTAATTTATTTAATAAAGTTGATTTACCTGCACCAGTCTGTCCTGTAAATACACTTGTTTTACCTTTTAGAAGTTCTTTTATTTTCTCTATTTCAGTATTATAAATAACCTTATATCCTATTTTTTTATAGTATGATAATATTTCATTAACTTCTTTTAAATATTCTTTACTTACTAAATCACTTTTAGTAATACAAATAATTGGCTCTACATTATGTAACTCCATAAGTATAATTAATTTATCTAGTAAATTAAGTGAAAATGAAGGAGTCTTTAAACTAGTTATAAGAAATGCTTGATCTATATTTGCAACTGATGGTCTATTAAAGATATTAATTCTAGGCAATATTTCTAATATAAGTTTTTTATCTTTATCAAATATTACATAATCTCCAACTTTAGGTATTATTTTTTCTTTTCGAAATATACCTCTACATTTACAAGTAATTTTGATATTATCATAACTTACTATATGAGAATCACTTATTATTTTTACTATTTGACCTTTCATATAATCTCCATATTTATGGAAGCTCTTTTCCATCAGGATTTTTTTCTGGGTCTTCCTCGTCTTTAGGTGTAGTATTTTCTGGTTCTTCTTTAGTTGGTGTTGCCGCAACATCTATTGTTAGATTTGTTCCTTCTACTATTTCACTTCCTGCGATACGTGATTGTGAAATTACTCTACCTGCTTGATAGGCATTTGTTTCAACTAAATTTTTTCTTAAAGTTAAGTTATATTTTTTACAGAAAGCTTCTGCGTCATCTACACTATAACCTTCTGCTACCATATCTGGGAATACTTCAATTATATTTGGAATATATAATGTAATTGAATCACCTTTTTTTACTTCACTACCTGCTGCTAGAGATTGGCTTATAATTTCTTGTTCATCATAATTTCCATCTTTAACATCTTTTTTCTCTATTGTTACTTTTAATTTATATTTAGTTTCTAGTAAAGTTTGAACTTCAATATAATTTTTACCTGTATAATCGCTTAATTTAAATGTATCTTCTCCTGTTGATTTATATATTGTTATAGTAGTACCTTCTTTTACTTTTTCACCTTTTGGTGGATTTGTTTTTACAACTCTTCCTTTATCTACAGTTTTACTTGATACTTTTTTAATTGATGTATTTACTTTTAGACCTAGGTCTTCTAATTTCTTTTCTGCTTTACTAACAGTTAATCCTTTTACATTAGGAACTGTTACTTCTTTAGCTTTTGTAAAGTGTGGTATTACAAAGAATATTATTAATCCTAATAAAACTAATCCCCCAAATACACATGATAAAATTATTATTAATTTTTTCTTTTTCTTATCATCTTCATCTTCTGGATCTACTTTTTGAGCAACAGCATCCTCTTCTTGTTCCTCTTCTTCTAATTCCTCTAGTTTTTTTAATCTTTTTGTATTTTCTACTTCATGTTCAGGATATTTATATACTAAAGGTTTTTCATCCATTCTTTCATCATCTAAAGCTGTTAATAAATCATCATGCATACTTTTAGCGTCATCGTATCTATTTTT
Source organism: uncultured Bacilli bacterium (assembly GCA_947632545.1). Lineage (GTDB taxonomy): Bacteria > Bacillota_I > Bacilli_A > RF39 > UBA660 > UMGS995. The sequence goes on along the minus strand of CANRPP010000014.1, from coordinate 25,446 downwards.
AGGATTTTTGGCTGTTGCTTTTAAAATAATATTTTCTATACTTTGAGGAATATTTGGATTATCTTCTTTTAAACTTGGTATAGGATCTCTCATTTGTTTTAAGGCTATTTCAACTGCATTTTCACCTTTAAATGGTAATTTACCTGTTAATAATTCATAAAAGATTATACCCATTGAGTAAATATCACTTTTGGTAGTAGAACCTTTTCCACTAGCTTGCTCTGGTGGTAAGTAATGAACTGAACCCATTACTGAATTTGTTTGCGTAAGTTGAGTAGAATTTAGGGCCATTGCAATACCAAAGTCTGTTATTTTTATTTGTCCATCGTCTTGAATCATAATGTTTTGTGGTTTTAAATCTCTATGAATTATATATGAATCATGAGCGTGAGCCATTCCATCTGTAAGTTGAAGCATGATGTCAATTGCTTCTGATAAAGTAAGACTTCCACGTTTTTTTAGTAATTGTTTTAGGGTTTTTCCTTCCACATATTCCATTACAATATAATATAAGCCATTATCTTCTCCTACATCATACATTTCAACTATATTTTGATGTGAAAGAGATGATGCTGATAAAGCTTCTCTTTGGAATCGTCTTACAAATTTTTCATCATTTGATAAGTCTCCTCGTAAAATCTTAATTGCAACATTTCTATCTAGTATCTCATCATATCCAAGGTAGACATTAGCCATTCCACCTTCACCAATATTTCTAATAATTTCATAACGACCATTTATTTTTTGTCCCTTTGAAACCATTATGCTTCACCTTCTTTATCACGTATTAAATATGCAACCGAAATATTATCTGTGCCACCCCTGTTATTAGCTTTTTGAATTAGCTTAATTACTTTTTCTTCTATATCAATATCTTCTAATAAAACTCTTTCAATTTGTTCTGTATCTAACATATTAGTAAGTCCATCACTTGATAATAAAATCTCATCTATATCCATATCACAATCAAATATATCTACATCTACTTGAGTTGATGCTCCTAGCGCTTTCATTAAAACATTTTTCTTTGGATGATCTTTTGCTTCCTCTTTGGTTAATTCTCCCGCCGATACTAATAAATTAACTAACGTATGGTCGTATGTTACTTTATGAAGTTTTTCATCTTTCATAACAAAACCACTTGAATCACCAATATTACCGAATAATAAATATTCTTTTGTAAGTATTGTCATAACTAAAGTAGTTCCCATACCTTTACTTTCTGGATGAGTTTTTTCGTATTGAAATATTAAAGTATTAATTTCATTTACACAATCTCTAATCCAATTAACTGAATCTACTTTACTCATATTCCTAAATGTTTCATTAAAGTGTTTACCTAAATAGCCTATTGCAATGGATGAGGCAACTTCTCCTGCTGAATGTCCGCCCATTCCATCAGCTATTGCCATTAAGTAATCACCATCTGAATTTTTAACTATTATGACACTGTCTTCATTATGATCTCTAACTTTACCAGCATCAGTTAAATAAAATGATTTCACTGACTCTCCTCCTTACTTCTTAGTTGTCCACATGCTGCACTAATTTTTGTACCAAATTCTCTTCTAATTGTTACATTTATCCTATTCTTCTTTAGTATATCATAAAATCTCATAATTTGTATAGTTTTACTGCGATTAAATCCTAAATTATCTGTAGAGTTGTATGGAATTAAGTTTACATATGCATTCATTCCTTTAATTAACTTAGAAAGTTCTAGGGCATGCTCTTTAGTATCATTTATTCCATCTAATAAAATATATTCAAAAGTTAATCTACGATTAGTCTTTTCTATATATTTTTTTAATGTTTTTATTAAATCATTTAAAGGATATACTTTATTTATTGGCATAAGAGTAGATCTTAATTTATCATTAGGTGCATGAAGTGAGATAGCAAGATTTACCTGATAAGGGAAAGATATAAATTCTTCAATCTTTGGAATTATTCCACAAGTTGAGATAGTTATATGCCTACTACCTATTTTTAAGCCTTTAGGATTATTAATTATTTTTATAAATTTCATAACATTATCATAATTATCAAAAGGTTCACCTATACCCATAATTACAACATGAGTAATTTTTTCTTTTAATTCTTCTTCTGCACATATTACTTGTAATACCATTTCAGATGTAGTTAAATTTCTTACTTTTTTTCTTCTACCGCTTTCACAAAACTTACATCCCATATTACAACCAACTTGACTAGAAATACAAATACTATTACCATAATCATGATTCATTATAACTGCTTCTATATGTTCACAATCATTTAATTTAAATAAATATTTAGATACATCTATATCTTTTTCTATTTTTACTATTTCTAATTTATTAAAAGAAAAATCTTTTTTTAATCTATCTCTAGTTTCTTTTTTTATATTACTCATTTCATCTATATTATTAATTTTTTTATCATAAAGCCAAGAAAATAGTTGATTTGCATGAAACTTTTTATCATTTATTGATAAAAAATATTCTTCTAACTCTTCTATATCCAAGTCATATATACTCCTCATATTTTCTCCTCCATTAAGCATATTATATCAAATATTAAGAAAAAAAACGACTATTTATAGTCATTTTATATTATTTAGGATCTTCTATATCTTTTATTTCTCCAAATTTTGAATATTTTATATTTATATTTGAACTATTACCTAAATTTTTATATATAAAATATGGTGATAAATCATAATTAATTTCTATAACATCATCATTACTATCAGCAGTTATATCTATTTTATTTGGTAAATCATCTATATCAATATCTTTATTATCTAATATTTTAATTATACTTGTAGTAGATATATTATAGTTATATACAGATGTTTTATCATTATATTCTGTTTTAGATAAAAAACTTGCTTTTTCTAATAATTTCTCTATATTATCTATATTTTTAAACTCTTCATATTTACATGGATTATCTATAGTAGACCATACTCCACTTATATTTTTTAAATATATATTTCCATATTTATAATAATTATCTAAATTATTTATACTAAATAATTCTTTTTCTCTATTTTTATCTCCTTCATATATTTCTATATTATTATCTATATTTAGTGAATGAATAAAGTGATAGTTATCATTTTTTATTTTAGATAAACTAAATTCAAATTTATTATCTTCTTCTGTAGTAATGTTTCTTTTATTTATATTACTATTTGTTGTACGTAAACATACTACTACAAAAGCAAAAAATAAAAACATTATAATTAGCATAAAAATTGCTTTCTTTTGAGGATTATTTTTAGTTTCTTTTATAAAGTTTATTATGTATTTTAATGCTTTTTTTACTTTACTCATTATATCACCACTATTTTAATATTTTCCCTATTAAATCTTCTTTTTTTATTCCATTTATATAATCTTTTACATTCATTTTCTTTTTACCAAATGGTTTTAATTCAGTTATCGCTACAATATTATCTTTAGTTATAACTTCAATACCTTCTTTAGTAATATTTATTATTTTTCCATATTCATTACTAGGGGATTTTTTATCTTTAATAACTGTTTTATATATTTTCATTACTTCATTATTTAAAAGTGTGTATGCGCCAGGTGTTGGATCTAGTCCTCTAACTAAATTAAATATATCTCTACTTTTTTTATTAAAGTCTATATGCTCTTCTTCTCTTTTAATGTTATACGCGTAAGTTACTTCACTTGGTAATTGTTTTATTCTTTTATTTGTACCATTTGTAATAGTTGGTAAAGTTTTTAATAGTAATTCTTTTCCCATTATACTAAGTCTATCATGAAGAGTTTCTAAATTATCACTTTCTTCTATTATAGTTTCAGCTTGACTTATAATGTCACCACTATCCATATCCTCATCCATATACATTATGGTTATTCCTGTTTTTTTATAACCTTCAATTATGGCTTTATGTATTGGAGCACCACCTCTTAATTTAGGTAAGAGTGAGGCATGAACATTTATGCATTTATATTTTGGATATTCAAGTAATTCTTTAGGAATTATTTGTCCATAAGCACATGTAATAATTATATCTGGAGATAAGTCTATTATATCTTGATAATCTACTCTTATATTTTCAGGTTGTAATACTTTAATATTATTTTTTAAAGCAACTTTTTTTATAGGTGTTTCAGTTAAAATTTGTTTTCTTCCGACTTTTTTATCTGGTTGACTAACTACTCCTACAACATTATAGTTTTCTATTAAGCCTTCTAAAATAGGAACTGCAAAATCTGGAGTTCCCATAAATACTATTCTCATAATTAATCACTTTCCTAACATTATAATTGTTATTGTAACACCAAGAGTTATTAAAAGCACTCCTAGTAGCGCAACAATAGTGGCGCTTCCTACTTCATTATTATTAATTTCTATATTAGATTTTATTTTTTCATCTTCTTTTTTCTTATAGAAATTTTTTATATTAGGTAGCTCTAAAACTGTTATTTTATCTGCAGGTATTTTATTAACTATTTCTTCTTCATTATATCTTGTTTCAAGTATTTTTTTAACACTTGTATATATATCATTTGTATCTACATCATTTAATATATTTTGGTAATTAGGTAAATTATTTTTACCTATATCTTTTCTTTTTATTACAGCAACTGTTAAAGTAGAATTATTTATATCTAAATTAGCCCATTCTGTTTCTAGAAATTTAAATATCTTTTCTTTATCACTTTCTTTAACTTCTTTTCTTTTTATAAATAAATTGATATTTTTAATACATTCATTATAATCTTTTAATAAATATGCATATCCATTATTCTTTTTATTATTATCACTTATATCAACGCTTAATTCTTTTAAATAAAGTGGTGATGAAGATGCATAAAAATATGCCATAAAGAAAGAATCTGTTACTGCTATATATGGTATTTTATCAAGTCCTTTTGAAAATAAATTATCTACTTTATATTTATTTAATATTTCATCTATTTCTTTTAATTCATCTAATGATTTATAATAATTACTAGGATCTAGACCTGTTTTTAATACACTATCTTTATAAATAGATGGGAAGCTATGATAAAAATATCCTTCTGTTATATATTTATTATAAAAATATTCTACTAATTTCTTTTTATTCTCTACATTATCTATATTTTCTATATTATTTTTATGAGCTGCATATTTTATTAATAATTTAATAATACCCATTTGAATATCATTATGATTTTCTACTTTTTTAATAATTTGTTTTAATTGCTCTAGGTAGTTATCAAATAATCTTTCATCATCTATTATGATAAAATATTTTATAATTGCATCAATAAATATATATATAGGATATTCTATTTTACTTATTTTTTCTTCACTTATCATATTTGGAATATCTTTATTTATATATATATCTTCAGATAAAACAGTCTTAATAAATTGAGTTATATCTTCTCGTTTAAATATTTTATAAAACATATAATCCCACCTTATTTAGTAGAAAAAAATTCTAATGCATAATATATAATTCCTATTACACAAGATACTCCTAAAATAGTAAGAAATATATATGAAAGAATAGGAGTATTATTAGATTTATTTGTTCTACTTGTATTTTTTACTGGTTCATTTTTTATATCTTCATTAAAAAATTTATTATGTCTCATAGCCACCTCTATTATATTATTATATAATAAATTAAAATATATGTAAATGACTCTAAAAATGATTTGGATTAAAATCTATATCTATTGCTACTTTATTATTATTTCTATAATGTTCTATTAACATATTTAATGTTTTATATAAGTTTTCTTCATATTTATATTTTAATATAATACCATATCTATATATATTATTGAGTTTAAATATATTAGCAACAGATGGTCCTAGAATTATGGTATTTTTTAAATTTCTTTCTAGACTTTTCTTTATTTTATTTGATTCTAGACTTGCTGTTTCATAGTCTTTACTACTTATTTTTAAATAACATATATAATAATATGGTGGATATTTTAATTTTTTTCTTATTTCCATTTCATGATTATAAAATCCTATATAATCATGGGTTTTAGTATATTTTATAGCGTAGTGTTCAGGATTAAAGGTTTGAATTATTACCTCTCCTTTTTTACTACTTCTACCACTTCTACCTGATACTTGTGAAAGAAGAGAAAAGGTATTTTCACTACTTCTAAAATCTGGAATATTTAAAGATGTATCAGCATTAATAACTCCAACTAAAGTAACATTTTCAAAATCAAGTCCTTTAGCAACTATTTGTGTACCAAGTAGGATATCATATTCGTGATTTTTAAATGATGTTATCATTTTCTCATGCATACCTTTTCTACTTGTTGTATCAAAATCCATTCGAAGAACTTTAGCATTAGGAATTAACTCTTTTAATTCTTCTTCTATTTTTTCTGTTCCAACTCCTAAATTTGAAACAGCTTCTTCATGACATCCTGGGCATTTTTTATAGACTTTTGTCCCATACCCACAATAATGACATCTTAAGGTATTAGATGTTTTATGATAAGTTAGTGTAATATCACAGTTTGGACATTTAAAAGTATAACCACAATTTTTACACGTTACAAATGATGAGTACCCACGTCTATTTAATAATAGTATTACTTGATTATTATTATCAATTGTTTCTTTTATTGAATTTAAAAGTGGTATAGAAATATGTGATTTACTTCTTTTTATTTCACTATTCATATCTATTAGGGTTACTTTAGGTAAATTCTTACCATTAATTCTATTAGGCATACTTAATAGTTTATATACATTTTTATAAGCTCGGGCGAATGATTCTAAAGATGGGGTTGCACTTCCCATAACAACAGGACAATTATTGGTTTTACTTCTAATTATCGCAATATCTTTAGCATTATATCTTGGATTTGTATCTTGTTTATAAGAATCACTATGTTCTTCATCAATAATTATTATTCCTAAATTATTAAGAGGCGCAAAAACAGCACTTCTAGCACCTATTACAATATCTGCTTCTCCCCTATTTATTCTTCTCCATTCATCATATTTTTCTCCTTCAGATAACGCTGAATGTATAGCGGCAATTCTATTACCAAATACTTCTGAAAAACGACTAATCATTTGAGGAGTTAAAGATATTTCTGGTACTAGCATAATTGCAGTTTTACCTTTGGAAATAACTTTTGAAATAAGTTTAATATAAACTTCTGTTTTACCACTACCTGTAACTCCATAAAGTAAATAAGTATCACTTTTATTTAAATCAACTGCACTTACTACTTTTTCTTGGGTAGGAGTTAAAACTTTTATCTCACTATTTTTATTATTATACTCCATTCTATAATGTTCTTTTTTTACTTCTATCAATATATTTTTGGTAATTAAAGTATTTAAACTAGATTTAGATATTTTTACTAAGTCATCTTTTTTCACCAGATCACTATTTTTAAAACAATCTATAATTTTTTGTTGAGATGAATTAAATTTATAATCTATGTTTTTAGATAATCTATAATATATATCATATTTTTTTACTATATTATTTTTCTTTTTAGCTTTTAGAGCACGTGGTAACATTACTTGATAACAACTAATAAGAGTCGCTAAAGTATTATCTTTCATTGTCTTTCCTAATTCAATTAACTCTTTATTTAAAACTATATCATTATCTATAACTTTAATAATATATTTTAAATTATCAACTTCACTATCTTCTTTTATACTTAAAACAAAACCTTCTAAAGTTTGTTTACCAAAAGGAACTTCTACTCTGATACCTATTTTAATATTTTCTTTTAATGAATCATTTACTTTATAATCAAATATTCTATCTACAGATTTATTTACTAATTCTACTAAAACACCTACTATCAAAGTATCACCTCCTATCTATATTATAGCATAATAAAAAGTAGTTTCCTTAACTACTTTTATTCTTTTTTAATATCTTATTATTTGCAATTAAAATAATATATCCAAAATATATAGAAACATTAGGACTTAATAATACATGTCCTGAAGTTAACGATATTAATACTAATAATATTAAACTATAAATATATATCTTATTTAATTTTATCTTTTTAATTGTAAAAATAATAGGTATTATAAAACTAGTTAAACCAAATATACCAAATCTAAATAAAATATCAAATATATCTATTTCTATTAGTTTTAATATATTATTATAACCTATACCAAATAATATATTTATAATATCTTGATTAGTATAATATATAAAATTATCTTTTAGAAAAGTTAATCTATCATTAAATATAATTTTATTTATAAATTCTAAAGATATAATATTATTTACTTTAAAGAAATTTTGTTGAATAACCATATTTTTATAAAATCTAGTATAAGTTAGTAAATAAATTCCTCCTGTTATTAATACTAAAATTAATATTATAGATAATATTTTTTTAATAGTAGCCATATTTTTTATTATATTTATTAGGTCTTTATAGTATATAAATACTAGAGTTATTAATAAACCTATAGTTAATACTTTAGTACCTGTAAGAAGAGATACTATAAATACAAATATTATTAAAATTATTGATACTATAATATTTCTTTTTTCTTTTAAATAATTTAATCCTATAGGAAATAAACAAATTATAATGGCGCTTATTTCATTTATAGAGTTAAATACTCCTCTAAAACCACTTTTACCATCTGTTATTTTATAATTATTATAACCAAAACCAAATATATAAGATAATAAAAATAAGATAAGATAGATAAATAATGTATATAAAAGATATTTATCACTTATACTATTTTTTATATTTATAAAGAATAATATAGTAATTGGTAAATAATACAATTTCATTAGACTAGATATAGTATTTATAAGTCCTCTATCAAGATATATATTTATACCAAATAAAGTTAAAGCTATTAGTAGTAAAAATAGTAAGACTTTAATATTACTTTTATTTATAAACATGTATATAATTATAAATAGTAAAAATAAACCTCTTATTATAATATTTATAATATTTAAATTTGTTGTTGCGATAGCATCTAAAAATGGTTGAAAAAGTAAAAATATTAATAGTATTTTTTCTATTATTTTATTCATCTACATCACCACTTATTAATTTATAATTAATAAAATTATAATATGTATTGTTATCATTTATATCTTTATTATATTTATATTTAATATTAAAATCATCTAAATTACTAAGTATACCTATGTCTTCTCCATAGTTAAAATTATATTCTATAGTTTTATTTTTTAAAATAAATAAATCTTTATTTATTTTATAACTTCCCTTAAATGTATATATTGTATTTATAGATAGTATTATTAATGTATTAATTATTATTAAGAAAGTAAATATATAAGTAAGAAAGCTTTTATAATATTTAAACATTATGTATAATGAAATAATTACAAATATATAGATTGTAGGATTATATCTAGCCCACCAACCCTCACTAATACCAAAGGTTATACCAATAACTATTAATGATAGTAAGATAATTATTTCTTTTTCTTGTTTTGATAATTTTTTAAAACTTATTATAATTATTAATAAAGAAATTATTAAAATACCACTGAATAAAATACCAAAGCCACTAATTCTAGTATCAATACTAGCGGTTGTTTTTATCTCTTCTTTATAAATTGTAAATGGTATTTTTAGATCAGTTTTTTTATTTTCCATAAGATTATTTACTTTAGAAAATGTAGCGTAAAATACTTTTTCTACATTATTATATTTTAAAAACTCTTTGGGTTCTTGAGCAGTTATTATATCTTCTTTATCTTTACCATATACTGGAAAGAAAGGATTACCATGTGTAATATAATTTTTAATATAAGTTGAATATCCAATAAAGACAATTGATACTAAAAATAATGGTATAAATAATAAGACTAATTTTTTAAAGACTTTTATAAATTTATTTTTACTTATCTTATAACTATCATATAAATATTTAATCATAAATATAAATGTAAATACTAGTGAATAACCCATAATATTAAATTTAATATTTAAGCTAATTATAAAGCATAATGACATAATAAAGAATTTTGTAAATATAAAACTTTTATCTTTTTTATCAATAATACTTATTAAAGATATAATTAAAGTATAGAGAATTGTTAGACCTAATTGGTCATTATAATATGTAAATAATTGAGCTGAAGTTATAGGATTTATAGCTATTATAAGAGAGAGGATTAGACTCTTTTTTGGACTTAATTTATTACTAAAATAATATAGGGATATTCCAAATAAAATATACATAAATATTAAATTAATAGCTTTACCACTTTCTATATTATTTGTAAGTGAATAAATATTAGCTTCTAATATCCAATTTGCTTTAGCATAATGATCTTTCCAAATACTATATACTTCCATATTAGATGAGGAATCTTTATAGTAGTCTTTACTAAAATTAGAACTTGATTCATATACTGGATTCCAACCATTTTTTAAATTACTTACTGCATCTTTATGATATGTATTTCCATCACTACTTCTATCATATAAGAAACTAGAAAATAATATTGTTATAACTAAAATTATTATAGAAAGTATTATAGATTTTTTAAAGGTTTTAATACCTAATTTATTTCTTAATAAATAATACACTATAGTTGTAATTATTATACTTAATAAAAAATTTATAATACTCATATCTATATTTAAATAAAACAATAAAAAAGTAGTTACTAAACTAATACCCATTAGCAATAATAAATATAGACTAGATTCATAAATTATATTTTTAATTTTTTTCATATTTATTCTCCTTGTTATATTGATTATATCATATAATTAATTTATAAATAATAGAAAAAGGATTATTAATTAATCCTTCTAAATTAATCTTAATATATCATTAAATGTTATGTATACCATTAGTAGCATTAATAAGAATAAGCCTACTGTATGAATCATATTTTCTACTCTTGGAGATACAGGAGAACCTTTAATTTTTTCAATAATTATAAATAGGATATGACCTCCATCAAAAGCAGGTAATGGAATTAGATTTAAAAATCCTACGTTAATACTTAAAAATGCCATTAAATATAGTATACTAGATATTCCAGCTTTACTTTGTTCACCTACTATTGAATAAATTCCAACTGGTCCTGATAATTGTTTTACACTTACTCCTCCAGTAAATAAACTTACTACAGTAATCCACATTTGTTTAAATAAAGAGCCTGTTTTTACTACTGTATATTTTATAGAGTTAATAAAACCATACTGCTTTTTACCTTTTATCGTAATTCCAAATTTATAACTAGTTGTCCCATCTTTAGTTTCTTTCTTTGGTTTTATTTTATATTCTTTTATTTTATTATTTTTCTTTTCTACTTTAATAGGAATAGCCTTATTTTTAGAATTAAGGGTAAAATATAAAGTGGCATCATCAGTAGTTTTTACTTTTTTACCATTTATCTCAATAATTCTATCTCCTTTTTCAATTCCTGCTACTTGTGCGGGATAATTTTTATTAACGCTATATACTAATGGATCATAGCTAGTACTACCACAAAATAAAGCAACAAAAAATAAGATTAAGACTGCAAAAATAAAGTTAAAACCTGGTCCAAAAAACATTATTAAGAATCTTTGCCAAGGTTTCTTTGCTTGAAGTCTCCTTTTCTTTGGTACTTTTATATCTTCTTCATCTATTTCTTCTCCAGCCATAGCACAAAATCCACCAATTGGTATTAATCGTAGACAATATTCTGTTTCTTTTCCTTTTTTATGAAGAAGTTTAGGTCCCATACCTAATGAAAATTCATATACATAAACACCCATTAATTTAGCAAATATAAAGTGTCCTAATTCATGAACAAATATGATTGTACCTAATACAAGTATAAAAATAATTAATGTCATAACTTCCTCCTATAAAATACCTAAAAATAATATTGATGCTAAAACTACAAAAATTATACTATCAAGTCTATCTAATATTCCACCATGTCCTGGTATTAAATCTGAAAAGTCTTTCGCTCCATAGTACCTTTTAATTGCAGAAAAAGTTAAATCTCCAAATTGACCAATTACTGCTAAAAGGGTAGTAATTAATATCAATATAGAAAGTGGTAAACTACTATTTATAGCTACATGATAAAATACTACAGAAGTTACTACTCCCATAATTAAGCCTCCAAATAAACCTTCATATGTTTTATTAGGAGATATTATAGGTGCTAGTTTATGTCTTCCTATTAATTTACCAGTAAGCAGAGCAAAAGTATCTGTAAGTATTGTAATTATTAATAAGTATACAATATATAATATGTCATAATTACGAGTAATAATTATTAAATTAAAACTTAATCCGATAAATAAGGTTGATCCTACTAAAAATAAGGCATCATTTATATTATATTTTTTACTATTATTGATAAATACCATTGGTAATAAAAATATAAATATTATAAATGACATTACTCTATAATCTAGGTTATACTGAAATTCAATTGATGTAAAATTATTAAGTGAGAAAAAAAGTACTAAAATATATGCAAAAATTTTCATTAAAAACGGAAACTTCTTTTTAGTTTCTCTCATATGTAATAATTCATATAAACCTAAAACTGCAAGTAAAGACATTAATATTGCAAATGGTTTACCTCCTATTATTAAAAGTGGTACAAATACAATTAACATAATAATTGCGCTAATGATTCTTTTCATAGAAACCTCCAATTCTAACTATAATTAGTATAATACGAAAATAGTTTTTCTACAAGAAAAAAAGCAACTATTGTTGCTTAAAACTTATCAATGTCTATTTTTACATATTTATTTTCTTTTAGACTACTACTTGCTTGAACTAGTGTTCTAATGGCATTAGCAGTTTTACCTGCTTTGCCTATAACTCTTCCCATATCATCTTCTGAAACCATTACTTGTATTAAAATAACGTCATCTTCTTCTGTTGGAAATTGTTTAACACTTACACTTTCTTCATCAAGCACAAGAGACTTAACAATCTTTTCTGTTAAACTTACTAAATCCATATTATTTAGCCTTCTTATCTTTTGCATCAGCAAACTTTTTCATAATTCCTGCTTTACTAAATAAGTTTTTAACTGTATCAGTAGGAATAGCACCATTATTTAACCATTTTAGAGCTATTTCTTCATTGATTTTTACTTCACTTTTTCCTACTGGACTATAAGTTCCTATTAATTCTAAATATTGTCCATCTCTAGGTCTTCTTGAATCAGTAGCAACAATTCTATATGTTGGATGTTTTTTAGCACCCATTCTTGTTAATCTTAATTTTACTGCCATAATATACCTTCCTTTCCTTCAGTTATTAATTATAACTAATAATATTGTATGTGTCAACCTTTTTTTTATAACAGCATAATAAATATTATTAACAAGTCTTTTGTTATTTATTTGGGTATATTTTAACATTATTTATAAATTATTTATTTCATGTACTGATAAAGATGTTATTTCAGATATTAATTTATTATCCATTCCTTTTTCTTTCATTTTTTTTGCTATAGATATAGAAGTTTCTTTTTGCCCCTCTATACGTCCTTCTTTGTGTCCTTCTTTGCGTCCTTCTATGAGTCCTTCTTTACGCCCTTCTATGAGTCCCTCTTTATGTCCTTCTTCTATTGCTTCTGTTCTCAAAGAGTTTTCTATTTTCTCATTATCTTCTTCCGCACTCATGTATTCTCTAAATTCTACTTCTTCATTTACCCTTTCTATTTCACTCATATACTTTAACACCATCCTATCTTTTTTTGATAGATCCTCTAACTCTTCTGGTTGTAAGTTTAACATCATTATATATTTATTTTTTTCTATCTCTTTTTCATCCTTATTGTACCAAATTTCCATATATTTATCCATATTTATTTCATATATTATTAAGTTATTTATATATTTATTTTTATCTTCATCTTGGACCATATATTTTCTTATTAATTCTTTATATTTTAGTCCATAACTTATATTTATTTGTACTACTAATGTATTCTCATTATATGATTCTCCTTTTTTAGTACTATGGGAATATATATCACATATATATGAAAAGTTTCTTGGTTTTACATAACTTTCTGTACTTGTATTTACTTCTACTTCTATATATCCTATATTTGTTTTTAAGTTTAGATCTAGATGTTTTCTTTTTACATTTACATTATCTACATTTCTTTCTAGATTTAAATATTTTATTTCTTCTATTTTTACTTTTAGAATACTTTCTAATAATTTTTCTAATATATCTTTATTATTCTCATTCATAAAGACTTCTTTAAATGCCCTATCATATCTACAGGTATAAAATTTTTCTTTTATCATATCATTTCTCCTTTTTTATATATTTTTTCACACTAAAAAACTCCCTTTGCTTTATTATTTGCAAAAGAAGTTTATTTTCCCTTACTTTTTTGTAATTTTTTTATTTATTTATTTCTACTACTGCTCTAACAGACTGTAATGTTTTAGAATCATGATTCCAACAAGTAGCATTATAATTTAGATCTACGTGATATGGATAGTTTTTATATGTATCAGAACTTTCTTTAGTAGTATCTCTAGTTGACATTGTCCAAGAAAAATAAGGTGCATTAGAATTCATCCATTTAGGACAAGTATCTCTTCCACTTTTACAGCCTACTGCAAAAACCTCTTGCATTGTTATCATTCTAGATTTTACATTATCTTTTGTTAATTCGTAAGTTTTTGCATTACAATTGACATCGCCTTCACAACCTGAATATTTCAATGTTTTAGTATTATCTCCTATTGAATAAGCTAAAGTATTTACATTATTCCAATTATTTGTTTTTTCCTCTAGTGCAGCTAATGCTGTTATTGGTCCACCAGTAATATCTCCAGTTTCATTCCATTTTACAGCTTCAACTATATCTTGTTGACTCTGTAGAGTCATTTTTTCTCCATCATCATGTACTACATGAAATATTACAGTATCAGTATCATTTACTTGATAATCTATTATTGTACCTGCAGAACAACTATATTGATTTATATAATTTATACAATCTGTTTCTTTACAAGTACTTTCGCTACCCTTTATACAATATGCATTAGACTCACTATTTTCATCATATTTATATGCCTTTACTATATTTGAATTTCTATTTGATAATGTTATTTCTTTTTTTAAAGAACATATATCTCCATTTGGACAATTGGTTTTTGCTTTTTCATATAATTCATCTATCGCACCTTGTACTGTATCTTCTCCACTTGTTTTATTATCATATGAAATATCTCCTCCTGTTAATATATTTTCTGCACTATATACTATTGTTGTTGATATAATTATTCCTATTATTATACCTATTAGTATTTTATAGTGCTTTTTTACTATATTTTTCATTGACTTACTCCTATTTTTTTATCTTACAATACAATTCTACCCCCCCCCCGAGCCAATTTGTCAAATAAAATTTTTCTCAATAAAAAAAGAAGCATTATAACTTCTTAAATAGTTTCTTCATCAATATAGTTTTCTTCTACTTCTTCATCTATTTTTTTATCTATATCTTCATCTTCTACTATTTCATC
Organism: uncultured Bacilli bacterium; assembly: GCA_947632545.1. Taxonomy (GTDB): domain Bacteria; phylum Bacillota_I; class Bacilli_A; order RF39; family UBA660; genus UMGS995. Next base: position 9,940 of record CANRPP010000014.1, on the reverse strand, counting down.
CCATGGTTCTTCATCTTCATCTACTGCTATTTTTACTTTAGCATCTCCTACTAATTCTATACCTAATTCTTTTTCTATTGTGTAAATAACTTTATTATCTTTTATATCTACTTTAGAGCAAGTTGGCTGTTTTAGACTTCTTATAATTATTTCTTCATTTTCATTCTCTATATCTTCTCTTTTTCTAACTTTAACTGTTTCTTGATAAGTATTAGTATCTTTATAAACTTCTGTTTTAGTATCATTATCGTATGAATACCATATATTTACATCATAACTACCATTTATAACGATAGAATCTCCTACTCTATTTCCTTTAAAATTATGATTTATTACCCAACATCCTAATATTGTAGTAGGTTTATTTTCTACAACTTGTTCCTTTGTTGATGTAAAAGATTTTTTTCCTTTACCAATAACGGCTTTAGTAACTATTTCTTTATAATTAGACATATTACTCCTCCTCTAATCTAGTTTATGCATAAAATTAAAAAAACTATACAAATAAATAAAAAAATTGGATTTTCATCCAATATTATCATTAAGTTTATTATAAAAATAATCATTTAATTCATCTTTTACTAGATTAATCATACTATTAACTACTTCTAAATTATTATTATATTCAACATAAATTGGTATTTCATTTAATTCTTTTTCCTTACTCTCTAATTCTTTTTTTATATCAGGATTATTTTCTCTTATATATTTTTTTTGTAAAGTTTTTATTTCTTCTATTAGTTTTTGTATTTTTTTATTATCTTTCATTTTATTTTTTATTTCAATACATTTAATATATTCTTTAGAGCTTGTAATATAATTAATAATATCATCTAAATTTTTTTCTATTTCTTTATTTAACATGACCATCTAGACTCCATGTTTTAGCATCATCTATTTTTACTGTTACAATATCACCTCTACTAATATTTTTACCAGTAAAATTAATTAATTTATTAGTATCAGTATATCCATAATACATATTCTTTTTATCTGATACTCCTTCTGTTAAAACTAAAACTTCTTTACCAACTAGTTTTTTATTTTTCTCTAAAAAATATTTATTAACTATAGTATTTAATCTTTGTAATCTTTCTTCTTTTTCTTCTTGTGTGACTATATCTTTTAATTTAGCAGCAGGAGTATTTTCACGTGGTGAATATATAAAAGTAAAAGCATTATCAAATTTACAATATTCTACTACTTCTAGAGTTTTTCTAAAATCTTCTTCTGTTTCATTTGGAAAACCTACAATAATATCAGTAGATATACTTACATTTGGTATTTTTTCTTTTATTTTATTAAATAAATCTAAATATGATTCTTGAGTATATCTTCTACCCATTAATTTTAATATTTTATTACTACCTGATTGTATAGGTAGATGAATACTTGGCATAATATTTTTATATTTTGCGATTACATCTATCATATTATCTGTAAAATCCCATGGATGTGATGTCATAAATCTAACTCTTTCTATATTAGTTTTACTAACATCTTCTAATAATTCACCTAAACCATAATCTTTATATAAATCTTTTCCATAAGCATTAACATTTTGACCTAAAAGTGTTACTTCTTTATACCCATCCGCTACTAATTGTTTTACTTCTTCTATTATATCTTCTTTTTTTCTACTTCTTTGTCCACCTCTAGTATAAGGAACAATGCAATAAGTACAGAATTTATCACACCCATAGATTATATTTACATATGCCTTATAGTCTTTATCTCTTTTAACAGGAATTCCTTCTACTAAATCACCTTCTTTTGAATAAACTTCAATTACTTGTTTTTCTTCTTTAATTGCTTTATCAATGATTGTGGGTAATTCATGAAGGTTATGAGTACCAAAGACAAAGTTAACGAATTTATAATCTTTTAATATTTCATCTACTACTCCTTCTTCTTGAGCCATACAACCACATAGACCTATGATTAAATCTTTATTAATAGTCTCTTTTAAGTGTTTTAATCTACCTAACATACCAAAAGCTTTATTATGAGCATTTTCTCTAATAGAACAAGTATTTAAAAGTACTAAATCAGCATTATTATAATCATCTACTTTTTTAAAACCTAATTCCTCTATCATAGCAGAAATATTTTCACTATCATGTTCATTCATTTGACAACCATATGTCTTTATATAATAGGTTTTACCTGTATAATTATTAATAAATTTCTTATCTATTTTATAATTAATAGTATTATATTTATTTTTTACCCTTTTTCTTGCTTCTTTATAATTTGGTAGCATCATAATACCACTCCCACTTTCTTTTAGTATTATATAAAGAAAATAAAAAAAAGTAAACTATATTTAGTTTACCTCTACTAGTTTTTTCTTTATTAATTTTTCTAAACTTTTAAATTTATTAGACATAATTTCATCTTTTATTAAGTCCATATTATCTTTTATTTCATCTAATAATTGTTTCATATTTGGAAGTAATACATCTTTTTTAGATAAACTACCTACAATTATTTCTAAATTATTTAATTTAGAATAACTTCCATAATAAGAACTTTTTATATAAGCATCAAATAATTTTCTAAATGATACTACATCTATATTATTAAATCTTTGATCTTCTAATATTTTTAATGTTGTATATATATAATTTTCATTTATTGATTTATCTAGAATAGTTTCTCCCTTTTCATTTTTTAGGTTAGGGATGAAGTCTTTTCTTCTTTTAATACTTTTTATTATATCAACAACATACATATAATTTATTGATACTAAATAATGTGCGAAGGAATTACCTTCATTATTTTGATGGTTTATATTCCATTCTTTTTTCTTCATATATTTTAAAACTAAATCAAATTCTTTTGCCTTTAATAGTCTTGTTACTACATCATTTCCTGCAGAATCCAATGTATTTAGACTAACTTTATCTCTTGATAAGATTTTATCAACTAAATCAAATTGTCTTTCTCTAATTAAATCAAATATTAATACGGGTTTTCTTTCACATGTTTTAATTGCAATTTCTTCATTACCAAACATAATAACACCTCTATTCACGTGGCAGTTAGATATTATAACAGATGTTTTGTGATATGTCAACTTTTAATTATATTATGTGCTTAATATTACAACTATATGCATTATTTATGTAAAGAAAAAAATGCTTATCAAGCATCTTCTTCGTAAGTATCTTCTACATCTTCATCAATTTCTTCTTCAGTAGTATTTTTTATAAAATCAATAAATCCTAAAATTTCTCCTAGTTCATTTGGATCATTATCAAACATTTTCATATTTTTCACCATATTTATATTAATTATTTGTTATCTCATTAAATTTTTTTTCTAATAATTTTACTGGTTCTGATTTATTTCTTAAAATATTAGAAATAGATTCATAGTTATGAATATTATAAATTATATTTCCTACTAAACTAGAGCAGTCACATACATGTAACCAATCTTTTTCTTTATATTCATTTGGTATATAAGATAAGTTAGTTGTATAAACTCCATTAAGCATTCCTTTATCATAATATTCTTGAAATTTATCTGCTCCTTTAGTAAATAAAGCATAAGTTACAATTAAATAAGTACTACCTACTTTTCTTTTATGTAATTCTTCTACTACATCAAACATACTGCCACCACTAGAAATCATATCATCTACTACAATAGCAGTTCTTCCTTCTAAATCATTATCACCACTATATTCGTGAGCAATAACTGGATATTTTCCATCAGTGAAGTTATTATAATCTCTTTGTTTATAAAAACTTCCTGCAACCCTATCTATTTGATTATAATTAAAACAGTTTAAATATACATTTCTTCTTCCAACTGCACCATTATCAGGTGCGATAAAAGCTAATCTTTTTAATTGTTCTTTATCTAAATCTTTTATAAATGAATTTAATATAACATTGGTAGCATAAAAGTTATCAAATTCTGTATTATGCATAGCGTGTTCCACACCTTGATCGTGGGAATCAAAAGTAATAAATGATTCTACTTTTCTCATATCATCTATTATATTTAAAATTTGTCCACATAATAAATTTTCTCTAGTAACTCTTCTATGCTGTCTTCCTGCATATAATAAAGGCATAACAATATTTAATCTTTTAGCATGACCATTACAAGCACCTATTCCATCAAGTAATTCTATCATTAAATCATTTGGACTGGTATGATTTTTAATACCATGCATTTTATATTCTTTAGAATAATTACCTACATCTGTTAATAAAAATATATCTTTTCCTCTAACTGTATTTTCAATTTCTACTTTTAAATGACCATCTTCAAACCAGTTTTCTTTTATTGGTAACATAAATGTATATTTATCTTTATCAATATTGTGTTTATCTAATAAAAATGTATCAACACTTTTTCCTAATTCTAATGCACTTTCAAATACCATTAATCTTAAATTCTTGCTTTCAACTTGTAACTTCTTTTCCATAATATAACCTACTTCTCCCTATTACATTATAACAAGACAATAAATTTCTAGCAAGATTAAAAATGATTTATATGTATATTCTTGGTATTCTCTTACTTATATTACAAAGTATTTCATATTCTATAGTATCTAGTTGTTCGGCAATTTCTGTAATTTGGTTATTATCTTTTATAATTTCTACCTTATCAAATAACTTTATACTATCATCTACTTTAACAAATAACATATCCATACAGATATTACCAATGATTTTATATGGTTTATTATTTATATGTACAATACTTCCTCTATATTTTCTAATTACTCCATCAGCATAACCTATAGGAATAACTGCAATTTTTTCATCTTCTTTAGCTTTATATAATGCATTATAACCAACTGTATCATTAATAGATAAATTATTTATTTGTACTACATTACTATATAATTTAAATGTTGACTTTAAATTTAGAGATTTATCACTACTAAAGCCATACATTATAATTCCTAATCTACAACCATTAAGATAATTTTTCTTTTCATATCTTGTAAGTGCATCACTTGCTTGTATATGAACTATCTTTATTTTACTTAAATCTATATCAGCAGTTATTTGTTCAAATTTTAAAAATTGATTATTAGTAGTTTTTTCATTATCACTACTATGAATATGTGAATAAATTCCTTCTATATTTATATTTTTATCTTTTAGTTTATTATAAACATAATTAAATTCATCTTTAGTAGATACTCCTAATCTATTCATACCTGTATTAACTTTTATATGAATAGTTGCCTTTTTTAATTTATCTAAATCTAGTGTTTCTAAATAATCTTTACTTAATATAGATAATGTAATATTATTTTTTATCGCTAGTTCTATATCTTCATTTTTTATTAAGCCTAAACATAATATAGGAATATCTTTATATACTTTTCTTAATTCTAACGCCTCTTCTAAAAGTGCAACTGCTAGATAGTTTACTCCACCTTTTATTATAGATAAAGTTGTTTTAATTGCACCATGACCATAGCAGTCTGCTTTTACTACACCAAAATAGTATTTAAAGTTATTATACTTATTTATTACAGTTTTAACGTTATACTCTATATTATTTAAGTTAATCTCTGCATAGGTATTTCTATACATAGTTAATCACTCCCTAATATAATTATAAACATATGATTAGACTTTAATACTATTTATTATTAATAACTTCTATTTTATCCTTTCCACCCATATATGGTTGTAAGGCTTTAGGTATTTTTATACTACCATCTGCTTGATAATTATTTTCTATTACTGCAATTAAACCTCTAGGTGTTGCTACTACAGTATTATTTAGAGTTGAGACTAAATAGTTTCCATTTTCTCCTTTAGCTCTGATACTAAGTCTTCTTGCTTGAGCATCACCTAAAGTAGAGCATGAACCTACTTCAAAATATGTTTTCTGCCTTGGACTCCAAGCTTCTACATCACAAGATTTTACTTTTAAATCGGCAAGATCTCCACTACAACATTCAAGTGTTCTAACAGGTACATCTAAACTTCTAAAAAATTCTACTGTATATTGCCACATTTTATTATACCAATCCATAGCATCACAACTTTTACATAAAACTATCATTTCCTGTTTTTCAAATTGATGGACTCTATATAAGCCTCTTTCTTCAATACCATGTGCTCCTACTTCTTTTCTAAAGCATGGAGAATAACTTGTAAGAGTTATAGGTAAGTCTTGTTCTTTAATAATTTGTCCTTTAAATCTACCTATCATAGAGTGCTCTGAAGTACCTATTAAATATAGGTCTTCATTTTCTATTTTATACATCATATCATCCATCTCTTCAAATGACATAACACCATCTACTACATCACTTCTTATCATAAATGGAGGTATACAATATGTAAAACCTTTATTTATCATAAAATCTCTAGCGTATGATAACATTGCTGAATGAAGTCTAGCAATATCACCCATCAAATAATAAAATCCATTACCACTAGTTCTACCAGCAGAATCTTTATCAATTCCATTTAATTTTTTTATAATATCAGCATGATATGGTATTTCATAATCTGGCACTATAGGTTCTCCAAATTTTTCTATTTCTATATTGCAACTATCATCTTTACCAATTGGAACAGAAGAATCTATTATATTTGGGATTACTAACATTTTACTTCTTAATTTTTCTCCTACTTCTTCTTCTTCTTTTTCAATAGATGCTAATTTTTCATTTATTTTCCCCACTTCTTCTTTCTTTTTAGTAGCCAAATCTACTTTTTTATCTCTCATAAGTTGTCCAATTTCATTACTAATATAATTTCTATTTTTTCTTAATTCGTCTCCTTCTAATTGCAGATGTCTTTTTTCTTCATCTAACTTAATTACTTCATCTACTAATGGAAGTTTCTCATCTTGAAATTTTTTCTTAATATTTTCTTTAACTAATTCTTTATTTTCTCTTATAAATTTTATATCTAACATTAATTTTTCCTTCTTTCTATTGCTTTAATTATTTTCTTATATTGTGGTTTGTACTTTTTTTCATTTCTTTCATAATCTTTTACTGTTGGATTAGCAATTCTACTTAAATCCATATTATTTTCCATATCAGCACGTTTAACGTTTAGTGCAATCATATTATTACTATTTATAATTCTATCAATAAATTCAGGATAAGTTTCTCCTTCTTTTTTAGTTACTAAATCGATTGCTTCAACAATTTCATCTGTAAATCCAAGATCTTTTAAATCATCTAACTCTATAATTGTATCTTCTACTATATCATGTAAAAATCCAACTGTCTTTTTTTCTATAGTATTAACAGATCCTGATACCATATATAAATGATTTATATATGGAGACCCTCCTTTATCTTTTATTCCTGAAAATACTCTTTCTATAATAATTATAGCTTTTTCATACATATCATCTATAGACTTTAATTTTTTATATTCTGTCTCTGTAAAATAATTCTTAAAATTGTTCATATAATACTCCTTACATCAAATAATTTTCTATATTTTTAAATAATATTTTTTCTATTTCTTCTTCATTATAATAATTACTTAATAATTTAGTCAACTTATCTTTTATATCTTTATGTCTATATACCGATATTCCTTCATCAATTCCATATAAATCTGTTGCGAAATCCATATTATCGGTAGCTATTGCAATATTATTTATTCCTATAAGTTTTTCTATATGTTTAATGTGTAATAAATAATTATTTTCTAAATCTTTTTCCTCTTCATTAATAAATGGGCCATAAGATACTAATCCAACTATTCCATCTAACTCTTTTATAGCAAGTATTTGATTATCATCTAAATTTCTAATATTCTTACATAGATTATAGCAGTTAGAATGACTTGCTAGTACTTTTATATTTTTACCTTTATTTTTTAATTCTTTAAGTAATTTTATAGTATCCCAAAATGTATTTTTATTCATATGTGACATATCTATACTTATACCTAGAGATACTGCTTTTTCTATAAACTTTTTACCAAGTGGTGTAAGTCCTTTTTCGCATCTATTACCAGAAGCATATTTATTTTCACAATTCCAAACTAATAATATATTTCTAAGACCAAGATCATATAACTTTTCTAATTCGTTTTCATCTTTTATATAGTCACATCCTTCAATACTATATATTACTTTTTTATCTGGAAAGTATTTTTTAAATAATTCTGTACTTATTTTAAACATTTCATATACATTAATATCTTCTAGATGTAGTTCTTCTTTCATTTCTTCTCTACTCATAAAATATAAGTTTGCGATGAAGCCTTTTATATCTTTAGTTTCTTCTTTTATCTTTTTTATATATGATAAGTTATTATCCTTATAGCAACAATAAAGTATTGTTAATAAGTCATAATGTGTATCAATCAAACTATCCCTCCTAAAACAAAAAAAAGAATAGTACTAAAGGAGTCATAAAGACGGTACCATCCTTTTATTTACTTAATTTGATAACGGTTACCCGGAACACTATGTTCATCTATAGAGTAGATAAATAAGTATTATTAGTTATTTTCACCTACCATAACCTCTCTTTAAATAATTTAACTTATTATTGTCTCTAATTACTGATTTGTTTTTATTATATGATATTTTTAATATTTTATCAAATATTATTTTGCTTCTATAATAAGTTTTATAGCAGTTCGCTCTTCTCCATCTATTGCAATATCTGAAAAAGCTGGTATACAAACTAAATTTTTTCCACTTGGTGCTACAAAACCTCTTGCTATTGCAACTGCTTTTATTGCTTGATTTAGAGCTCCTGCACCTACTGCTTGTATTTCAACGCTTCCTTTTTCTCTAAATACATTAGCTAACGCTCCTGCAACACTATTTGGATTAGATTTACTACTTACTTTAAGTATTTCCATATATATTATTCATTCCTTTCTATGATTAATATATATGTAATTTATTGTTTTAAAATACTTATTTCTTTAATTTTTACTCAATTTTATCAATAGCTGATTTTATTATATCTACACAATTTTGTAATTTATTTGTTTCTTTTTCATTTAGTTCTATATATATTCTGCGTTTTATTCCATTTCTATTAATAACAGCTGGAGTACCCATAAATATATTATTGTCTTTATCATAATTTGATACAGTTAATATTGCATTTTCATCTCCTAAAATAGCATTAGTTATTTTAACTAGGCTCATACCTATACCATAATATGTAGCACCTTTTCTATCAATAATATCATATGCAGCATTTTTTACACTTTTATGGATTGTGTTTAAGTCATCTTCATCTAAAAATGTTGAAATTTTTTGTAGTCCTATATTTGCATTACTCCAAGGAACAAATTCACTATCTCCATGTTCTCCTACTACATAAGCATGAATATTTTTAGGATTTACACCTAATTTATTACCTATTAAAAATCTAAGTCTAGCAGTATCTAGGCAGGTTCCTGAACCTATTATTTTATTTGGACTAAAACCTGAATATTTCCATGTTAAATAAGTCATTACATCAAGTGGATTTGTTGCTACTAAAAAGATTCCTGAAAAACCATTATCAACAACAGATTTTACAATAGTTTTAAATATTTTACTATTTTTATTAATTAAGTCCATTCTAGTTTCACCTGGAGCTTGATTTGCTCCTGCAGCAATTACTACTAATGTTGCATCACTACATTCACTATAATCCCCTACTTTTATATCAATTTTACTAGGGGCAAAAGCTAGGCAATGATTTAAATCCATTACTTCGCCCTCTATTCTTTTTTTATCTATATCAATTAATACTAACTCTCCTACATTTGTTCTTTGATTTAATAGTGCATATGCATAACTCATTCCTACATTTCCACAACCTATTATTACTACCTTATTTTTCATATCTTCCTCCTATCTTTATTATAGACAATTTTAAATATTTTAACAAGAACAAAATGATTTATAAATAAATCATGCCCAAACTTCACAGTTTGGTATTTCTCCTTCATTGGATAATTCTATC
>CANRPP010000013.1 GCA_947632545.1 uncultured Bacilli bacterium | reverse complement strand
GTTGAGTGTTACCCAATAATTTGTGTAGCACCTAATTCAAACTGTTTGAGTTAGGTGCACTTTTAATTTAGAATTACGAAAAGTAATGCTATAAGTAAAAGGATGACAACGATTAAAGCAAAGATTAAAAAATCTTTCTTATTCATCAAGCATCACCTCCAGTCTATAAAGATAGAGGTAGCACCCAACTATTAAATGTTCCTAATAAAATTATATCAAACATTTGTTCCTTATTCAATAATTTTATATTGAATTTTGATAATTTAGAAAACACACTTGCGTATTGATAAGTTAACAATTAATAGAGGTAAAAATATGGATTATAATAGTAGTGATATTAAAAATATTGATCTTGAACGTTCGTTTTTTCATTATACAAATATTGATAATTTAGAAAGTATTTTTAAAAATGGGTTAGAACCTAGAATTGGCGTAAATTCTTTGTATATTGAAAAAACATCTAAAATTTTTTTTGTAAAGGGAGAAAAGGGCATAATTAATATAATGGATGTTTGGTTAAAATGGTTAACGGCTAAATGTGATGTTAATAAATTTATATACTGGCTTGGTACAACATATATGAGGCTTCCATTTTGTATTAAATCATTACCAAATGTTGTTGTTAAAAAAAATTTAAATAATGAAAAAAAACGACATAAAATTTACAATAATATGAAAAATATATTAGATAATAGCGTATTTTTAATATTAAATTTGGAAGAAAATGTTGATTTTGATTACAATGATATTGATGAAGTAAAAGAAAGATATTATGATAGTTTTTTAAAAATGCTATATACAAAAAATAGTAACTTGCAGGATAAGCGAATGGAATATTGGAATATGCATACAATTTCAAATAAATATATTGAAAAAGAGAAAATACAAATTTTATGTAATAATTCTGATTATAAAGCAAGTGTAATATTAAAATATTTGATAGAAAATAATATGAAATATGTAGAAATAAATTGTGACTTTTTAATGGAATATTATAATTATATATATAAATAATAGTTGTAGTACTTCTTTCTTTATAGTACTATTAGGAAATTTGTTCGATTTTTTGAATATTTGTATAAAAAATATAAAATTATTTAGTGGAACTTATAAATATAAAGGACAACCTATAATAATGAGTGAATATGGTGGAATCGCTTTAAATTCAGATAAAGGTTGGGGTTACGGTAAGCAAGTTATAGATGAAAATGAGTTTATAAAAAGATTTGAAAGTTTAACTAAATCTATTGAAAAAACAAATTATATCTGGAGGACTATATGAATAAAAAAATATTAATCAGTGATTATGACCAAACATTTTATTTAAATGATGAAGATATGGAAAAAAATAAAAAAGTAATATCTAAATTCATAGAAAATGGTAATATCTTCGTTATAGCAACAGGTAGAAGTTATCTTGATTTTTATAATAAAGTAAATTTATATAATTTTATGTATGATTATGTTATTTTAAATCATGGTGCTACTATATTAGATAAAAATGATAAAGTAATTTCTAATTTTTCTATAAATAATGAAATTATAAAAGATATAGAAAAAGATTTACAATTAGAAAAGTCAATAAATAATTTTTGTTGTAGTAAATTAGAAAGTAGAGTTGATTTTAATTATAAAGATTTAACTAAAATAAATGTAAGATATCAAAGTTATGATATGGCAGTAACTATTAATAATTTAATAAATAGTAAATATAAAGATTATGTTAATTCTTATTATGTTAATAATAATTCAATAGAAATTATTTCTAATAAAATTGATAAATCAAAAGCAATTAATTTGTTACTAGATAATTTAAATATATCAAAAGATAATATTTATGTAATAGGTGATGGTTATAGTGATATACAAATGATTAAGGATTTTAAAGGCTATGCGATGGTTAATTCTATAGACGAGGTAAAACAAAATGCTAAAAAAGAATATAAAAGTGTATCAGAGTTAGTTAATGAAATAATAGAATAGTATCTAATTAATAGATATTATTTTTTTTGTTGTAAAATACTTTATGTAATGTTATCATAATATATAGAATAGGGGTGTAATGATGGATGTTATAATAATCTTTTTTAGAGATATATTAGATGGACCACTATATATAATAGTTGCAGTAATAGCGGGAATTTTATTTTGTTCATGTATTGGCTATTTGGCTGAACAAAATAATTTAAAAAAAGCTGCAAAAGAAAAGTTTAATAATAGCTATGCAACTGTTGCTAATATAGATAATTCTGTTAATCAAAGCCAAGTAAGTAGTCAGTCTACTTCAAATCAAAATTCAACTCTTAATACAAACCCTCAAACGACTTTAAATCAAGCTTCTCAATTTTATACACAGCCTCAATCTACTTCTAATCAAGTAAATAAGCCTGTAATGTCATCTAATATTCCAAACAATCCAAATAATACACAAAATCCTTCAGAAAAGATTGTAAATATTGGTCAAGGTATAAATAATCCACCGGGTTAGTATTTACTAATTAAAAAATATTTTGTATAATATAAGAACATGGTAAAGGAGTGATATAATGACAATAACAATAACTGACGTTATATCAATAATTCAAAAAGTAATTGATGTATTATTAGTATGGTTAATATTTTACTTTATCTTAAAAAATATTAAGAATAATGTAAAACTTTCTTTAATATTTAAAGGAGTTGCAATGATACTTCTTTTAAAAGTTATAAGTTATTATTTAGGTTTAACTACGATGGAAGTTTTACTAGAATATATTATTCAATGGGGACCAATAGCTTTAATAATAATATTCCAACCAGAAATAAGAAATATTTTAGAGCAATTAGGTAGAAGTCAACTATTGGGTAGACATAAGGTTTTAACTGTTGATGAGAGAGAGCATTTAGTTTATGAAATTGTTCAAGCAATGGAATATTTAAGAAAGAATAGAATAGGTGCTTTAATAACAATAGAAAGAGATATAAGTTTAGGTAATTATATTGATAAAGCTAAAAAGTTATATGCGGATTTATCTAATGATTTATTAATTGCGATATTTTATGAAGGAAATCCACTACACGATGGTGCAGTTATAATTCAAGGTGATAGAATTAGTTGTGCAGGTGCGGTATTTCCAACTAGTAGTAATTCAAAGATAAATAAACGTTTAGGTACTAGACATAGGGCAGCATTAGGTATATCAGAAGAAACTGATTCAATATCATTAGTAGTTTCAGAAGAAACTGGTAGGATGTCTGTTGCAATAAAAGGTGAGTTATATTATAATTTATCACTTGATGATATTAGAATATTACTTATTGATGAATTAAGACCAAAACAAGATATTGAATTTGATGAAGAAGAAATGGATGAGGAAGAGATATATGAAGAAAATAATTAAAGGAATCGGTAAATTTTTCCATCATATTGGTTCATTCTTTGATAAATGGTTAATAAGCCCAATTACCAAATTTATCTTAAGGATAACAGATTTATTTAAAGATAATAATAAGGGTATTGATAGATTTTTAAGTAAAAAGTCAACTCTTATAGTTATAAGCCTAATTTTAGCATTTGGAGTATTTATATTAATAGACCAAGAGTCTAGTGTTATGGCAGACCAATATGCTGAAATATTATATAATCAACCAGTATCAGCTGTTTATAATGAAGAATTATATGTAGTAGAAGGCTTACCAAAGACAGTTGATATTACATTAGTTGGAGAAAAAAGACATATCTTTTTGGCAAAACAGTCACCATCTAAAGGAGTATCAGTTGATTTAACTGGACTTAGTGAAGGTAATCATAAAGTTACTTTAAAATATTCTCAAAAGTTAAAGTCATTAGATTATAAATTAGATCCATCTGTTGTTACTGTTACATTATATCCAAAAGTATCAGAAACAAGAAGTCTAACTTATGATATATTACATCCAGACGATTTAGATAGTAAATTATCAATAGAAAACGTTGAACTTGATAGAGATGATGTTATTATTAAAGGTGCTCAATACAAACTAGATAAAGTTGCAACAGTAAAAGCATTAGTAGATGTTGATGATATAGCGAATCCAAAAGCAGGAGAAATAGAACTTAAAAAAGTTGATTTAGTTGCTTATGATACTAAAGGTAAAGTTGTGGATGTTGAAATTGTTCCGACTAGTGTAACAGCTAAAGTTAAAATAACTTCACCTAGTAAAGAAGTTCCTGTAAGAGTAGTACCTAAAGGTAATTTGGCAACTGGTAAATCTATTAAATCTGCTAGTACTAGTATTTCTAAAGTTACAGTTTATGGTAGTGAAGAAGCTATAAATAATATAGAGTATTTACCTGTTGAAATAGATGTAACTGGTTTATCTGAAAATAAAGAATATAAAGTTACCCTTAAAAAACCAATTGGTATTACAGACATTAGTACTAAAACACTAACAGTAAATGTATCTGTTGATAATTCAATTACAAAAGAATTTTCTGATATTTCAATTGCTACTGAAAATTTAGATAGTAAATATAAAGTTCAAGCTTTATCAGAAGCAGATAGCAAAGTAACTGTTGTAGTAAAAGGAAGCGAATCTGTAATTAATAGTTTAGATGCAACGGGAATAACTGCTTATATAGATTTAGACGGCTATGGTGTTGGAGAACATGAGGTTAAAGTTAAGGTTAAAGGAAATGATTTATTAGTAAAATATTCATCCAAAACCAAAAAAGTAAAAATTAGAATAAGTGAGAAGTAGTTTTATAAACTACTTTTCTTTTTCGACAAAACTTGTCAAAAAAATGCCTATGAAAAAAATTTTTATTGAGGTATAATATTTATGCAGGTAGTATATGGAAGGAGAAATAATGAGTAAAACTAGGCTGTTAGTAATTGATGATAATAAAGATTTAGTTAGTATGATTAAGGAGTATTTTAAAGAACATAATGATATAGTAGTTTCTTTAGACGCAAACGATGGAGTAGATGGATTAAAACTAATTGAAAAGAAACAAGAAGATTATGATGTTATTGTTCTAGATCTTATTATGCCAAATAAAGATGGTATAAGTGTATTAGAAACTATGCAAAAGAAAAATATTTCTAGAAAGGTAATTGTATTAACATCTTATAATAATCCAGAAATTATTAGAAGGGTATCTGAATTAGGAGTTAATTACTATATATTGAAACCTTTTGAATTATCTGAATTAGAAAAAAGAGTTATGGAATTATCCGAAGGAGGAACATACGATAGTAAAACAGTAGATTTACATTTAAATAATTTACAAATATCTACGACTAAAATATTGCACGAATTAGGTGTTCCATCACATATCAAGGGTTATCAGTATATAAGAGAAGGAATAATAATGCTTTATGAAAGGCCAGAGGTTATTGGCGGAATAACTAAAGAGTTATATCCTGAAATAGCAAGTAAGTTTAATACTACAGTATCAAGAGTAGAACGTGCGATAAGACACGCTATAGAAGTTAGCTGGAATAGAGGTAATTGGCAGTTAATGGAAGAAATATTTGGACATAGTGTTGATATTGATAAAGCTAAACCTACTAATTCAGAATTTATTGTTACAGTAGCAGATAAATTAAGATTAGAATTTAATAAACCATCAGTATTAATATAGAAGTATTAGTAAGACAAGCAGTAGTAGTCTTTTTATTTTGCATTAAACTTGACTAAATATTAAAAAGAAAGTATACTTAATTTATAAAATGTGTAAGGTGGTGACAATTTATGGAACGAAAAATAGTTGCATTCTTTCAAAAATGGAAAGAAGATATTATTAGAAAACCTTTAATATTATATGGCCCTAAACAAGTTGGAAAGACATTTACAGTATTAAATTTTGGAAAAAATGAGTATAAAAATGTAATATATTTTAATACTTCTAATAATCATAGACTATTAGACTTATTTAAAAAAGAAAAATCAACTGAAAAATTAGTTGTAAATTTATCTGTAATATCAGGGGAAACTATACTTGAAGATGATACATTAATAGTATTTGATAATGTTAATGATGTAGAAATTGTAAGAGGCTTAAAACTATTTGGTAGTGAAAATAGTAAATATCATATAATTGCCATTACATCAAGACGTGAAAATCTTACTGAATTTAAGGGAGAAAATTTACAATTTAAAGGTATGTATGAAATGGATTTTGAGGAATTCTTATGGTCTAGAGGCGAAGAACAATTAGCGAATCTAATTAGAGAGTCATATGAAAAAAGAAAAACATGCCCATTTCATAAAGTTGCACTTGGCTTATTTTATGAATATTTATTTACAGGAGGATTTCCCGAAGTAATTAATGCTTTTAATAATGGACTAGGTGATAATGAAATAGAAGCTATTAAACAAAAGATTTTAGATACATATAAAAAAGAAGTATCACTAAATTCTACACTTATAGATATCCCTAGAGGTTTAGAAGTAATTGATTCAATACCAGAACAATTAAGAAAAGAAAATAAAAAATTCCAATATGGGTTAATGGGTTTTGGAAAAAGAGCTAAAGAATATGAATCTACTATAAAATATTTAATAGATAATCAGATCGTTTACAGAAGCTATAAAATAAGAAATATAAAGTCACCTCTTAGTAGCTGCAGAGAAGTAGAAAGTTTTAAATTGTATTTACCTGATGACGGATTATTATTTTCTATGTTACATATAAGTAAAAAAGATTTTATATCTAATGAAAATATAAAAGAAACAATGTATGAAAATCATATAGCTAAAACTTTAGTTGAGGCTAATTATTCATTATATTACTATCAATCAGGTGGGAAAGCAGAAGTTAATTTTGTAGTACAAAACAGAATGGGTGAAGTTATACCTATTGAAATAACAATTAAATCTATGTCAAAAGCTAAATCTTTATCTGTATTAATGAAAAGATTTACCGTAAATAATGCTTACCGTATAACTGAAAATAATTTTTCAACTAAAAAAGAAGTAAGATATATCCCTATATATGCAGTATTTTGCTTAAATGATAATTTGATTTAAATAATATAATAATAATTTAATTTAGAATTATATTGTATCTTTTGACAAATAACTTTTAATGTGGTATAATACTAATACTTTTCGGGGGGATAGTAATGGATAAAAGAAATTTAGATATAGAAGAACGTGTAAAAATATTAAATCTTATTTCAGATTATGAAAAAATAGATAAATTAATTAATTATTATAAGGATAAGGGATTATTAATAGTTGGATTAAATGATTCTCAAGGAGTTAATACTACATCTATGTTTTGTAGAAAAGGATTATTAGATTATTTAGCTTTATCTTTAACAAGTGATGAACTAAAACCAGAAGTTATTAATGCATTTTCACTTACTATGAATAAGACTGAACATATAGATTATTTTCTAAAAAATAATTTAAGTGTAGAGGAAATAAAATTATCACAACTTTATAGTGCAGTAAGTGCTTTTGAAAAAGTTATGCAAGATATTGGATTACCAAAATCTTTTGGAAAAGTAGCTAATATATATAAATTTGCTCATAAAGTAAAACCAAAAGATAAAGATATTAGAATATCTACTTCTATACAAATGGCTAAAGAACCTATAATGATATATTCTAGTGGTGTTAATGATTTAATGAGAGAAGTAGGGGCAAATCCTTTTGGAATTAAGAAAGATTATAAAGATAGAAATAAGAAACCAAATTATTATTACACATTAGAAAAGGTAAATAATAAAAATACACTAAATAAGGTAATAGATTCTATAGAAAGAAATTATAATAATATACTTGGTATAAATAATAGTACAGATATTTATACTTTAGGTGCATATGTTCCTAAATCTTTACAAAAAGAAGAAATGAATATATTTAGGGATTTAGTAATTCGATATAATGAAAAATTATCTGATTTATGTAAGCAATATAAAACTACATTTATTGATACAGAAAAAGTAGGTAAAGAATATAATAATAGTGAAAATAATTTTCATATTTCTGCTACAGGTCATAATGCTTTAGCTAATACAATATTAGGTCATATATATAATAATTATAATAATAAAATATTATCTAATAATGAAAATTCTTCTGAATATCAAGATTTTACTATATGTGATAAAGGGGCAAAGGGAGTTTGTGATTCATTAATGACAGACTATAGAGATAGTGTTTATGATGCAATGGAAAGATTTGATTATGAATATA
The DNA here is from genome assembly GCA_947632545.1 of uncultured Bacilli bacterium. Lineage (GTDB taxonomy): Bacteria > Bacillota_I > Bacilli_A > RF39 > UBA660 > UMGS995. The sequence continues at coordinate 24,911 of CANRPP010000013.1, read as the reverse complement.
AAAGAGGTTTAGAAATTGCAGATGAACATAAAAGAGAATTTGAAATTTTTCAAAAAGTTTTAAGTAAAAAAAGTAAAAATATATAATCACTAATAAAATTATTAGTGATTTTTGTTTGGTTGCTTATATCAAAAATATGTTCTATAATAAATATAGGTGATTTTCTATGGATAAGAGAATTATATTTCATATTGATGTTAATAATGCTTTTTTATCTTGGAGTGCTATTAAACTTTTAAAAGAAGGATATAAAATAGATATTAGAAAAATTCCTTCTATAATAGGTGGAGATGAAACTAAAAGACGTGGTATTGTTTTAGCTAAAAGTCCTATTGCTAAAAAATATGGTATTAAAACTGCAGAAACTTTATATTCTGCTAGAAAAAAATGTCCTAATTTAAAAATATTTAGTCCTGATTATAATTGGTATTATGAACAGTCTAGATTATTTCATGATTATTTAAAAAACTATTCTCCAAATATTTTAAAATATTCTGTAGATGAGGCATTTATTGATTTAACTGGTACTAAATATATATATGATGACTATATAAAATTAGCCTATAAAATAAAAGATGATATTAAAAATAAATTTGGATTTACAGTTAATGTTGGTGTTGCTAATAATATGCTTTGTGCTAAAATGGCAAGTGATTTTGAAAAACCTGATAAAGTACATACTTTATTTGAAGATGAAATTAAAAATAAAATGTGGCCTCTACCAATTGAAGATTTATTTATGGTAGGAAAGTCTAGCTCAAAGATACTTAGAAGTATAGGTATTAATACTATAGGGGAACTTGCAAATAGTAATATTAGAACATTAAATAAACATTTTAAAAATCAGGCTCAATTTTTATTAGATTCTGCTAATGGTATTGATTATACTAAAGTAGAAAAACGGGACTCTAAATCTGAAAGTATTAGTACAACAGAAACATTAATTAAAGATATATCTGATAAAGAAGAATTAAAAGATATTTTATTTAGACAAACAGATGATGTTGCAAGACAATTGAGGAGTAAAAATAAATATTGTAATGTAGTTGCAATAATTTATAAAAATAGTGCTTTTGAAAGTTATTCAAAGCAAGTAAAATTAGAAAATGCAACTAATGATACTAATATAATTTATAAAACAGTTATACATTTACTTGATATTAGTTTTAGAGGAGAACCTATAAGACTTATTGGAGTAAGACTTGCAGATTTATCTAGTGATAGGGTGGAGCAAATATCATTATTTGATGAAGAAGTAAAAAAAGATAATACAACTTCTGATTTTCAAAAGATAGTAGATTCACTAAATAATAGATTTGGTAGTAATTCAGTTATTCCTGCTGCTATGAAGAAAAAAGATAATTAGTTTTATCTTTTTTAATGTTTATCAATAATATAATAGAAAAAAATAATTTGCATATAATTAAAAAAATGCAAAAAACACTTGCAAAACAAGGAAATAGTATGATATACTTTTATCTGTGTGACTGCGTAGATATGCGAGGTTGCCGATACACCAGGTTAAGTTGCTAACTTGTTATCGGGTTATTTGCATGGAGCAAGTCTATACTAGATATAGGCGAAGGGAGGATTTATATGTCAACAGAAAAGGTTCGCATTAAATTAAAAGCATATGATCATAGAATTTTAGATAATGCTGCAACAAAAATTGTTGAAACTATCAAAAGATCAGGTGGTATAATTTCAGGACCAGTTCCACTACCAACTGATATTGAAAAGTTTACAATATTAAGAGCTGTTCACAAAGATAAAGATTCACGTGAACAATTCGAGATGCGTACACATAAAAGACTTATTGATATCAAAAATCCTAGCAAGGAAACAATTGATGCTTTAGCGCATTTAGATTTACCTAGCGGTGTGGATATTGAAATTAAAACAAAATAATTTAGGAGGAAATATTTATGAAAGGAATCTTAGGTAAGAAAATCGGAATGACTCAAGTATTTACTAAAGAAGGTAAATTAATTCCGGTTACTGTTGTTAGTGTAGAGCCTAATGTGGTTACTCAAATTAAAACAGTTGAAAAAGATGGTTATGCTGCTATTCAACTTGCTACTGAAACAGTAAGAGAAAAAGTTAGTAATAAACCAAAGATGGGTCATACAAAAAAAGCAAATACAACACCTAAGCGCTTCTTAAGAGAAATTAGAGGAGTTAATACTGATGAATATACATTAGGACAAACTATCAGTGTTGATATCTTTAGCGAAGGTGAAATGGTAGACGTTAGTGGAGTTAGTAAAGGTAAAGGCTTCCAAGGTGTTATTAAACGTCATAACCAATCATGTGGTCCAATGGGACATGGTTCTCAATATCACAGAGGTGTAGGATCACTTGGTACAATGTTACCAATGCACGTATTGAAAGGTAAAAAAATGCCTGGACATATGGGTAATGTTAATAGAACAATTCAAAATCTTGAAGTTGTATCTATAGATAAAGAAAATAATTTAATCCTTATTAAAGGAAATGTTCCTGGTAATAAACAATCATTAGTTATAATTCGTACAGCAGTTAAAAATCCTGATGTTAAACGTACACCAGCAGATTTAATAACTTATGTAGAAGAAGTAGAAACTCTTTCAGAAAACAATTCAGAAGATGTAGCTGATAATAATGAAACAACAGAAACTGTTGAAGAAGAAAAAGATACAACAGAAACTGTTGAAGAAGTTAAAGATACAACTGAAGTTGCTAATGAGACTACAACTGCTACAGAAGATGCTGCAGCTTAATAGTCATCACAATACGATATATAAAATGATTAAATAGTTAAAATGTGATGAAAGGAGGAAAAGATATGAAAAAAGTTGATATTTTCAATCTTAAGGGTGAAAAAATTAATGATGTTAAATTAAATGAAAATATATTTGGAATTACTCCAAATGATAAAGTTTTATATGATGCTGTTATTTTAGGACGTGCATCACTTAGACAAGGAACACATTCCACTAAAACTCGTTCTGAAGTTAGAGGTGGAGGAAGAAAGCCATGGAGACAAAAAGGAACTGGACATGCTCGTCAAGGTTCTATTAGAGCTGTTCAATGGGTAGGTGGAGGAAGATTTGGAACTCCAGTACCACGTGATTACAGCAAAAAAATGAATCGTAAGGAAAGAGTACTTGCTATTAAATCAGCATATGCTCATAAAGCAATAGATAATGAAATTATGGTTTTAGAGGATTTAGTATTACAAACACCTAAAACTAAAGATTTTATTAAAGTATTAGATTCATTAAAGATTACTGATAAAAAAATATTATTAGTAGTTAAAGAATTAGATGAAAATGTAATTTTAGCTACTCGTAATTTAAGTAATATAATATTAGTAACACCAGAAGAAATTAGTGTATTAGATTTAGTTGGAGCAGATTTATTGCTTGCAACTGTTGATGCACTAAAACAAATTGAGGAGGTGCTAGCATAATGCAAGATACTAAATATTTAGATATTATTAAAGCACCAGTTATTACTGAAAAGAGTCAAATAGCAAAAGAAGCAGGACAATATACATTTAAAGTTGATCCTAAAGCTAATAAGACAGAAATAAAAAGTGCTATTGAAAAAATATTTAATGTAAAGGTTAAATCAATCAAAACAATGAATGAGAAACCTAAGAAAAGAAGAGTTGGTCGTTATAGTGGTATGTCAAATAGATCAAAGAAAGCCATTGTTACACTAAAAGACGGTCAAACAATAGATCTTGGTTAAGGAGGAAATAAGTTATGGCAATAAGAAATTATAAACCTACTACACCAGGACGTAGAAAAATGAGTACTTTAATTAATACAGAAATTACAAAAAGTACTCCAGAAAAAAGTTTATTAGTTACTATTAAGAAAAATAGTGGACGTAATAATCAAGGTAAGATAACAGTTCGTCACCAAGGTGGTGGAGTTAAAAGAAAATATCGTATCATTGATTTTAAGAGAAATAAATTAAACGTACCTGGAGTTGTAGCGAGTATTGAATATGATCCAAACAGAACTGCAAATATCGCATTAATAAATTATGTAGATGGAGAAAAAAGATATATTATCGCTCCAAAAAATTTAAAAGTTGGTATGGAAGTAATGTCTGGAGAAGGTGCTGATATTAAAGTTGGTAATGCTCTACCTTTAATGTCAATACCTGTAGGTACTACAGTACATAATATTGAACTTCGTCCTGGTAAAGGAGGAGAACTAGCTAGATCAGCTGGAGCTTCTGCTCAAATACTTGGTCGTGAAGGTAAATATGTAATGCTTCGTTTATCAAGCGGAGAACAAAGAAAAGTTCTTGGAACTTGTATGGCAACAATTGGTGAAGTCGGAAATGAAGATTCATCACTTGTAAAAATAGGTAAAGCAGGACGTAAACGTCACATGGGAATTAGACCTACAGTACGTGGTTCAGTTATGAACCCTAATGACCATCCACATGGTGGTGGTGAAGGACGTGCGCCAATCGGACGTAAAGCACCAGTTACACCTTGGGGTAAACCTGCACTTGGATATAAGACACGTAAGAAAAAACAATCTGATAAATTTATAGTACGTCGTCGTAATGGTAAGTAGAAAGGATGATATAAAATGGCAAGAAGTTTGAAAAAAGGACCTTATGTATTTGATAGATTATTAAAAAAGGTTCAAGAATTAAATAAGTCTGGAAAAAAAGAAGTTATAAAAACTTGGTCACGTCGTTCTACTATTTTTCCTGATTTTATAGGACACACATTTGCAGTTCATAATGGACGTGAATTTATACCAGTATATGTTACTGAAGATATGGTTGGACATAAACTTGGAGAATTCGCATTAACTCGTAAATTTGGTGGACATGGTTCAGATAAAAAATAAAATAATGACTAGGAGGATATAATATGGAAGCAAGAGCAATTGCAAAAACACTTCGTATTTCTCCAATTAGAGCTCGTTTAATAGTAGATCTAATTCGTGGAAAAAGTACAAGTGAGGCAATAGACATATTAATAAATAAAAACAATAAAGCATCTAGACTTACAAAAAAAGTTTTAGATTCTGCTATTAGTAATGCTGTTAATAATGAAGGTGCAGATATAAATACTTTATATGTTAAAGAAGCAAGAGTAGATGCAGGTCCTGTTATGAAACGTCATATGTTTGATTCTCGTTCTCATATCGGACACAACAATCATAGAACTAGTCACATAATTATAGTAGTGGCTACAAAATAATTAAAGGAGGTTACAGTATGGGACAAAAAGTAAATCCTAATGGACTAAGACTTGGCATTAATAAAGACTGGGAAGCTAAATGGTATTCTAATAAAAAAGACTTTTCTAAGTATCTAAATAAAGATATAAAGATTCGTAAATATTTAGAAGAAAATTTAAAATCAGCTGGTATTGCTAAAGTTGAAATTGAAAGAAATGCCAAGAGATGTGAAGTAGTTATTCATACTTCTAAACCGGGTGTTATGATTGGACGCGGTGGAGAAGAAATAGAAAAACTAAAGAAAGTATTATCAAAGATTGCAGATGAAAATGTTCAAATCTCAATTGTTGATATTAAAAAAGTAGATTTAAATGCAGAATTAGTTGCAGCATCAATTGCAAATCAAATTAGTAATAGAGCATCATTCCGTATGGCTCAAAAACGTGCTATTAGAAATGCTATGAAAGCAGGAGCTAAAGGAATTAAAACATCAGTATCTGGCCGTTTAGGTGGAGCTGATATGGCACGTAGTGAAGGATACACTGAAGGAACTATACCTCTACATACATTAAGAGCAGATGTTGATTATGCTCATAAAGAAGCAGATACAACATATGGAAAAATTGGTGTAAAGGTTTGGATCTATAAAGGTGAAATCCTAAATTCTAAAAAGACTAAGGGAGGTAATTAATATGTTGATACCATCAAGAACTAAATATCGTCGTGTTCATAGATTACCTTATGAAGGAAAGTCTAGAGGAAATACAACATTAAGCTTTGGTGATTATGGATTACAAGCAAAAAAAGGTGCTTGGATTACAGCAAATCAAATTGAAGCTGCTCGTGTTGCTATGACTCGTTATATGAAACGTGGCGGTAAAGTTTGGATAAATATATTTCCACATATGCCACTTACTAAAAAACCAATTGGTACTCGTCAAGGAAAAGGTAAAGGTAATGTTGAAGGATGGGTTGCAGTTGTTAAAGAAGGAAAAATCATGTTTGAAATTTCTGGTGTAGATGAAGAAGTTGCACGTGAAGCATTAAGACTAGCATCTCATAAATTACCTGTTCCCACAAAATTTGTAAAGAAAGAAAATGGTGGTGAATAATATGAAGGTTAAAGAAATTAGAGAATTATCTACTGAAGAAATCGAAAAGAAATTAGTAGATACTAAAAAAGAATTATTTAATTTACGTTTTCAACAAGCTACAGGTAATCTTGAAAAACCTTCACAAATTAGAGAATTAAGACACACCGTTGCTAGAATGAAGACAGTTTTAAAAGAACGTCAAGTAAAGGCAAATGATTAGGAGGATGAAAATGGAAAAAGCTATTAAAAAAGAATTAGTTGGTAAAGTAGTTAGTGCTACTAATAATAAAACTATTACAGTATTAGTCGAAAGTTATAAAAATCATCCATTATATCATAAAAGAGTTAAAAGCTCTAAGAAATATTGTGTTCATGATGAAACAAATAAAGCAAAAGTTGGAGATGTTGTTCGTATAGTTTCAACTAGACCAATATCTAAAACTAAGCATTTCTATTTAAAAGAAATAGTAAAAGAAGCAGTTATTATTTAACGCTTAGGTGAGGAGGAATAATTTATGTTACAACAAGAAAGTCGTATGAAAGTTGCTGATAACTCTGGAGCACGTGAATTATTAGTAATTCGTGTACTTGGGGGAAGTCATGTTAAGACTGGAAATATTGGTGATGTTGTTGTTGGTACAGTAAAAAGTGCTATACCAAATTCAAACATTCAAAAAGGTAAAGTTGTAAAAGCAGTTATCGTTCGTAGCCGTCAAGGTGTTCGTCGTGAAGATGGAAGTTATATTAAGTTCGATGACAATGCTTGTGTTATCATTAGAGATGACAAGAGTCCAGTAGGAACTCGTATTTTTGGACCAGTAGCGAGAGAACTTCGTGATAAAGATTATATGAAAATAGTATCTTTAGCTAAAGAAGTGCTATAAGAGGAGGATAATATGTACTTAAAAGTAGGAGACAAGGTTGTAGTTAAAACTGGTTCTGATAAAGGAAAAGAAGGAAAGATAATTAACGTTGATAGAGCAAGAAATAGAGTTACTGTTGAAGGTGTTCATATAGTTAAGAAACATCAAAAAGGTAATGGAAATGATGCTGGTGGAATTATTGAAGTAGAAGCAGCAATTGATGCATCAAACGTTGCAATTATTGATCCTAAAACTAAAAAAGGAACTAGAATTGGACATACAATTGATAAAAATGGAAAAAAGATTAGAATATCAAAAAAATCAAATGAAAAACTTGATTAATTGGAAGGAGGGTGAATTATGAACCGCCTAAAAGAAAAATACTTAAAAGAAGTTGTTCCAAGTTTAATGAGTAAATATGGTTATAAATCAGTTATGGAAGCTCCTAAACTTGAAAAGATAGTTATAAATATGGGAGTTGGTGATGCTACTACTAATTCTAAATTAATGGATGCAGCAGTAGCAGATTTAGCAAAGATTTCAGGACAAAAACCTGTAGTTACAAAAGCTCGTAAATCAATCGCAGGATTTAAGGTAAGAGAAGGACAAGCAATCGGATGTAAAGTTACACTTAGAGGAGAAAATATGTATAACTTTATGGATAAATTAATTTCTATTTCATTACCTCAAGTTCGTGATTTTAGAGGGGTTTCACCTCGTGCATTTGATGGTAGAGGTAACTATACAATGGGTATTAAAGAACAATTAATCTTTGCAGAAATAGATTATGATGATGTTGTTAAAGTTCGTGGTATGGATATAGTATTCGTAACAACAGCTAAAACTAATGAGGAATCATTTGACTTATTAAATGGACTTGGAATTCCTTTTAGAAAGTAATTGGAGGGTAGAAATGGCAAAAAAGAGTATGATTGTAAAAGCTAATAGACCACAAAAGTTTAAAGTACGTGAATATAGTAGATGTTCTCGTTGTGGTAGACCACATGCTGTTATGAGTAAATTCGGTATATGTCGTATTTGCTTTCGTGAATTAGCTTATAAAGGACAAATACCAGGTGTTAAGAAATCAAGCTGGTAGTTGGAAAGGAGGAAATAATTATGGCAGTAGTAACAGATACAATTGCAGATATGTTAACACGTATTCGTAATGCTAATCAAATGCGTTATGAAGAAGTAAAAGTTCCTGCTTCAAAAGTAAAAGAAGAAATTGCTAGAATCTTAAAAGAAGCTGGATATATTAAAGATTACAAATTAGTTAAAGAAGATGTTCAAGGAACTCTAGTTTTAACTTTAAAATATACTGAAAGACGCGAGAGAGTTATCACTGGACTTAAAAGAATTTCCAAACCAGGACTTCGTGTTTATGCTAAAAATGATGAAATTCCTAAAGTTTTAAATGGTTTAGGTATTGCTATCATTTCAACATCTAAAGGAATAATGACAGATAAAGAAGCTCGTAAAGAAAATATAGGTGGAGAAGTTCTAGCTTATATTTGGTAATTAAGAAAATATAAGGAGGTGTTAAAATGAGCCGTATTGGAAATCGTATAATTAAAGTTCCTGAAGGAGTTACTGTTACAGAATCAGATGGTATTGTTACAGTAAAAGGACCTAAAGGTGAATTAAAACAAGAAATGTTAAAAGATATTACTATGAAACAAGAAAATAATGAAATAACTTTAGAACGTAAAAATGAAGCTGCTAAAGCTATGCATGGTACAATGAACTCTTTAATTACAAATATGATTATTGGAGTAACAAAGGGTTATGAAAAATCACTTGAAATTGTAGGTGTCGGTTATCGTTTTAATGTTCAAGGTAAAAAGATAGTTATCAATGCAGGTTATTCACATGTAGTAGAAATGCAAGTTCCAGAAGGGCTTACTGTTGAAGCTAGTGGAAATAATGAAATAACTGTAAAAGGTATTGATAAAGTATTAGTTGGAGAATTTGCAGCTAATATAAGAAAGGTAAGGAAACCTGAACCATATAAAGGTAAAGGAATTCGTTATAAAGACGAGTATATTCGTCGTAAAGAAGGAAAGAAAGCTGCTTAATATAAGTAGATAGAAGGGAGAAATAATTATGATAAAAAAAGAATCTCGTAATAGTATGCGTGTAGTACGTCATCAAAGAATTCGTTCTAAAATGATGGGTACAGCACAAATACCAAGATTATGTGTATTCCGTTCTAATAAAGGAATTTATGCACAAATTATAGATGACGAGGCTAAAACTACTCTTTGTTCTGCTTCAACTCTTGATAAGAGTTTAAAAATAAAAAATGGAAGTAATATTGAGGCAGCTAAAGTTGTTGGAGAAGCAATTGCAAAAAAAGCTTTAAAAGCAAAAATTACAAAAGTAGTATTTGATAGAGGTGGATATCTTTATCATGGTCGTGTAAAAGCATTAGCAGATGCTGCACGTGAAAATGGATTAGAATTCTAATAGGAGGGTATTATGCAAAAAAGAGCACAAGAAGGTAAAGACAAGACTTTAGAAGAATTAGTAATTGATATTAAAAGCGTTGTTAAAGTTACTAAAGGTGGACGTCAAAGAAGATTCTCAGCTATGGTCGTTGTCGGTGATAGAAAAGGTCGTGTTGGATTAGGTATCGGTAAAGCTAATGAAGTACCTGATGCAATAAAGAAAGCTATTCAAGATGCTAATAAGAATTTAGTTAGAATACCTTTAATTGATGGAAGAACAGTTGCTCATGAAGCTATTGGAACAGCTGGAGCTGCTAGAGTTATAATTAAACCTGCTGCAGCTGGTACAGGAGTTATTGCTGGAGGATCTGTTCGTGCTGTTCTTGAATTAGCTGGAGTTCGTGATATTGTTTCAAAGTCCCTTGGAGCAAGAACAAAATTAAATATGGCAAGAGCTGCGTTAAATGCACTTAAGTCTATTAAGACACCTGAAGAGGTTGCTGCATTACGTGGAAAAACAGTAGAGGAGATATTAGGATAATGAAGTTACATGAATTACAAAAAAATATTGGTGCTACACACAGAAAAAAACGTCTAGGATGTGGACGTGGTAGTGGCCTTGGAAAGACTTCTGGAAAAGGTCAAAAGGGACAAAAGGCACGTAGTGGAGTAAGTATAAGTCCAGTATTTGAAGGTGGACAATTACCACTATATAGAAGACTTCCAAAAAGAGGATTTTCAAATCATTTATTTAAAACAAGATATGCTGTAATTAATGTATCAGATTTAAATAGATTTGATAATGGAACAGTAGTTAATCCAACATTATTAAAGGATAAAGGAGTAATTAAAAAACAATTAGATGGTATTAAAGTACTTGGTAATGGTAAATTAGAAAAGAAATTAACTATTCAAGCTCATAAATTTACTAAGAGTGCTTTAGAAAAGATTAAAGAGTCAGGAAGTAAAGCTGAGGTGATTTAGTATGTTTAAAGTCATGAAGCAATTGTTTACTTCAACTAATAAAGACTTAAGACATAGAATTTATTTTACACTAGTAGCGTTATTAATATTTATCCTAGGTATTTCAATTAGAGTTCCTGGAACTGATGATTTAGGCTCAAATCTTGGATTTTTGGAACTATTAAATACTATGGGTGGAGGAGCTATGAAAAACTTCTCAATATTTGCTCTAGGAGTTATGCCTTATATTACGGCATCAATAGTTATGCAATTATTACAAATGGATATAATTCCATATTTTACAGAATTAAGTAAACAAGGACCTACAGGTCGTCAAAAGATTAACCAAATAACAAGATTTGTTGGTATCGCATTTGCCTTTATTGAAGGATATGCATTTGCATTTGCTTTTATTGGTAAAAGTGGTGAACCTTTAGAATATTTATATATTTCTACAGTATTAACTGCAGGTACAGCATTCTTATTATGGTTAGGAGATCAAATAACACAAAAAGGTATTGGAAATGGTGTCAGTTTAATAATTATGGCTGGTATTATTGCAACACTTCCACAAATGTTTATAACTGCTTTTCAAAGTTTAGTAACCTTTGATACAGTTCAAGTTACAGCACTTGGTATTGCAAAATTTGCATTGTTTGTTATAGTATATTTTGCTATTGTTATTGGTATGATTTTTGTACAAGAATCTGAAAGAAGAATTCCTATTCAATATGCTAATAAATCAACAACAGCATATGGTAAAGCAGGTCAATCATTTATGCCAATAAAGATTAACTCTGCAGGAGTAATCCCAGTAATCTTTGCATCTAGTTTAATTTCAGTACCAGGCGTTATTGCAAGAGTTATAAATAATGAAAAATTTTCAGTAATAGTTTCAAAATATTTATCTTATACAACTCCAGTTGGATTTATGATATATGTTTTACTTATATTCTTCTTTGCATATTTTTATACATTTATTCAATTAAAACCAGAAGAATTTGCAAAGAATTTACAAGATAATGGTGGTTATATTCCAGGAGTTAGGCCAGGAGAGGAAACTAAAAAGCATTTAAGTAAAGTTCTTTCAAGACTTACAATTTTAGGAGCAGCATTTTTAGTAGTAATCGCTGGTATACCTATCTTATTTTCAAATTTTACTAGTTTACCAACAACTGTTTCAATAGGTGGAACAGGATTACTAATTGTTGTAGGTGTTGCACTTGAAACATATAAACAGTTAGAAGGTAGTTTACTAGCAAGGAATTATAAGAGGGGCTATAGAAGAAAATGATAAATATAATGTTTATTGCACCACCGGCTGCAGGTAAAGGTACTCAATCGGATTTAGTTGCTTCTAAATATAATATACCTCATATATCTACTGGAGATATATTACGTGATATATCTATGGAAGATAGTGAACTTGGTAGTTATGTTTTAGAAACATTATCTAGTGGTGGTTTAGTAAAAGATGAGATAACTTATCAATTAATTGAGGATAGACTTAAAAAATCTGACTGTAAAAATGGTTATGTAATAGATGGTTTTCCAAGAAGTCTAGAGCAAGCTATAGAGTATGATAAGATTTTACAAAGACTTAATTACTCAATTGATAAAGTATTCTTAATTGAAATAGATAAAGATGTTTTAGAAAAAAGAGTTACAGGTAGAAGAATTTGTGAAAATTGTAAAGCTATTTATAATATTAATAGTGAAGAAAGTAAACCACAGATTGAATCTATTTGTGATGTATGTGGAGGCAATCTTTATCAAAGAAATGATGATAATATTTTAGCATTTAATAATAGATATGAATTATATACATCAAAGACTGAACCTATTATTAAATACTATGAAGATCAAAAAATATTATATAGAATTGATGGAAATAAATCTATCGAAGAAGTATTTAGACAAATAGATAATATTATTAGTGAAGGTGATAGGTAATGATTACTCTAAAAAGTAAGAGAGAAATAGAACTTATGCATACAGCTGGTAATATTGTTTATAAAACTCACCAATATTTAAAGCCTTATTTAAAGGAAGGTATAACAACACAAGAAATTGATGATTTGGCAGATAAATATATAAGAAGTTTAGATGCTACACCATCATGTAAAAACTATGAAGGTTTTCCTGCTGCAATATGTATATCAGTAAATGATGAAGTAGTTCATGGAATTGCAGGTAAGAGAAAATTGAAAAATGGTGATATTGTAACTTTAGATATTTGTGCTTGTTATAAAGGTTACCATGGTGATTCTGCTTGGAGTTATCAAATAGGTGAAATTGATGAAGAAAAGAAACATCTTATGAAATATACAGAAGAAGCTTTATTTGTAGGTTTAAAGCAAGTTAGACCAGGTGGTAGAATTGGTGATATAGGACATGCAATTCAAACATTTGCTGAAGCTCATGGGCTAGGAGTTGTTAAAGAATTGTGTGGACATGGTATTGGTACTAATTTACATGAAGATCCAGACGTTCCTAATTATGGTATTCCAAATACTGGAGTGAAATTAAGGGAAGGTATGGTAATTGCTGTAGAACCAATGCTAACTGCAAAAAGTCCAAGAGTTGAAATATTAGATGATGATTGGACAGTAGTAACAGTAGATGGTCATCCAGCAGCCCACTTTGAACATACAGTGGTAGTAACTGCGGATGGATATGAAATCTTGACAGGAGAGTGGAAAGATGGCTAAAGAAGATACAATTGAAGTAGAAGGTAAAGTCCTTGAGATAATACCTGGTGGTAAATTCAAAGTTGAGTTAGAAAACGGACACATTATAGAAGCCCACGTTTCTGGTAAAATACGAATGCACTATATTCGCATCTTAGCAGGGGATACTGTAATGGTAGAATTATCGCCATATGATTTAACACGTGGGCGTATTACCTATCGTAAATAATAGGAGGGATAAAATGAAAGTAAGTTCATCTGTAAAACCAATTTGTGAAAAATGTAAGGTTATTAAACGTAAAGGTAAAGTAAGAATTATTTGTGAAAATCCAAAACACAAACAAAGACAAGGTTAATATAGGAGGTGTATTAGATGGCACGTATTAAAGGTGTAGATATTCCAAATGATAAGCATATAGTTATTTCATTAACTTATATCTATGGAATTGGTAGAAATCTTGCTAAAACAATTTGTAAAGATGCAGGAGTAGAACCAACTAAAAAAGCAGGTGAGTTATCACAAGATGAATTAATTAAACTTCGTGATGAAATTAATAAATATTTAACTGAAGGTGATTTACGTCGTGAAGTTAATATGAATATTAAAACTAAAATGGAAATTAATTCATATCAAGGAAGTCGTCATAAGAAAAAGTTACCTGTAAGAGGTCAAAGAACAAACCGTAATGCTCGTACTCGTAAGGGTAAAGGTAAGACAGTTGCTAATAAGAAGAAAGTATAATTTGAGTAATTAATATAAAAAAGGAGGTTAAACTTATGGCTTATAAGTCTAGAAAGAAAAAAGTTAAAAAGAATGTTCCTGAAGGTATAGCACATATTAAGTCAACTTTTAACAATACAATTACAACAATTACAGATAAAGAAGGAAATACAATAAGTTGGTCGGCTCCAGGTGCAATTGGATTTAAGGGAAGTAAAAAATCAACTCCATATGCTGCTGGATTAGCTGCTGAAGCTGCAGGAAAAGCTGCATATGATATGGGTATGCGTAAAGTAGAAGTATATGTAAAAGGATTAGGACCTGGTCGTGAAACAGCAATTCGTTCACTTTCAACAGCAGGTCTAGAAGTAACAGCAATTTATGATGTTACACCAATACCACATAATGGATGTCGTCCACCAAAAAGACCACGTGGTTAATTTAAATAAAGGGAGGTTAGTTTCATGTTACAATTTGAAAAACCAATATATAAAATTACTGATTCTGTAGAAAGTAATTTCTATGGAAGATTTGAACTTGAACCATTAGAGAGAGGATTTGGTACTACATTAGGTAATGCACTTAGACGTGTTATGTTATCATCACTTCCAGGAAGTGCTATAAGTAGTATTAAAATTGATGGTGTTTTACACGAATTCCAAACAATTGAAGGAGTTTATGAAGATGTTACAACTATTATTTTAAACTTAAAGGGTGTTGTATTTAAAAATCACTCAAGTGAAGCAAAAGTTGTAAGACTTGATGTTAATAAAGAGGGAGAAGTAACAGCAGGAGATATAGATCATGATGCTGATATAGAAGTAATTAATCCAGATAAGGTTATTGCTACTTTAGCTAAAGGTGGTCATTTAAGTATGGAAATGACTGTTACAAATGGCCGTGGATATGTTAAGAGTGAAGAGAATAAAAGATTATATGATTTAAAGAAAGCAGGAGTTATTGCAATCGATTCATTATATTCTCCAATTGAAAGAGTATCATATGAAGTTGGTAATGCTCGTGTTGGACAAGATGAAAGTTATGATAAATTAATTATGGATGTATGGACAAATGGTTCTATTAAACCAGAAGAAGCAATTGCATTAGCTTCAAGAATTTTAATTGAACATTTTGAAATATTAACTGATTTATCATCTATAGCTGATGTTACTGGTATGATGATTGAAAAAGTAGAAGATCCTACAGTAAAAGCATTAGAAACATCTATTGAAGACTTAGACTTCTCTGTTAGAGCTTATAATTGTTTAAAAAGAGCAGGTATTCATACTTTACAAGATCTTGTTAACAAGAGTGAAAATGATATGATGAAAATCCGTAATTTAGGTAAAAAATCTCTAAAAGAAGTACTAGATAAAATTAGAGAAATGGGTCTAGTTTTACGTGATGATGATTAATTTATAAGGAGGAGAAAATTATGGCATATAGAAAATTAGGACGCGATAATAAACATAGAAGAAGTATGCTTGCTACTTTAACTAAACAATTAGTTGAAAATGAAAGTATACAAACAACAGAAACTAGAGCTAAAGAAGTTCGTAAATTCATAGATAAAATGATTACTTATGGTAAAAAAGGCGATTTAGTTTCACGTCGTAAAGCATTAGCATTCTTACATAATGATAAGAAAGTTGTAGATAAAATATTTAATGTTTTAGCACCACGTTATGCTACACGTAATGGTGGGTATACTAGAATCTTTAAACTAGATGAAAGACGTGGAGATGGAGCTTTAGTTGTTGTTTTAAAATTAATTGAAGAAGAAGCAAATACTAAAGAAGTTTCTACAAAAGCTAAAAAAGATACAAAAGCAAAAAAAGATACAAAATCAAAAAAGAAAGAAACAAAAGAAGAAAAATAGACAGATTTCTGTCTTTTTTTGTTTTACAAAGAATAATTACAATAGGCTTATTATCACCTTTTGAATAAAAATTTTGCACATTAATGTACCAATTCAATTTTCTAGACACTGTCTGGAATTTTAGATAGTCTAGTTAAAATCTTCCAACATTTCAATAAGCGTGTAGCATTTTAACTTCTCCTTAAATTTTAATTAGTCTATTCATAAATATTTATTGTAAGTTCTTTTTTAATTAGAAATGTGCTATAATATAGATAAATATTTGCAGTTTATATAAAAAAATAAATTTATGGGTGATAATATGAAAGCTTTAATAACTGGAGCATCTAGTGGTATAGGTTTTGAGATAGCTAAATATTTAGCTTCTAAAAAATATGAACTTATTTTAGTAGCTAGAAATAGAGAAAGATTAGAATTTATACAACAAAAATTACCTACTAAAACTACTATAATTGTTATGGATCTTAGTAATGAGCAAAAAGTAAAAGAATTATGTGTTTTAATTAAAAATCAAGGAATTGATATTTTAATAAATAATGCTGGTTTTGGTAATTATGGTAATTTTTCGGATACAGATTTAGCAAATGATTTAGAAATGATTAATCTTAATATAAAAGCAGTTCATATTTTAACAAAGTATGCTTTAAAAAATATGTTAAAAAATGATTCAGGCTATATTTTAAATGTAGCATCATCTGCAGCCTTTATGCCAGGTGGTCCTTTAATGAGTACATATTACGCTACTAAATCTTATGTATATAAACTAACTCAAGCAATTAATTATGAATTAAAAAAGAAAAAAAGCAATGTAGTTTGTTCACTATTATGTCCAGGACCAGTTGACACTAACTTTAATAAAGTAGCAGGTGTTAGTTTTAAAACATCTTCATTACAACCTAGTTATGTAGCAAAATATGCAATTGATATGATGTTAGAAAAACATAAAAAAGTAATTATACCTGGAGTTCAAATGAAACTTGTTAAATTCGTAAGTAGATTTGTATCAGATAAAATGTTACTTCGAATTGCTTATAGAATACAAAAGAAAAAAGCTAACTAAAGGTTAGCTTTTAATAACAGGGAGGTTTACTATATGAAATTAATTGTTAAAAATTTATCATATAAAAATATTATTAAAAATATAAATATTAATTTCCAAGAAAATGCTATTAACTATATGTCAGGTTCTAATAAATGTGGTAAAAGTACACTTATTAAAATATTAAGTGGTTTAATTGAAGTGAAAGAATCAGTTTTTTATGGAAAAAAAGATATTTATAATTTTAGTTCTTATGAATTATCAACACAAATTGGAAAAGTTTTATATAATAATATAAATAATTTTATATTTAGAAATGTTAAAGATGAATTATTACATAAATTAGATAATTTAGGAATAGATAAAAAAGAAAAAAATAAAAGATTAAAAGAAATGGTTAAACTATTTGAATTAGATTTAGATCGTAATATATGTGAATTATCTAATATAAAAAAACTTACATTATTATTAGCAATAGAATTACTATCAAAACCAAAAGTACTATTTTTAGATGATATATTTAGTGATGTTTCTTTTGAAGATTCTAAAAAAATATTGTTAAAATTAAAATCTATAAGTAATTTAACTATTATATATGCATCAAATAATTTAGATTTAGCAACTATAGCAGATAGACTTATTATATTAAATAAAGGAGAAGTTATTTTAGATGATGATATACCACATGCATTAACTAAAGATAGCTTATTAAATAAAGCAGGTCTAGATTTACCATTTATGATTGACTTATCAATTAAACTTAAGTATTATAACCTATTAGATGATTTAGAACTTGATATGAATAGGATGGTAGAAAAATTATGGAAGTAAAAATTAATAGCGCTATAGTTACGGATAATATAATTAATGGTGTAATTGGAACATATGACTTTTTTATTAATAATTTAAAAAAAATAGACTTTGATAATAATAATATTTATATAGATAATAAAAGATTAACAAAAGAAGAAAAAAGAACTTTATATAAAAAAATATCTATAGTTGATACTAATATAGATAATATTTATTATAGCTTATCTATTTATAATTATATGAAAATGTATATATTAAATAAAACACTAACAGTAAAAGATTATAGAAAAAAAATAATTGATTCTTTAAAAATAGTTGGTCTTAATAATTATGAAAATAAAATAATAAATGAATTATCATCATCAGAGGTAAAATTAGTATTACTAGCAACTGCTCTATTATCTAATCCTGATATTATAGTTTGTAATGAATTGTTTAATTTTTTTGATATAAAAACAAGAAAAAAAGTAATAGATATATTTAATAGATTAATTGATAATTACCATAAGATTATTATAATATGCTCTAATGATTCAGAATTTATTTATAGATATACTAAAAATTTAATATGTTTTTCTAAAAATAAATTATTAATACAAGGGGATACAAATAAATTATTTGAAGGGAATACTTTAAAGTTAATGAATAATTCTATAAATATACCTAAAACAATATTATTTACTAATTTAGTTAGAAAAAAAGGTATAAAACTAAATTATAATAAAGATATAAGAGATTTAATAAAAGATATATATAAGAAGGTGTAATAGTGCGTTACTTAATTAAATTTTCATATGATGGTAGTAATTTTTGTGGATATCAAATGCAACCTAATTTAAGAACAATTCAAAATGAGCTAGAAAATGCAATAGAGAAAATAAATAATGGAATTAGAAAAACTGTTCAATCATCAGGTAGAACAGATAAAGGTGTACATGCCCTATGTCAATATGCTCATGTTGATTTAGATATAGATATTACTACTCATAAATTTAAAAGAGCCTTAAATAGTAATTTACCAGAAGATATACATGTTATTGAAACAAAAATAGTTGATGATAAATTTCATGCTAGATATAATAGTAAAGAAAAAGAATATAAATATTATCTTAATATGGGTGAATATAATCCAATTGAGAGAAATTATGTATTTCAGTATAATTATAAATTAAATGTTTCTGCTATTAAAGAAGCAATAAAAGTATTTATTGGAGAACATGATTTTAGGGCATTTGTTACAGAAAATGTTAATAAACCAAATTGTATTAGAAAAATTGATATTGCTAAAGTAGAAGAAGATAATAATAAACTTATATTTACTTTTAGAGGAAATGGTTTCTTAAGATATCAAGTAAGAAATATGGTAGGGATACTTATAAAAGTAGGTGAAAATAAACTAGATTACAATAATGTTTTAAAAATACTTAATAGTAAAGATAGAAGTAAATGTGGTGTAACTGCACCTAGTGAAGGTTTATATTTAGTAGATGTTAAATATAATATTTAAATAATAGGGGGAAAATTATGAATTTATATTTAGAAGGTAAAAAAGTAACTATAAATCCGTCTTTATTAGAATTTATTGGTAAAGGATGTAATGGTAAAGTTTATAAATATAATGGAGAAGCTTTAAAAATATTGTATAATGACTGCTGTGATCTTGATTTAAAAACAGGGGATTACTTAAAAGATATAAAAACTAAAAGAATATTACTACCTAAAAAAATATATTTAGATGAAGAAGGTTCATTAAAAGCTTATACTACTGAATTAATTACTAAATCAAAAACAGAATTATATAATATATCTAAAGATAAATTTATAGAAGAGCTTTATTGTATAGAAAAAGAATTAAATTTATTATCTGAGAAATATATATATGTTACTGATTGGCATTTATCAAATTTTATATATGATGGTATGTTTAGATTTATAGATTCGGGGACTTATATTATTGATGATTTACAAGATATAGATAATATAGAATTTCAGAATAATGTGGAGCTTAAAAATTTTGTATTTGCAGGAATAATAATATCAAAGTTTTATAATGATTTTAACGAAAAATTTAAACAACTTAAAGTACTTCAATGTGAATATAGTCTATTAGGTTGTAATTCTACTTCAGAATTTGTAGAAGCTACTATGGATAGGCATGATACACTATATCAATATGCAAAGAAAAAAATAAAAAATAGGTAATAATATTAATAATATTTTATAAATAATTGAATATTATTAATAAAAATGTAAAAATATTTGCAAAATAGGTTAAAACTATTGATTTTTTGTACTTTTTTTAGTACAATTATAAGCGGTACATTCAAATATCCCCACTAAAATTAAGTCCTGGGAAAACTTAATTTAAGTAAAAGGAGAGAAAAAATGAAAAGTTTTATGCAAAAAAAAGAAACTGTAGATCGTAAGTGGTATGTAATTGATGCTACTAATAAGCCTCTTGGTAGAGTTGCTACTTTAGCTGCTACATACTTACGTGGTAAACACAAACCTACATTTACACCACATATTGATTGTGGAGATAATATCATTATTATCAATGCAGAAAAAGTTCTTTTAACTGGAAACAAAGAAGAGAAAAAGATTTATTATAATCATTCTATGTATCAAGGTGGATTAAGAGAAAGAACTGCAAAAGTAATGAGAGAAAGATATCCTGAAGAAATGGTTGAAAGAGCTGTTAAAGGAATGCTTCCACATAACAGACTTGGTCGCCAAATGTATAAAAAATTATTTGTATACAAAGGATCTGAACATAAGCACGAAGCTCAAAAGCCTGAAGTGCTTGAGGTAAAGTAGGAGGGTAAGTTATGGCAAAAGAAGACAAAAATATTTATACTGGTACTGGACGTAGAAAAACTAGTGTAGCTCGTGTTTCATTAACTTCAGGTAAAGGAAAAATTACAGTTAATGGTCGTGATGTAGAAGAATATTTTACAAATAAAATCTTAATCTTAGATTTATGTCAACCATTAGATGTAACTAATACTAGAGATATGTTTGATATTGATGTTACTGTTAAGGGTGGAGGTTCATCTGGTCAAGCAGGAGCAATCCGTTTAGGTATTGCAAGAGCTTTATTAGATTATGATAAAACTACACCTGCAGATAGTGAAAATAGTTTCCGTAAAACATTAAAAGTTAATGGCTTTATTACAAGAGATGCTCGTAAGAAAGAACGTAAAAAACCAGGTTTAAAGAAAGCACGTCGTGCACCACAATTTAGTAAACGTTAAGATTTACATGTTTCAAAGAGCTGTAATGAAAAATTTCATTCAGTTCTTTTTTTGTAATTAAATATTTCTATTATAATTGCTAATTGAATAATATGTAGTATAAGGAGGGGTTTAAATTAAAATAAAAAAATATTTAAATATATTATTTGTAGGAGCTATATTTTTTTGTTTATTAACACAGTCAGTTAGTGCATTAACAAAATGGGAATATAAAGATTGGCAAACAGAAGGAGGATATGGTAAAAAAGAACAAATAACAAAAAATGTTACTAATTTAAAAGGTGAGGCTATAGAAAAAGAAGGAATGAAATATGGACCATTTAATAAATCGAGTACAGCAAAATTAAGTGATGGTATTATAGAAGAAGTTTATGTAGGATTAAATAAAGAAAACTATAAGAATTTAGATTTATTTGAACTTTCTATTGCTCTTAATAATAAATCAAATAAGTATTTAACTGAAGCAGTTGTAATGACACAAAAAAGTGATAATAATTTTATATTGACTGCAAATTGGGCAAAAGATTTTAAGGCTATAATTAAAGAAGATGATGTATATACATATAGGTGGGAATTTAAATCATCTGATGAAGGAAAAATTCAAGTTAGATTTACAGTATTAAACTATGGAAAAGAAATAGAGACAACAGGTTTTATTGATTTAGATAAAGAAGCTAAAAATGCTACTAATGTTAGATATCTTTGGGCATGTAATATAAAAGCACCTTATGGAGTAGATATCTATACACAATTACCTGATAAGAATACTCAAGAAATTGAAAATCCCAATACTTCAGATAATTCACTACCTTATGTATTAGTATCTATAATAGTTTTATTAGGATTATTCTTTTTAATAAAGAAGATAAAATCTATATAATAAAAAATATGTAATTGAAATTACATATTTTTTATTGAAAATTTAATATTATATTTTCTTAAAATAATATCTAAAACCAAAACTACTAATTAAAATAAGTCCAATTAACCAAAATACATTAATGTCTGAAGTATTAGGATTTTGTTGTGCTAAAACTTCTTTAGCAATTTCTGGAGACCATACAATATCTCCATCATTAACTGCTAATAAAGTAAGTTCCTCTGGATCAATTTCAATTATAACATATTGATCATTGTCATTATCTTCATTCCAGTCGAAAGCATATTTATAGGTTAATACTGTACCATTTAAAAGAGCTTTTTTAAGATTTTCTGGTGTTATTCCAACATAATCTCTATATGGGGAAGTTGTAACACTAGTTGTTTTATTATCTGGAGTTGTTACTTTATATTTTGAATCCTTTTGATTAGTTGGTTCTTCAACTTCAAATCCAATCCAAGCTGCAGGACCTGGTCTTTCTCCACTAGCAGCATGTTTATCTGCTTCTAACATTTTAAATGTAGAAGCTGAATATCTAATAGTAGTTGTATCTCCTTTAGTTTCTATAGTTCCATTACCAGAAGATAAAGAATCTCCAGTTTGTTTAGTAATATCTCTTACTACTCCATAAGTATCAGCAGCAAATACATTTGTAAATACTGATAGTGACATTATTGCAATAAGAGAAAAAAATAATATTTTTTTCATAAATCTACTCCTTTTATCATAATAATAAGTTAGCTATTTTATATAATGAGGTGATTATAATTGAGAAAATATCTAACTATAGAAGAATATTACAAGATGCAAACAACAAATACAGAAAACAATAAAAAAATAAAGGTAAATAAATTAATTTGTTTTCTAATATTATTGTGCCTTGGTAGTATTATCTTCTCATTATATACTATATTAAATTGGTATCATGATAATTCCAAAATACGACAAATAACTACAGAAATTAATAAAAATATTGATATTAAAAATAATAGTAAAAAAGGTATATTAATTAATCCCCCATACAATAGAAATAGTAATTACTATTATTATGCAAAAACACCATTTTATGAAGTTAATTTATCTATTCTGGTATCAAAAAATAGTGATACAGTGGGATTTATTCGTATAAGAAATACAAATGTTAATTATCCTGTTGTTCAAGCAGATGATAATAATTATTATTTAAATCATTCTTTTGATAAGAAAGATAATAAAGCAGGTTGGGTTTTTATGGATTATCGAAATGATATAAATAATTTAAATGAGAATACAATTATTTATGGACATGGGAGACTTGATAAAACATTATTTGGTTCATTAAAAGATACACTATCACCAACTTGGCAAAAAAATAAAGATAATTATGTTATATTCTTATCTACTAAAAAAGAGAATATGATATTTCAAATATTTTCTATTTACACTATAAAAAGTGAAGGATATTATATAATCACTAATTTTAGTAATAAAACAAAAAAACAAAAATGGATTCAAACAATGAAAGAAAGGAATATCGCACCAATTGATACAGAAGTTAATACTAATGATAAATTTCTAACATTATCTACTTGCTTAAATAATCAAGGAGAAAGAATAGTTATACAAGCAAAATTAATAAAGACTCAAAAGAAAAGTTACTATAATTAATAATATATGGTAATATTTGGAAAAAAGTATTTATATTTTAATTCTATTATTTGTGTCAAAAATAGTTTTTAGCATATATTATTTTAGGAGGTAGTAATGTTAAAAATAGAATTGTTGCAACAATTGCTTGTAATAGCAATCGCACTTTCTACAATTACATGTGCTTTTATTCAAAAAACGAAAAAAATATTTAAAAAAAGTAAATATTTATGTCTTTATTCTCTTGTTATAAATATAGGTTGTGGTATTTTATTTTGTATGAAATTTACAAATATCTCTTTTCCAACAAGTATATGGGTCGGGTTATTTTCCTTTTTAGGAGCTGATACTATATTTAAAACATTAGAAGGGAAACTAGCATCCTATAAGGATTTAGTAAAATCAGATACTGTATGTATAAAAAAGGAAAATATTATTAATACGGAAGGTGAAAATTAATGGAAAAACCACTTTATCCCAGTCCATATATGAGAATAACACAAGGTTATATGGTAGGTTCACATAAAGATAGTTACGCTATAGATGATGGTGGATTGGATGCAGGAATTGATTATATAAAAGCTCCATTTACAGGGGTAATAAAAAAAATATATACACAGGATGCTAATGAAGTATGGTTAGAAAGTTCTGAACAAGTAGAATATCCAGATGGTACAATTGATTATATGACAGTATTATTTGCTCATGATAATGATGTTAGTAATTTGTTTATTGGAAAAACTATTAATAGAGGAGAAATATTTTATAAAGAGGGTACTAAAGGTAATGCATCAGGAAATCATTGCCATATAGAGTGTGGGAGAGGAAGATTTACAGGAACAGGATGGGATAAAAACTCTAATGGTAATTGGAGTATAAATAATGGTAAAAAACCAGAGGAATGTCTTTGGGTAGATGATAGTATAAAAATTCTTAATAGTAATGGATATACTTTTAAAGAGATAAAATCAGAACCGACTCCAGTTCCAGAACCAGAACCAACGCCAGAGCCAGAACCAATGCCAGAGCCAGAGCCAACACCAGAACCAGAGCCAACACCAGAACCAACTCCAACTCCAGCACCTCAACCAAAGCTCATATTTACTTGTAGAAGTGATGATTTATATGGAATTAATTTAAAAAAAGGACAAAAGCTATATTTAGAATAGCTATGTTCTTTTATTATACCTATTTATTACTAATAATTTACTAGCTATTGGCTAAATATATATGCTATATGAGATTGACTAAATATAATAAATTATCTATAATGGATATTAGCTGATTAAAAAGTAAAAAGTCTAACTACTTTTGATTTTAGTAATAAAATATATAGAATAGATTTGAGGTATGTAAATGAAGGTATTAGAAATAAATGGAGGTGCAGAGCTATCTGGTACTATTAGAGTAAGTGGCGCAAAAAATGCATGTGTAGCCATTC
>CANRPP010000012.1 GCA_947632545.1 uncultured Bacilli bacterium | reverse complement strand
ACCAAAATGTAAAATATCATTAGACGGAGAAAAAGGAAATAAAGTTGAAGGTTTAAAAGATGTATATTGGTATAAAAGTTCAAATAAATTTGCAAATGGTAATAATGTAGTTACATTAAAAATGAAAATAACAGAAACAAATAAATGGAAAAATAGATTAGAAAAAACAGAATACGAAAAAAATAGAAGTTTATTAAGTAATAATATTTCAGAAAAAGGTGAAATTAGTAAGTATCAAGATCAAGATACAGATAATAAAGGACAAAAATGGTATGGAGCTATAGAAGATAAAGCTGGAAATTTAGGATATTGTGATACGATAGTTTATTTAGATAGAGAATTACCAAGTTGTAGTACTGAAAAAACTGATTTTGAACCAAAAAATGCAATTAGGTATAATGATTGGACTAATGCATCTTCTTATACAGCTGTAAGAACTTGTAGAGATATATATAGTGGATGTACTAATGATACAAGTGGTCCAGAAAAAATATATGTAAAAGTAGAAGAAGGTAAAACAAACAACAGTAAACTTAACTTTAATATTACTACAGTAAAAGATAAAGCTGGAAATGAAGAAAGTTGTGATGTTCAATATACAAATGTAGATAAACAAGGTCCAACATGTACGGTTTCAGGAGGAAATAGTGGTTGGACGAATGGTTCTAGAACAATAACTGCAAAATGTTCAGATAGTGGTAGCGGCTGTAAAAAATATTCTTTGAGTCATAAATATGAGTCTGCCATGTCCACAGATAAAGCAGGAGCTAATGATGTTAATAATGGTGGAACATTTTATGATAATTTAGGTAATAGTACAACATGCCCAGCTAATCAGACTGTTAAAATAGATAAAACCCCACCAAATATAAATAATTTTGTTAAGGGAGACTGTCCACAAAATATTGGTAATACTATTGGAGGGAAACTACCAAAACCTAATGAATTTAATGCTGATATATCTGATGGTGAAAGTGGATTAGCAGGATATGCATTTTCACAAAAAACCAATTCTAAAGATGCAGAATCTGAAAAAGAAAGTAAAAGTGGACCTAGTGCGATAGTTTCTAAAAGTATAACAAGTAAAAACTTTAATAAATATTATTATTTATATGTATGGGATAAAGCAGGTAATATTCGAAGATCTGATAAGCTTTTAAGTTATAAAAAATATGATTGCCTAAATAAAGATCCTGATGTTAGAATTTATAAATGGGATTCAATAATAACAAAACAATGTGATATAGATGGTTCTAAGAATTATGGTGGACATCCATATAAAGAATTTAATTTTGGTTTATGGCATTGTAATTGCTCATATGATTATGTAACTAATGAATTCAATAAAGTTGAAGAAATAATAGATGCTGTAAATTCTAAAGGCTATGATCATACTGGTGACCCTACAGCTGCTATAGTTTATAATAAATCTGAAAATGGTGAAAAAGCATGTAAACTAGAAAATGGTTATAAAAATAACTGGTATGTATATGAAATATGTGATGATACTAATATAGTTCCAGAAAAATCAAGTTTATTTGTTCATGGTTGGACTTTTTATAAAGGTCAAGGTGGAGCAGGCTTAAATAGAGATGATAATCCATGGTTTCATAGTATTAAAAATTCTGCTTCTAGTAGACCACCTAAAAATTCAACTGTAAACGCAGCTTGTGAGTATGCTTGTAAATTAAAAGGTAGTTAGATAATAAGTATATTTATAACTTTAAATAATTTTTATTTAGTTATATTATTAATATAAAATTTATTTAATTTTGAAAGAAGTTGATCATTATTTTAAATTCTTTTATAATAATTTTCATATATTTGTGATATAATTATATATATTTGTTTTTAAGGGTGATAATATGCTTGATTTAAAAAATATAAGTAAGATATATGAAACTGATAATTTTAAACAAAAGGCACTTGATAGTGTTAGTATCAGTTTTAGAAAATGTGAATTTGTATCAATTTTAGGACCTAGTGGTTCTGGTAAGACTACATTGCTTAATATTATAGGTGGCCTTGATAAATATACTACAGGGGACTTAATTATTAATAATGTTAGTACTAAAAAATATAGGGATAAAGATTGGGATAGCTATAGAAATCATCGTGTAGGTTTTGTATTTCAAAGTTATAATTTAATTCCACATCAATCTATTTTATCAAATGTAGAATTAGCGCTTACTTTATCTGGAGTTTCTTCTAAAGAGCGAAAAAGACGTGCTAAAAAAGCATTAAAAGAAGTTGGTTTAGAAAAACATATTAATAAAAGACCTAATCAATTATCAGGAGGGCAAATGCAACGTGTTGCGATAGCTCGTGCCCTTGTTAATAATCCTGAAATAATTATGGCAGATGAGCCTACAGGAGCACTTGATTCTAAAACAAGTACTCAAATTATGGAATTATTAAAAGAAGTTGCTAAAGATAGATTAGTCATTATGGTTACTCATAATAAAGAATTAGCAGAAGAATACTCTACTAGAATTATTGAATTAAAAGATGGGGTTATTATGGGAGATAGTAATCCATATAAAAATAATGAAAAAGAAACTGATAGTAAAAAGTCTAAAAAGAAAAGTATGTCTATGAAAACAGCTTTATCACTATCATTAAATAATTTAATGACTAAAAAGGGTAGAACTATTTTAACAGCCTTTGCAGGATCTATTGGAATTATTGGAATATCATTAATCTTATCACTATCAAATGGTATTCAAAATTATATAGATAATACAGAAAAAGAAACATTAAGTTCTTATCCTTTAACTATAGAAAAAGAATCTATTGATATGTCTGAATTGATAAAACAATTATCTGGACAAAATGAAAGTAAAGATTATAAAGATAATAAAATTCATTCATTTAATATAATGGGTGATATGTTTACTACTATGTCAGAAGAAGTAAAAAGAAATGATATTAAAGGATTTAAAGAATATATAGAAAGTAATAAAACAAATATAAAAGATTATACTACAAGCATTCAATATGGTTATAATGTTACTTTAAACTTATATAAAAATGATACTGAAAATATCACTCAAGTAAATCCAACTACTGTGTTTGATGCAATTGGTATGGGAACAAGTAATATATCAAGTGCTTATAGTGGTTATATGTCTAATTATGATGTATTTAGTGAAATGATTGATAATGAAAAATTAAATCAAGAGCAATATGAATTAGTTGATGGTGCTTGGCCTAAAAATTATAATGAAATGGTATTAGTAGTAGGAGAAAATTTAGAAATACCTGATTATACTTTATATAGTTTAGGTATATTAGATCAAAGTGAATTAAAAGAACAATTTTCTAATATGACTAGTGGTAAGAAAGTTAAATTTAAAGATACTTCATATAATACTAAAGATTTAGTTGGTCTAACTTATAAATTAGTTTTAAATACTTCATATTATCAAAAGAATAATAATATATGGGTTAATATGAGTGATAATGAAGATTATATGAAAGATGTAATAGCAAGTAGTGAAGATATAAAAATAGTTGGTATAGTTAAACCTAATAAAGATGCTATTGTTAATACAGCTTCTTCTGGTATAGTTTTATATAGACCTGATTTAATGACTCATTTAGTAGAAAAAATAAATGAAACTGAAATTGCAAAAGAACAAAAAGAAAATAAAGACATTAATATATTTACGGGTGGTAAATTCCAAGAAAATACTAAATTTGATATTAATAGTTTAAGTTATGAGCAAATACAAGCAATGCAAAATATGAGTGAGGATGAACTTGCTTTATATATGAAGTCATATACTGAAAATGCTACTGCAACATATGAAGATAATTTAGCCAAACTTGGTATTTCAGATAAAGATAATCCAGATACAATTAAAATATATCCAAAAGATTTTGATTCTAAAGAAGAAATTACAAATATTATTAAAAAATATAATAAAGGTAAAAAGAAAAAAGATAAAATAGAATATACTGATATGGTAGGTGTTATGATGTCTTCAGTATCTACTATAGTTAATGTTGTTAGTAGTGTTTTAATTGCATTTGTTGCAATAAGCTTAATAGTATCTTCTATTATGATTGCTATAATAACATATATATCAGTAATTGAAAGAACTAAAGAAATTGGAATTTTAAGAGCAATAGGTGCATCTAAAAAAGATATTTCACGTGTATTTAAAGCAGAAACTTTAATAGAAGGTTTTGTTGCTGGAGTACTTGGTATAGTAGTAACTATTATTTTAAATATTCCGATAAATATACTTATTAAAAAGATGGTAGATATTAGTAATATTGCTAAATTACCAGTTGGTGGGGCAATAATATTAATAATTATAAGTGTGGTACTTACAATGATTGCAGGATTAATTCCAGCTAGAATAGCTAGTAAAAAAGATCCAGTAGAATCTTTAAGAAGTGAATAGGAAATTTTATTCACTTTTTTTATAAAAAATAAAAAAAGTAAGGGAAAACAAACTTCTTTTGCAAATAATAAAGCAAAAGGAGTTTTTTAGTGTGAAAAATATATAAAAAAGGAGAAATGATATGACAAAAGAAAAATTTTATACCTGTAGATATGATAGGGCATTTAAAGAAGTCTTTATGAATGAAAATAATAAAGATATATTAGAAAAATTATTAGAAAGTATTCTAAAAGTAAAAATAGAAGAAATAAAATATTTAAATCTAGAAAGAAATGTAGATAATGTAAATGTAAAAAGAAAACATCTAGATCTAAACTTAAAAACAAATATAGGATATATAGAAGTAGAAGTAAATACAAGTACAGAAAGTTATGTAAAACCAAGAAACTTTTCATATATATGTGATATATATTCCCATAGTACTAAAAAAGGAGAATCATATAATGAGAATACATTAGTAGTACAAATAAATATAAGTTATGGACTAAAATATAAAGAATTAATAAGAAAATATATGGTCCAAGATGAAGATAAAAATAAATATATAAATAACTTAATAATATATGAAATAAATATGGATAAATATATGGAAATTTGGTACAATAAGGATGAAAAAGAGATAGAAGAAAATAAATATATAATGATGTTAAACTTACAACCAGAAGAGTTAGAGAATCTATCAAAAAAAGATAGGATGGTGTTAAAGTATATGAGTGAAATAGAAAGGGTAAATGAAGAAGTAGAATTTAGAGAATACATGAGTGCGGAAGAAGATAATGAGAAAATAGAAAACTCTTTGAGAACAGAAGCAATAGAAGAAGGACATAGAGAAGGGCGTAGAGAAGGACATAAAGAGGGACTCGTAGAAGGACGTAAGGAAGGGCTTAAGGAAGGACGTAAAGAAGGGCTTAAGGAAGGACGTAAAGAAGGATTAGAACAAGGATTAGAGCAAGGTAAAAAAGAAAACTCTATATCTATAGCCAAAAAGATGAAAGAAGATAATATTGATATAGAAACTATCTTAAAATATACAGGTTTAACAAAAAGGGAAATAGAGAAATTATAAATTGTGCTATGCAAAATGATATAGATAAAGTACTTTATAAACTTTCTAAGTCTAAGTTTAGGAGTAGTTTTCATTTAAATGATGAAGATAGAGAATATATAATTTTAAAGGGTTATGATACTATATATAAGCATATAAATGAATTTATATCTAAAAGACTTGCTCCTAAATATATAGAAAATGATGGTAGGCAAACGCCTGTTAATGGACATCCTGTTTTTATTGCTCAACATGCTACTGCAACATGTTGTAGATCTTGCCTATATAAATGGCATAAGTTTCCTAAAAATGTAGAATTAACTGATTATCAAAAAAAATATATTACTAATCTTATATTTACTTGGATTAATAATGAAATGAATAATTATAAATAAAAATTTGCTTTACACTTTATTTTAATTAAATACTATAAATATATATTATGTTATAGTATAATTATTATGAAGGATTTGGTAGTATGAGAAAATTAACAAACATGGAAAGTGTTGTCATATATTATGGTAAAGATATTGTTACCTCTAAAAATATAGATGTTGAGAAAAAATATATTCAACATGCTGATGTTAGTGTATTTGAACATTGCTTTGGGGTAGCATGTCTTAGCGTTTATATATCTAAAAAATTAAATTTAAACGTTAATAAAAGAGCACTAATAAGAGGTGCTTTATTGCATGATTATTTCTTATATGACTGGCATGTAAAAGATGAAAATCATAATCTTCATGGATTTAGACATGCTAAAATAGCTTTAAATAATGCAGAAAGAGATTTTTTATTAAATCCAATAGAGAAAGATATTATTCAAAGACATATGTTTCCATTGAATATAAAATTACCTAAATATAAAGAAAGTATAATAGTTTGTGCAGCGGATAAAATATGTACTTTGTGGGAAATGTTAACATATATAAGAATATAATTTTTTAAATATTCTATTGACTTTTATTAAAATAAGTAATAAGATTAATAAAAGTTATTTTAGGAGTAATAATTATGATAAAAGAGATTTATGGATTAAAATTAAATGATATTTTTGATTATATAATAAAATTTCATAAAATTACTGTGTTCTCTTATAAAGGTGACTAAAAAGTATTTTGCTTTTTAGCCGCCTTTTTGATTTTGGAGGTGTTTATAAATGACTAATATTACTTTAAATGATTTAATTAATAAACTACATGAGTATAAAAAAGAAGATATTGAATTTGTTAAAAATGCATATAATTATGCAGATAATTTGCACTCTGGGCAGATGAGACAAAGTGGAGACCCATATATAAGTCATCCCTTAAATGTTGCGTATATTTTAGCTGATATGCATGCGGATAAAGATACTATTTGTGCAGGCTTATTACATGATACAATAGAAGATACTAATATTACAAAAGAAGATATTGCTCATGACTTTAATCAAGATATTGCTAATTTAGTTGATGGAGTAACTAAACTTGCAAAAATGAATTTTTCTTCAAAACAAGCTCAAAATTATGCTAATACAAGAAAAATAATAACAGGATTAACAGATGATGTAAGAATTATAATAATAAAATTGGCGGATAGACTACATAATATGAGAACTTTACAATTTAAATCTTTATTTAAACAAAAAGAAAATTCACTAGAAACAATGGAAATATTTGTACCTCTAGCTTATTATATAGGTGCCTATAGAATTAAATCTGAACTTGAAGATTTATCTTTACAGTATTTAAAACCTGATATGTATAAACAAATTGAAGAAATAAAAATAAAAGTAGAAGAATCTAGTGATTCTTGTTTAAAAGAAATGCTTTATAAAATTCAAACTTTATTAAATGATAAAAATATACCAAATGAGATAAAAATAAGAACTAAAAATATATATGGTATATATAAAAGATTAAATGATGGTAATAAAATTTCTGATATTCATGATTTACTTGCTTTAAAGATAATGGTTGATGAAGTTGATAATTGTTATAGAACATTGGGATTTATTCATAATGAATATCATCCTATTAATGATAAATTTAAAGATTATATTTGTAATCCAAAAACAAATATGTATAAAAGTTTGCATACAACAGTTTTTGGACCTGATGATAGATTAGTACAAACTCAAATAAGAACGTTTGATATGGATATAGTAGCATCTTTTGGACTTACTGCATATTGGTATAAACAAAAAGGTAATGCTAGAGATATTATGCAAAAAGATTTGAAGGAAAAATTTCAATTTTTTAAATCTCTTACTGAAATAAATTCAATGTTTGGAGATAATCAAGAATTTGTTAATCAAGTTAAAACTGAATTATTTGCAGATAAGGTTTATGTTTATACAACAAAGGGAGATATAATCGAATTACCAAAAGGTGCTACTCCAATTGATTTTGCCTATAAAATACATACAAATATAGGTAATACTATGGTAGGGGCTTTTGTGAATGATGAATCTGTTCCAATTGATTATAAATTACAAAATAAAGATAGAGTTAAAATAGTAACTGATGATTTATCATTTGGTCCACGTGCAGATTGGATAGATAAAGCCGTTACTACTAGAGCTAAAAGAAAAATAAAGGAATTTAATAAATAATATTAATGTCTATAACAAAAAATAGACATTTTTTTCTTTATAAATTATTTTGTTTTCTTGACAATATTTAAATACTATTATAAAATTAGTAAGGCAGCTTACAAAAGAGGTGATTATTATAAAAAATAATAATATATTATTTAGAATAAAATCTTTAAATAAATCAGTTGCTAAAAGTCTTTTTAATGGAAAAGTTGAATTTATTCCACCAACACAAGTAGAAATAATAGAATATATATTAAATTCTAATGATAAAAAAATTTATCAAAAAGATTTGGAAAAAGTATTACATTCTAGAAGAGCAACTATATCTAGTGTTTTAATGACAATGGAAAAAAATTCATTGATAAAGAGAATTCCAGATAGTAATGATTTAAGAAGTAAACAGATTATTTTAAATGATAGTGCTAAAGAAATATTTTTTAATGCTAAAAAAAGAATTATAGAAATAAATGATATTTTAGCTAAAGATTTAACAGATAAAGAAATTGAATTATTTTTAGATATTATTACTAAAATGAAAAATAATATTGATAGTTATAATAAATAAAGTTTTAAATATAATATAGAGATTGGAGTTATGATATATGATTAAACTATTTAAAAATTTTACGAAAAAAGAAATATTTATAATTTTAATTTGTATTGCTTTAGTTGTTGTTAATGTATTTTTTGAGTTAAGATTACCTGATTATATGAGTGAAATTACAAAACTTATTCAAACAGATAATAGTACAATGAAAGATATTTTGACACAAGGTTTATATATGATTTTATGTGCTTTTGGTAGTTTAGCTGCATCAATTGTTGTTGGTTATTTAGCAGCATCTATATCTTCTAGTTTTTCTATGTCAATTAGAAAGTTAATATTTGATAAGGTAGAAAAATTTAGTACTGCAGAGATGAAAAATTTTAGAACAAGTAGTTTAATTACTAGAACTACAAATGATGTTACTCAACTTGAAATGCTTATTGCGATGGGTCTTCAAGCATTTATTAAAGCACCTATTATGGCAGTATGGGCAATTAGTAAAATTCTAAATAAGAGTGTAGAATTAAGTGCTTTAACAGGTGCTTGTGTAATACTTTTATTAGCTACAGTAATAACTTTAATGATAATAGTTCTTCCTAGATTTAGTATTGTTCAAAAACTTATTGATAAAGTTAATGGAGTTACACGTGAAAATTTAACAGGTATTAGAGTTATACGTGCTTTTAATGCAGAAAAATTTCAAGAAGATAGATTTAATGATGTTAATAATAGTCTTACAAATAATCAACTTTTTAATCAAAGATGTTTTGCAATTATGAATCCAGTAATGAATTTAGTAATGCATGCTCAAACATTAGGAATTTATTTAATAGGTACTTTTTTATTACAAAGTATGAATATATCTGGTAAGCTTAATCTATTTAGTGATATGGTAGTATTTTCAAGTTATGGAATGCAAGTAATTATGTCATTTTTAATGCTTGCAATGATATTTATGATGATTCCTCGTGCTAATATTTCTGCTAAACGTATTAACGAAGTATTAGATTGTGAAATATCCATATCGGATGGTAATTTTGATGGAGATTCTAAAGAGATTGGAACTGTGGAATTTAAAAATGTTTCATTTAAATATCCAGATGCAGATGAATATATATTAAAAAATATTTCTTTTAAAGTTAATAAAGGAGAAACTATTGCATTTATTGGTTCTACAGGAAGTGGAAAATCAACTTTAATTAATTTAGTACCTAGATTTTATGATGTAACAGATGGAGAAATTTTGGTAGATGGTATTAATGTAAAAGACTATAAGTTAGAGACATTAAATAATAAATTAGGTTATGTTCCTCAAAAAGCTTTCATGTTTACTGCTACTGTTTCTGAAAATGTCGCATATGGTACAAATGGAAAAGGAGAAATTACTAAAGATAAAATCAAAAAAGCTATAGATGTTGCTCAAGGAACTGAATTTGTTAAGAATATGAAAGATACATATGATTCAGTAGTAGCACGTGGGGGTACAAATATTTCTGGAGGTCAAAAACAAAGACTTGCCATTGCTCGTGCTATAGCAAGAGATCCTGAAATATATATATTTGATGATTCCTTTTCTGCACTTGATTTTAAAACTGATGCAGTATTAAGAAGAGAATTAAAAAAATATACTAAAAATGCTACTAGTATGATAGTTGCTCAAAGAATAGGTACTATTATAAATGCTGATAAAATAGTTGTACTTGATAAGGGAGAATGTGTTGGAATTGGAACACATAAAGAATTACTTAAAAAATGTAGTGTGTATAAAGAAATTGCTTTATCACAACTTTCAAAGGAGGAGTTAGAAAATGCCTAGACCAATGGGACCTAGAGGACGAATGCCCGAAAAGTCTAAAGATTTTAAAGGGTCAATGAAAAGATTACTTGGTAGTTTAAAAAAATGGCATTTACTACTTGGTATTGCCTTATCACTTGCAATGATTAGCGCTGTTATAGCGTTAATCGCACCTAATAAACTATCAGATTTAACAGATACAATTACTAAAGGTATTAGCCCTAAAACTGAAAAATTAGAAGAAGTTACTAAAAAAATTACAGCTAATTTGAGTGATAAAAATAAAATGGCTACTAAAATTCCAGAAATTATGACATCAAATAAGATTAGTAATGAAGATAAACAACAATTTAGTGAAGCAATGGCTAAAATGAATAGTAGTGATAAAGAAGAAATAATGTCTTTAATACCAGAAGATATTATGATTATGTTACTTGATGATATAAAAATAGATGGAGTAACAATAACTGGTAAAGATCAATTAAAATGTTTAAATATATTAAAATCTTTTAAAGATGAAAAAGATACTGATAAAATATTATCTTCATTTGATAAATTACCTAAATCTATTTATAAATTAATAGAACCTAGTATAAATATGAAAGAGGTTAAATCTATTGGATTATTACTTGTTATTTTATATTTATGTAGTGCATTATTTAACTATATTCAAGGATTTTTATTATGTACAGTATCTAATAATTTTGCAAGAAGCTTAAGAAGTAAAATAACTTTAAAAATTAATAATTTACCACTTCGTTATTTTGATAATCATGAAATGGGTGATATTTTATCAAGGGTAACTAATGATGTTGATTCTATTGCTATGAATATGAATCAAAGTATAGGGTCTTTAGTTACTAGTATAACTTTATTTTTAGGTTCTATTATAATGATGTTTTATACAAATTGGATAATGGCTATAACTGCAATAATATCTAGTTTATTTGGATTTGTATTTATGTTTTTAATACTTAGTAAATCTCAAAAATATTTTAATCAAAGACAAGTTGAACTTGGTAAATTAAATGGTCATATTGAGGAAGTATATTCTGGTCATAATATTGTAAGAGCATATAATGGTACTGAAGATGCTTTAAAAGAATTTAATTTGTATAATAAAAATTTATATACATGTAATAAAAAGAGTCAATTTTTATCTGGTTTAATGCCTCCTGTTATGGGATTCATTGGTAACTTTGGTTATGTTGCTGTTTGTGTAGTTGGAGCTTTACTTGCTATGAATGATATTATATCTTTTGGTGTTATAGTAGCATTTATGATTTATATAAGATTATTTACAAATCCACTATCACAAATTGCTCAAGCTATGACAGGACTACAATCTACGGCTGCTGCTAGTGAAAGAGTATTTGAATTTTTAGATGAACAAGAAATGGTTAATGAAGAAAAACTAAAAGGTAAATTAGATAAAGAAAAAGTAAAAGGTAATATAGAATTTAAAAATGTTAAATTCTCTTATAATGATGATAGAGTAATAATAAAAGATTTTAATGCAAAGGTAAAATCAGGTGAAAAGATTGCAATAGTTGGTCCAACTGGTGCAGGAAAAACAACTATGGTTAATTTACTTATGAAATTTTATGAAATAGCCGATGGAGAAATATTAATAGATGGAGTATCAACAAAAGATTTAACTAGAAATAATATTCATGATTTATTTATAATGGTACTACAAGACACTTGGTTATTTGATGGAACTGTACGTGATAATATTAAATTTAATAAAAAAAATGTTAGTGATGAAGATATCTGGAAAGCTTTAAAAACTGTTGGAGTTGATCACTTTGTTAAAACATTGCCAGGTGGATTGGATGCAGTATTAAGCGATAATGATTCAATTAGTCAAGGTCAAAAACAACTTTTAACTATTGCACGTGGAATGATTGAAGATGCACCATTCTTAATTCTAGATGAGGCAACTTCTAATGTCGATACAAGAACAGAAGAATTAGTTGGGAAAGCTATGGATAAATTAACTGTTGGAAGAACTTCTTTTATAATTGCCCATAGATTATCTACTATAAAAAATGCTGATTTAATTCTAGTTATGAGGGATGGTAATATAGTAGAAACAGGAAATCATAATGAACTTATGGAAAAGAATGGCTTTTACGCAGAATTATATAACTCACAATTTGAATTATAAAAATATTATGGTATAATATTTACACTAGAAGAAATTATTTCTTCTTTTTTTTAGAGGTGTTTTTATGAATAAGGTTGATTTATCTTATTTAAAATTAGATGATTATAGAAGATTACATGTTAACTATAATTATTTAAATAAATATAAAGAAGATATTTTAAAATTTTTAGATTATAATAGTAGTATTTATTCGCTTTCTTTTGCAAAACATGCAATGATGTCACAAGAGATAAAATCTAATAATACAATTGAAGGTATTACTGATGATTTAACTTTAATAGATGAAGTTATTAAAAATAAAACAATGATTTCCACAGTAGAAAAGAAAAGAATAATTAACCTATATCATGGATATCAATATATTTTAACGCATAAAGATATTAATAAAGAGAGTTTGAGAGAGTTATATTTACTATTAAGTGATGGTATTTTAAATAATTATGATAAAACTAGTATGGGTACATATTATAGAACAAAACCAGTTTATATTTTAAAAGGAAGAAATTTAGGTAATAATTATTATGAAGGTATAAAACCAGAAAAGATAGATTTGTATGTTAACTATTTTTTAGAATATACTAATAGTCCTTTTCTTAATGATAGTGAAATTAATAGTTTTATAAAATCGCAAATATTACATTTTTATTTTGTTCATATTCATCCATATCCAGATGTAAATGGAAGAACAAGTAGAACTGTAGCTATGTGGTATTTATTAAATCAAAAAAGTTATCCATATGTTATCTTTAATAGGGCAATTGCTTTTTCTCAAGCTGATTATGAAAAAAATTTAATTGTAACTAGAGAAACAGATGATATAACATTATTTTTAAAATATATGTTACAAAATACTTTACTAGAATTAGAAAAAGAAAGTATTATAGAGCAAATATCAAAAAATACTAATAATGATTTAACAAAAAATGATTTACAAATGATAGAATATCTATTAACTACTAATAGTAATTTAACTGCTAAAGATCTAGCAACTACTTATAATAGATTTAATAATCATCAAAGAGTTAGTACTATAATAGAAGAAAAAATCAAACCTCTAATTAATAAAGATATTATTGTAAAGGGTAGTAATACAAATAGTTATATAAATAATAATTATCATAATTTTAATATTGGTATTAATAAAGATTTAGTTAATATTGATAAGAGAAAAATTAAATACTTAAAGATAGATAGATTTATAGGATAATAGTAGTATATTTAAAAATTAAAAAATATAGTATTTACAAATATTTCCTTTTTTAATATATTATCTGGTTTAATTAAAAGTAATTTAGATAAATATAATAAAATAATAATTAGTGATGGGCTATATTTATGATAAAATAGATATATAAAAGGAGCATATATGAAAGATATAGTAGATAAATTAATAAAAATTAAGAAAACAATATCAACAATGGAATCTTGTACAGGAGGGGCTTTAGCTAGTAGTATTACTGATATAGAAGGCGCTAGTGAAATATTAAAATTTAGTGCTGTAACATATTCAAATGAATATAAGATTAAAATGGGAGTAGATAATAAAATTATTTCAAAATATAGTGTTTATAGTATGGAAGTTGCAGAAGAAATGAGTAAAAATATATCTAATTTTTCAAATAGTAATTATGGTATAGGTATTACTGGTAAATTAAATAGAATTGATCCTAATAATTTGTATGGTGAAGATAATATTGTATTTATAAGTATTTATGATAGAGATAATAATACGTACACTAATGATAAAATAAAAGTATTAGATAAGACAAGACATGAAAATAAGAAACTAGTTATAAATAAAGTAATAGAAATGCTTAATTCTAAATTATAATAAGAAGAGTTACTTTATATAATAATTTGTAAAGTAAGATTAAATAATCTTATTTTTAATTTGATTTGTGATAGAATATTATTAAGGTGATAAGAATGAGTCTCGAATTTAAAACATTAATTTATAGTATGATTAATAACTTTATAATATCCGTTATTAAAATAGTAGGTGGAGTAATATTTAATTTAGGTTCTTTATTTGCAGATGGTATGCATACTTTTAGTGATTTTATTACTGATATTGTCTGTTTAATAGGTGCTAAAATATCAAAAAAGAAACCAACTAAATATCATCCTTTTGGTTTTGGTAAAGTAGAATATCTAACTAATTTATTTGTAGGAATAGTCCTTTTGTTATTAGGTATTTATATAGTTATTAGTAGTTTCTTTAAAAAGTCTACTATTCCACCTATTAGTGTGTTAATGTTACTTATAGTTGTATTTATATTAAAGTTAAGTGCTATAGTTATAATGCATAAAATAGGTGATAAGATACATAGTCAGGTATTAATAACTTCTGTAAAAGAATCAATGGCTGATTTATATTCTACTATAGGAGTTGTTATAATTACAATTTTACTTCAATTTTCAAATGAATTTTATATCTTAAAGTATTCTGATATTGTAGGTTCTATATTAATAGGATTAATTGTTTTAAAAACATCATTTACTATAGTTGCAGATAACTCTTTATCACTTATTGGAGAAGTAGAAGAAGAAGATAATAAAATTAACAAAGTAAGAGATTTTATTAAATCTAAAAAGGGAGTAAAAGATATAGATATAGATTTAATAAAATATGGATCTTACTATAAATTACAATTAAATTTAGAACTTGATTCAAAACTTAACTTAAGACAAGTAAGTACAATTGAAAATAATTTACGAAGAGATATTATAAGACATAGATCACTTAATATTAAATATGTAACTATTTATGTAACTAATAAAATTAATATATAAAAAAATGCAATTTTTTTGCATTATTTTTTTCTTTATGCTATAATATATAACTTGAAATGGGGGAGTTATAATGTATAATTTAGAAAACGTTATAGCAAAAATAAATAAAGATAGAATAGAAAAAAGTTCTAGTATTATTTCATCTTTAAATAATAAGTTAATTAATGATGTTATTAATAGTATAAAATATAATAAAAAATACTGTAGACAGTTATGCAATGCAATGTTTAACGATACTAAAGACTTTGTAATTAATCTTATAAAAGATAAAAATATGGATATTGCTGATTTAACTTCTCAAATTGTATTATACTATGTTAATTTTTACAAATGTATTGAAAAAATAAATAGTATTAATAAAAATTTTCATTTTCCTATAAATTCAAATATTCTTAAGGAAGAAATATTTAACTTAATAAAATCACTTGTAGATAGGAATTCTACTATTAGATTATTAGAAAAACCATATGATAAGTGGATAGAAGACGATATTATATTTAGTGAATTTAACCAATTTAGTGAGATTATTGGAAATTGTAATTTATCTAAAGATGAACAATTTTATGCAGTAATGGATATTAT
The DNA here is from genome assembly GCA_947632545.1 of uncultured Bacilli bacterium. GTDB lineage: Bacteria > Bacillota_I > Bacilli_A > RF39 > UBA660 > UMGS995. The sequence goes on along the minus strand of CANRPP010000012.1, from coordinate 17,199 downwards.
TTGGAGAAATGCTAATTTAGATTTAACTAAGGAAATTAATAATAATAACGAGTTAGAATTCTATTCAATTATTACTGTAGAACAAGTAGGTTTTACTGATAAAGAAGCTATTGATGTAATAACAAATGATGAATATTTATATTTAATTACTAGTGATGATAGTGATTTATCAGAATTAGAGAAAAAACAGAAAAAAGTTTTACTAGATTCTATTAAACTGAAAGAAGAGAATTCAATTATAGAAATTAGTTCAATAATAGAAATGCATAATATAATTAAAGAACATTATTTTGATAAATTAGATCAAAATGGAAAATTACAAAATTTTGATGAGGAATCATTTGATAAAGTTATATCTGCATTAAAGGGCCTAGGTGTTACTAATAAATTTGTTAGTATTGCTAGAAATATATTAAGAAAACAACTTGTATGCGAAGATGAAAAAAAGATTGTTGTACCAAAAGTACAACAAATAAAAATGGGAATTACAGATTCTGAATATAAAGAAATTAGGAAAGAAATAGAACAATATTTCAATATACATGATGGTAAAGTTATTAAACCTCTATGTGAAGAAGAAGTTTTATATTGTGCTTCATTGATGCTAAAAATTGATATTAGCACGGGGCTTATTAAAACATTATTTGATAGAGGATTAAAGAAAATAAAAGATCCTATTGAAAGATATAAAGCAAAAAGAGATAAATTGATATATTATCAAGAAGCATATGGTATAGAAGATCAAATTAGTGAAATGGATGAAATATATGAAGAAGCTATAGTAGCACCAGATGATGATAAAACAATATGGAGAGATATGTTATCAAATAGTTTACAGAATATAGAATCTAAATTACCAAAATATGAATATGAGTTAAAAAAAGCAAAAGAATATAAAAAGACTAATAATGTAAAAAAATAACTATTAATATAAAATAGTTATTTTTTTATTGACATCTGTTATTAGTTTATCATCTTTTAAATTTTTTATTTCTCGCATCATTGCACTTCTATCAACAGATAGATAATCTGCTAAATCAGTATATGAATATTTTAAATTGAATGATTTTGAATTCAATTTTTTACTTTCAGTTTCAAAATAATGTAATAGTTTAGCCCTAATACTTCTTTTTGTTAATAATTCAATTCTTTGATTTCTTTTTACAAGCTTTTCTGATATTAATTTTATTAAGTTGTCTAATAAAATTGGCGCTGTTTTATTATTAGTTTGACATTCTCTTATTAATTCATTATATTCTATAAAGGTTACTTTACAATCAGTTGTAGCAATTACTGATAATTCACTACTATTTGTTGATATAAACATATCAGAAAAAATATCTCCTGTTGACATTTCTTCTATAATAGTTCTTTTTCCATCAAAGTCAAAACGCATTAAATTAGCAGTACCTTGTTCAATAATTCCAATAATATCTCTATTACCTAAAGAATAGATTATTGTTTGATCAGTTTTATAAAAGTGTGTACTTGACTGTAAAGTAGTTAATAATTTTTTTAAATCTTTTTCCTCAATATTTTCATAAATCCTATATTTTTCAAGCATTTTGAAACACCTCTTTTTTTTATAATTAAATTATAATGTAAAATTGTTGCAATTGCAACAGAAAAAATTAAAAATTAGAAATATGATTTAAATGTAAGGTAGAAAGAGAGGTATATTATGAAAGTCATAAAAAGAGATGGTAAAAGTGTTGATTACGACAGAGAGAAAATAAGAATAGCAATTGGAAAGGCGAATGTTTGTGTCCCAGAAGACGATAGAATTACAGATCGTCAAATAGAAAATATTATTAAGTATATTGAAGGCTTAAATAAGAAAAGAATGGTAGTTGAAGACATTCAAGATTTAATAGAAGAAAAAATAATGGGATTAGGTAAATATGCTTTAGCAAAGGAGTATATTACATATAGATATACTAGAGCTTTAGTTAGAAAGGCTAATACAACAGATGAATCTATTTTAAGTTTAATTAAAAATACAAATAAGGAGTTAGCAGAAGAAAATTCTAATAAATCTACAACACTTGCTTCTACACAAAGAGATTATATAGCAGGTGAAGTATCACGTGATTTAACACGTAGGATTTTACTTCCAGAAAAGATTAGTAAAGCTCATGATGAAGGAATTTTACATTTCCATGATGCAGATTACTTTGTACAACCAATATTCAATTGTTGTTTAATAAATATTGAAGATATGCTAGATAATGGTACAGTAATGAATGGTAAAATGATAGAATCACCTAAAAGTTTTCAAGTTGCTTGTACTGTAACTACTCAGATAATTGCAGCAGTAGCATCAAATCAATATGGAGGACAATCTGTTGATTTATCTCATTTAGGTAAATATATTAGAAAGAGTAAAGATAAGTTTATTAAAAATATTAAGAAAAAACATAAAGAATTATCAAAAGAAGTTATTGAATCCCTTGCAATGGATAGATTAAAAGATGAAGTAAAAGCAGGTGTACAAACTATTCAATATCAGATTAATACATTAATGACTACTAATGGACAATCACCTTTTGTAACATTATTTATGCATCTAAAAGATGATGATCCATATATAGAAGAGAATGCTATGCTTTTTGAAGAAGTTATTAGTCAAAGATATGAAGGTATTAAAAATGAAAAAGGTGTATATATTACTCCAGCATTCCCTAAACTTGTTTATGTTTTAGATGAAAATAACTGCTTAAAAGGTGGTAAATATGATTACTTAACAAAACTTGCAGTTAGATGTTCTGCTAAAAGAATGTATCCTGATTATATAAGTGCTAAAGAAATGCGTAAAAATTATAAAGGAAATGTATTTAGTCCTATGGGATGTAGAAGTTTCTTATCTCCATGGAAAGATAAGGATGGAAATTATAAATTTGAAGGTAGGTTTAATCAAGGTGTTGTTTCAATTAATTTACCTCAAATTGGACTTGCTGCTGAAAAGGATGAAGAAACTTTCTGGAAATTATTTGAAGAAAGATTGGAATTATGTCGTGAAGCATTAATGTGTAGACATGAGGCATTACTTGGTACACTTAGTGATACATCTCCAATTCATTGGCAATATGGAGCAATCGCACGTCTTAAAAAAGGTGAAAAAATTGATAAATATCTTAAAAATGGATATTCTACATTATCTTTAGGATATATTGGATTATATGAATTAACTATGTTAATAAAAGGAGTTCCACAAACTGATCCTGAAGGAGAACAATTTGCATTAAAAGTTATGAAATATATGAGAAAAAAATGTGATGATTGGAAAAAAGAATCAGGTCTTGGTTTTGCTTTATATGGTACACCAGCTGAAAGTTTATGTTATCGTTTTGCAAGAATTGATAAAGAAAAATATGGTACTATTAAAGATATAACTGATAAAGGATATTATACAAATAGTTATCATGTTGATGTTAGAGAAAAAATAGATGCATTTTCTAAATTTAAATTTGAAAGTCAATTTCAACCAATTTCATCAGGTGGATGTATCTCATATGTTGAAGTTCCAAATATGGAGAAAAACTTAAAAGCTATGGAAGAAGTAGTTAAGTTCATATATGATAATATTCAATATGCTGAATTTAATACTAAATCTGACTATTGCCATGTTTGTGGATATACTGGAGAAATTAAAATTAATGATGATTTTGAATGGGAATGTCCAGAATGTGGAAACAAAGATAAACAAAAAATGAATGTAGCTAGACGTACATGTGGTTATTTAGGTGAAAATTTCTGGAATGTAGGTAAAACTAAAGAAATAAAAGCTAGAGTAACTCATTTATAGGAGGAGTTATGCATTACGCTGAAATAAAAAAATATGATATCGCAAACGGAGAGGGAGTTAGAGTAACCCTCTTTGTTAGTGGTTGTCCTCATCATTGTAAAGGATGTTTTAATGAAGAAGCTTGGGATTACAATTATGGAAAAAAATTTGGTGATGAAGAAATAGAAGAAATTTTAAATTCTTTAGATTATGATTATATAAATGGTTTAACTCTTTTAGGAGGAGAACCTATGTGGCCTGATAATCAAAAGGGACTTTTACCTTTACTTAGGAAAGTAAAAGAGAAGTATCCTAATAAAAGTATTTGGTGTTATACAGGCTATTTATTTGATAAAGAAATAATGGATAAAATGTATAAAGAAAATGATTTTACGAGGGAATTTTTATTATATATTGATGTATTAGTAGATGGTAGATTTATTGAAAATTTATTAAATAGAACTTTATACTTTAGGGGTAGTTCTAATCAAAGAATAATAGATGTAAAAAAGAGTTTAAAACAAAATAAATTAATTGAATATGAAATGAAAAAAGAAGGAGAAAAAATAAATGCGCAGTAGAGGTTTTGAAGTAGTAGAAGAATATAAAGATAAGGGAATTAATTTACCTGTTAGGAAAACAAAATATTCAGCAGGCTATGATGTAGAAGCTGCTGAAGATGTAGTAATTCCTGCATATAAATTTGGTACAAAGCCAACTCTTATTCCAACAGGATTAAAAGCATATTGTGGTGAAGATGAATACTATATGTTAGTAAATAGAAGTAGTGGACCTAAAAAAGGTTTTGTTATGGCTAATAGTATAGGTATAATTGATAGTGATTATTATAATAATGAATCTAATGAAGGTCATTTCTATTTTCAATATTTTAACTTTTCTGATCACGATTTAGAAGTAAAAAAAGGTGATGTTATAGGACAAGTAATTTTTCAAAAATATTTAACTGTAGACGATGATAAAGCTGAAGGTATGCGTTCTGGTGGCTTTGGTTCTACTGACAAATAAAATCCGAAAGGATTTTTTTCTTTACTTAATAATCATAATTATGTTATATTAAAATAAAGGAGGAGTAAGTAAGATGTATAATTATGACACATCATATAGTTCTGTTGCAGCTAGTACTGCAGGAGGAGCAATATTAGGAATATTAACTGTTATTTTAGTAATAGTAAGTATAATAAGAATTGTTGCTATGTGGCGCTTATTTACTAAAGCAAGTAAACCAGGATGGGCATCATTAATTCCAATATATAATGTTGTTGTATTATTCCAAATATCTGGAATGAGTCCATGGCTAATTCTATTGTATATGATTCCAGTTGCTAATCTTATAATTCAGATAATGCTATATGTAAATCTTGCTAAAGCATATGGTAAAGGTACTGGTTTTGCCATAGGACTAATTTTCTTAAATCCAATATTTATGTTAATATTAGGATTAGGAAGTTCAAAATATGTTGGAAATACACAAAGTGTATAAAAAAAGTTCATATCAATTGATATGAACTTTTTATTATTCTGTTGGAACTGGATTTGACTCTTCTTTAGGTGGGGTAGTAGGTGGTTGACTTCCTCCAGGGTTACCGCTATCAGTATCAGTGCCTGAATTATTTGAATCTTCATCATCAATATCATCAGTCTCATCTTCAACTTCTTCCTCTTTTTTATTACTATATAATTCGTCATCACTTACACATACACCATTATTTTTTGTATAACCATATTTACATACACAACTAACTCCATCAGCACCTAATTCTTCATTTAGACCACAGCTTTTAGTATTTTTTTCTTCTACAGGTTTAGTTTTATATTTAGAAGCATTAAATGTTGATTTATATGGACCATATCCAATTATTTCTTTTTCATATGGTTTATTTATAGAAAATTTAAATGTTTTAATTTGTTTATGTTTGTTTAGTTCAAGATTCTTTTTCATTGCTGCGATTATATCTTTTACACTATATGTATTTGGAACGTAATCATATAATTCCATTCTCATTCTTTTATCATATATCATAGCGCCGTATCCTTGTAAATATAATTGTTGAATATTTACTATATTAGAACTATTACTACTTAAACCAACTTTTGCTATGTCTTTTGCAATACTATAAAATGATAAGATTTGTTTTTGAGTAAGATTTGTATCTAGGCTATTAGCTATTGTATTAAATACTTTTGTAAATTGGTTAACACTTTTTATTGATTTAATTTTTTCTAATAAGGCTTGAATAACTAACTGTTGATTTTGACCTCTACCAAAGTCTCCATTAGCAAGTTGTTTTCTATTTCTAGAAAGAACTAATGCTTCTTCACCATTTAAGTGTTGCATTCCTTCTTCTATACATACTTTACCGCCACGTGATGAATCATCTGTACATAAGTCTTGTGGTACTTCTACATCGATACCACCTAAAGCATCTACTAAATGAACTAATCCTTTAAAGTTTATTTTTGCATAATAATCTATATCAATATCTAAAAAGTCTTCAATTGTATTAATCATGCAATCATTTCCATAAGCAGCGGCATGAGTGATTTTATTTTCCTCTTTACTAGGCCAACATGCAATTGGAACATAACTATCTCTTGGTATTGATAACATTGTTGCATTTAATGTTTTAGGGTTAAATGTTATTAAAATTAGTGAATCACCATTAGCTACTGCATTTTTTGCTAAAACTTCATCTGTTGAATCAATTCCCATTAAAAGAATTGTAAATGGCTCTTTTATTGATTTACCAGTAGATGCATTTTCTTCATCAGATGTATCTGATTTTTTCATTTCTTTTTCTTTAGATATTATTATTTTAGTTTCATTTTGGATATTTTCATAACCTGCGATATTGCTATATATACTTGGGTAATCAGTTGCTACAAATATAGCATCTAAATCTTTTGTATATAAATCAGAAATCATTTCTGTATAACTTTCATATTCAGTTATATCATTTTCATCATGTAATTTATTTTCCTTTATAATTTCTTGTGGAATTATATATCCTTCAGGAGATTTTTTATCTTTTAATATTCCTATTTTATAATCTTTTATATCTTTTATCTTTTCTGCTTCATTATCACTTAAAGTTATTAAACTAGAAGAGTATGTTACATATTTTTTATTTAAACTATCAATAGTACCTAAAAAATATGATATAGTAATTCCTATTATTGTACATATAATTGAATATAAAATTAGAAATGTTATAAATCCAATTCTTTTGGATTCTTTCTTCTTTTTCTTTTTAGGAGTTTTATTTTTCCAAATAATTCTTATTTTTATAAATGCTATTAAATCTATTAAAAGTAATATTCCTATTATTATGTACCTTATTAAATTTTCAATTCCATTTAGTAAAAATATATTATAAATTAAATATCCACTAGTAATTAATGATATTATAAAAAATACTAGTGATACTATACTTGATTTTTTTCTTTTCTTTTCTCTTAATTCAATAATATCTTCTGACATTTAATAACCTCCAGTTTTTATTCTGCTAATATTTATTATATCCAATAATATGATTTTTTTCAACTATAAATTCATGGCTATTTTAGTTATAAAAATTATACTTATAAAATATAAAAAAATAAATAATCATTAGTTTATGTTACTTATTATTTGTTGCATTAAAGAGTTATTTGATTTATAATTAAATTGGTAAGAGGAGAATTACATGGCAAAATTAGGTATGGTAATTATTAATTATAATGATTACAAGACGACTATTTCTTTGTTAAATAATATAAAAGATTATAAATCATTGGATTTTATTGTTGTTGTAGATAATAAATCTACTGATAATTCTTTAAAAAGTTTAAAAAAATATGAAAATAAAAAAATTAAGATTATAGAGGCAGAAGAAAATAAAGGTTATGCAGCAGGACTTAATCTTGGTGCTAAAGAAGTTATTAAAAAATTAAAAACTTGTAATATAATTTTTTCTAATTCTGATGTTATTCTTAATAAAGAAGAAGATTTAAAGAAATTAAGTAATGATATAGGTAAACATTCTATTGCTGTAGTTGGTCCAACAATTGTAGAAAATAGAAGTCTCAATAGAGGTTGGATGTTACCTACTATAAAAGATGAGATAAAGTTTAATTTACCATTAATAAGTAGAAAATATCGAAAAGAAATATTCTATGGTGAAGAACATTATAAAGAGGATTTATCAATAGTTGGAGTAGTATCTGGTTGTTTCTTTTGTGTAAGTGGTAAAGTTTTAAAAGAAATAGGCTATTTTGATGAAGCCACATTTTTATACTATGAAGAGCAAATTTTATCTAAAAAACTTGAAAATATTGATATGCAAGTAGCAGTAGATAATAATGTGGTTATTGTTCATAATCATTCAGTTACAATTGATAAAAATATAAATAGAATTAATAAATATAAGGAATTAAAAAAGAGTCAAAGATATTTTGTAAAAGAATATTTAGAGGCTACAGATAAGGAATTAAAATGGTTAGATTTTACTAATAAGTTATCATTAGTAATTTTATATATAAGATGTTTATTTAAGGGAGGTTTAAAAAAATGAAAGGAATTATTTTAGCAGGAGGGTCTGGTACTAGACTTTATCCATTAACACAGGTTACATCTAAGCAGTTAATGCCAATATATGATAAACCAATGATATATTATCCATTATCTGTTTTAATGCAAGCAGAAATTAAAGATATTTTGATTATATCAACACCAACTGATTTACCTAGGTTTCAATCATTATTAGGAGATGGCTCTAAATTTGGAATAAATTTAAGCTATAAAGTACAACCATCACCTGATGGACTTGCTCAAGCATTTATATTAGGTGAAGAGTTTATAGGTGATGATAGTGTAGCAATGATTCTAGGAGATAATATTTTTTATGGTTCAGGCCTTGCTCATGATTTATTAAGAGCAAAGAAAAATGCCAAAGAAAATAAAGCAACTGTATTTGGATATCATGTAGATGATCCAGAACGATTTGGAATCGTAGAATTTGATAAAGCAACAGGCAAAGTTTTAAGTGTTGAAGAAAAACCAGAGCATCCAAAGAGTCAGTATGCAATTACAGGCTTATATTTCTATGATAATAGCGTTATAGAAAAAGCTAAAACTTTAAAACCATCTGCAAGAGGAGAGTTAGAAATAACAGATTTAAATAGATTATTTCTTGAAGAAGAAAGACTTGAAGTTATTACTTTAAATACTGGTTATGGTTGGTTTGATACAGGTACTTTTGCAAGTTTATCTGAAGCATCACAGTTTGTTGGAATTGTCCAGAAAAACCAAAATGTTACTATTTGTTGTCCTGAAGAAATAGGTTATAAGAATGGTTGGTTATCTAAAGAGATTCTTTTAGAACAAGCAGAATTAATGAAAAAAAATACATATGGACAGCATTTATTAGAAGTAAGTAAAGAAAAAGTTAAAAAAGAAAAAGTAAAGGTTAAATATTGCAGGAGGAATTCATAATGAAAAAGATTGAAACAAATTTATTAGATTGTTATATATTAGAACCTCAAAGATTTGGGGATGATAGAGGCTTTTTTGAATCAATTACAGAGGAACAATTAAAAGAAGCTGGTTTTGCTAAACAAAAACAAATTAGTGATTCTAAAAGTGAGAAGGGAGTTTTACGTGGACTTCATTTTCAAAAAAATCCATATTGTCAAGCAAAAGTTGTTAGATGTGTTAGAGGGTCAGTTATTGATGTTGTTGTAGATATGAGACGTGACTCTAAGACATATGGACAATATACTAAAGTTTTATTAACACCTGAAAATGGTAGATGTTTATATGTTCCTCGTGGTTTTGCACATGCTTATTTATGTTTAGAAGATAATTCACTATTTGAATATTTTGTAGATAATAAGTATATGCCAAAATATGAAGATGGAATTTTGTGGAATGATCCTGCTCTTCAAATTCCTTGGGAAGATATATTTAGGGAATACGATATTAAAGAACCAATTTTATCTGAAAAAGATAAAGTACGTGAAACTTTAGAAGAGTGTGAAACAGTATTTAATCGTCAAAAAACTAAATATTTAATTACAGGTTATAAAGGTCAACTTGGTTATGATATTGTAAGAGAATTAGAAGAAAGAGGAGAAACAGATTATCTTGCATTAGATATCGATGAAATGGATATTACAAATAGAGATCAAGTCTTTGATATAATTAATAGTTATAAACCTGATGTAATATTTCATTGTGCAGCTTGGACTGCAGTTGATAAAGCAGAGGATTTAGAAGATAAAGTAAGAGATATTAATGTAGTAGGTACTAAAAATATAACAGATGCATCTATTGAAGTAGGCGCAAAATTAATTTATATGTCAACAGATTATGTATTTGATGGTAAAAAAGAGGGTACTTATAAAGAAGATGATAGTGTAAATCCAATGAGTGTTTATGGAAAAACTAAATATGAAGGTGAAGAAGAAGTTAGACGTAATCCAAAACATTTCATTACAAGAATTTCTTGGGTATTTGGCATTAATGGTAATAATTTTATTAAGACTATGATAAATTTATCTAAAACAAAAAATTGTCTTGCAGTAGTTGATGATCAAATTGGAAGTCCTACTTATACAGTTGATCTTGCAAGAGTTTTAGTTGAAATGGCTCATACTGATAAATATGGCACATATCATGTAAATAATGATGGGTATTGTTCATGGGCTGAGTTTGCTAAATATATTTTCGAGAGTAATAACCTAGATGTTAAAGTTAATCCTGTAACAACAGAAGAATATATTGAACTTACTGGTGCTAAACAAGCATATCGTCCAAGAAATTCTAAATTAAGTAAAGATAAATTAAAAGAAGCAGGATTTGATATGTTACCTTCATGGCAAGATGCTACTGATAGATATTGTAAAGAATTAGTAAAACATAACCCTGTTTTATGTAAATCAAAAAAGAATTAATATTAATTCTTTTTTATATATGATATTATTGTACTTGCTTTTGTAAAAATTAATTTTTATAATTATAATAGGTGGTTAATATGAAAATATTTGTAACAGGCTGTTCAGGTTATATTGGTTCTCATACATGTGTAGAACTTTTAAATAATGGTTATGATGTAGTAGGACTTGATGATTTTAGTAATAGTAAGAAAGAAGTTTTAGATAAAATTTATAAAATTACGGGTAAAAATATTAAGTTCTACGAAGGAAATATGTTAGATAAAAATTTACTGAATAAGATATTTTCTGAAAATAAAATAGATTGTGTTATAGATTTTGCAGCATATAAAGCAGTAGGTGAATCTATAAAACTACCAATTGAATATTATATTAATAATGTTAGTAGTGTTTTAAATTTACTTAATGTTATGAAAAAATATAACTGTAAAAGATTAGTATTCAGTAGTAGTGCTACTGTATATGGAACTCCTAAATCTGTTCCAATTTCAGAGGCTGCTAAAACAGGTGGTACTACTAATCCATATGGAACAAGTAAATTATTTGTTGAACAAATTTTAAAGGATTTATATAATTCTGATAAATCATGGGATATATGTATTTTAAGATATTTTAATCCAGTTGGTGCACATTATTCTGGCTTAATTGGAGAAGATCCTAATGGTATTCCTGCTAATTTAATGCCATACATATCTAAAGTAGCATCAGGAGAACTTGAGTGTTTATCTGTATTTGGTAATGACTATAATACTCCAGATGGTACAGGAGTTAGAGATTATATTCATGTAGTTGATCTTGCTAAAGGACATATTAAAGCAGTAGAAAAATTAGAAAAAGAAAAAGGTGGTTTATATATTTATAATCTAGGAACAGGTACTGGTTATAGTGTTTTAGATATGATTAATACTTTTGAAAAAGTAAATGGTATAAAATAAAATATAAAATTGTAGGAAGAAGAGAAGGAGATATCGCACAGTGTTATTCTGATGTTACAAAAGCAGAAAAAGAATTAGGTTTTAAAGCAGAAAAAAATCTAGATGATATGGTACGTGATTCATGGAATTATGAAAATAAAAATTGTAATTAAATAGTATTAATATAGTTTCTATATTTGGTTTATCTTTATCTTATTTATTAAAATAGAGTTAGAAATAATAAAATATTTCAAAAAATTATAAGAAGCTATAATTACTATAGTTTCTTTTTGTATTTTAATACATTAATTATAAAGAAAATATTTATTATATTAATAGATTTATCTTTACCTATCTTTTTTTTTTTTATATAATATATTTGGAGGTATTATATGAAATTTTTAGTTACTGGAGGAGCCGGATTTATAGGAAGTAATTATATGCATTATGTAGTTAATAAATATAGTGAAGATTATTTTGTATGTTTAGATGCATTAACTTATGCAGGTAATTATAATAATATAAAAGATTTAGAGGGGAAATCTAATTATAAATTTGTTAAAGGAGATATTACAGATAGAGATTTTATTGATAAATTATTTAATGAAGAAAAGTTTGATGTAGTAATTAACTTCGCAGCAGAATCTCATGTTGATAATTCTATTAAAAATCCAGGTATATTTTTAACTACTAATATAATAGGAACACAAGTACTTATGGATGCGTCTTTAAAATATAATATTAAAAGATATCATCAAGTATCTACTGATGAAGTATATGGAGATTTGCCACTTGACAGACCAGATTTAAAATTTACTGAAGATACACCAATTCATACATCAAGTCCATATTCATCATCTAAAGCAGGTGCCGATTTATTAGTTTTTGCATATCATAGGACTTTTGGATTACCTGTTACAATTAGTAGATGTTCAAATAACTATGGACCATATCAATTCCCAGAAAAACTTATTCCAGTTGTTATTTCTAAAGCATTAAAAAATGAAAAAATTCCTGTTTATGGAAAAGGTGCAAATGTAAGAGATTGGATTCATGTTATAGATCATAATATTGGAGTAGATTTAATTGTTAGAAATGGAAAAGTAGGAGAAGTTTATAATCTTGGTGGTCATTCTGAAAGAAATAATTTAGAGGTTGTTAAAACTATTCTAAAGTTAATGGGTAAAAGTGAAGATTTAATTACTTTTGTTGAAGATAGAAAAGGTCATGATTTAAGATATGCGATTGATTCAACAAAAGCAGAAAAAGAACTTGGATGGGACAGAACTTATACATTTGAAAAAGGTATTGAAGAAACTGTTAAGTGGTATCTAGATAATACAGAATGGATTGATAATATATTATCTGGAGAATATAAAAAAGCTTATCAAAAAAGAGCTTAATATAGGTAACTATTTAAATTTTAATATCAGTAAAAGGATTGGAAAGTAAAATGACAGATAAAAAGATAGATTTATTTGTTCCAGGAAGATTATGTTTACTTGGTGAACATAGTGACTGGGCAGGTAGATATAGAATGGTTAATAACAGAATAGAAAAGGGTTATGCTATTGTAACTGGTATTGAGCAAGGAATATATGCTACAGCTAAAATGGCTGAAAATTTTATAGTAAGATTTAAAAATGATTCTAAAAAGTCTTTTAAATGTAAAATGGAAATAAATGAACTCAAAAAGATTGCAGAGAAAGATGACTTTTGGTGTTATGCAGCAGGAGTTGCCCTATATGTTAAGGAACAGTATAATGTTAATGGTCTTGATATAACTATTAATAATTCCACTTTACCAATGAAAAAAGGCTTATCATCAAGTGCTGCAATTTGTGTTTTAGTAGCTAGAGCGTTTAATAAAATATATAATCTACATTTAAATACTATTGGAGAGATGAATACTGCCTATAATGGTGAGGTATTAACTCCATCTAGATGTGGTAGACTTGATCAAGTATGTGCTTTTGGTAAAGTGCCAGTTTTAATGAGTTTTGACGGAGATAAATTAGATGTTCAAAATATTAAAATCGGAAAAGATTTGCATTACGTTTTTGCAGATTTGAATGCAAAAAAAGATACTATAAAAATACTTGGTGATTTAAATAAATGTTTTCCATTTGCTCAAAATCAAATTGACAGAAATGTTCAAAAATGTTTAGGAGAACTAAATAAAAAAATTATTTTTAGTAGTTTAGAATGTATAGAAAAAGGAGATGTAGAAGGCCTTGGTAAGTTAATGATAAAAGCTCAAGAACAATTTGATAAATATGTTTCTCCTGCTTGTCCAAAAGAATTAACTTCTCCTATATTACATAGAGTTTTAAAAGATGAAAAATTAAAGACTTTAAGTTATGGTGGTAAAGGAGTTGGTTCTCAAGGAGATGGTATAGTCCAATTCCTTGCTAAAGACAAAGAAAGTCAAAAATTAATGAAAGAATATATGGAACAAGAATTAAATTTTAATGCTTATACATTAACTTTAAATAAAACAAAACCTGTTACTAAAGCTATTATCCCTGTAGCGGGAAATGGTACTAGAATGTATCCTATTACTAAATTGATAAAGAAATCATTTTTACCAATAATAGATTCTGATGGTTTTATAAAACCTGCGATAATGTCAATTCTAGAAGAACTAGATACAGCGGGTATTGAAGAAATTTGTTTAGTAATAGATAAAGATGATCAAAAATATTATGATAATTTCTTTAATCAGAAATTAAGTAATGGATATGCTAATAAACTTTCTTCTGAAATGTTTGATTATGATAGAAAAATTAGAAGAATAGGTAAAAAGATAAGTTATATTTATCAAGATGAAAAGTTAGGTTTAGGCCATGCGGTTTCACTATGCAGCGAGTTTGCTTCAGATGATCCGGTACTTTTAGTATTGGGAGATCAGTTATATATGACATCTAATGATAAAAATTGTACACAACAGTTATTAGAAAACTTTGCTAAAACAGAAAAGTTAACTGTTTCAGTATGTGAAGTTGATTTAAAAGATGTATCTAAATATGGAATTTTATCAGGAACAATTGATGGAAATAATAATTATTTTGTAGTAGATAAAATGTATGAAAAACCAAGTGATGCTTATGCAAAGGAGTATTTATATACTATTAAAAATAATGAAAAAAAATACTATAGTGTATTTGGTGAATATATTTTAACACCAGAAGTATTTAAAGAATTAAAAACTAATATAGACAATGGTAATACGGAATATGGTGAATATCAATTAACAACAGTTTTAGATTCCATTAGAGAAAAACAAGGAATGATTGCATTTATTCCTGATGGCGAAATGCTTGATGTAGGAAATGTTGATTCTTATAAAAAAACATTAATTAAAAAAATGAAATAATTTAATTAAAAGGAATAAATTCCTTTTCTTTTTGTAATAAATTTATTGTTTATAGTATTTAGATATGTTATACTTTAAAAGTAATATATTAGGAGTAATGATAGTATGAAAAAATCGGTAAAAAATAAAAAATTATCAATAGTTATGCCAGTTTATAATGAAAAAGCATTAATTATTGAAGTATTAAAAAAAGTAAGAAAATTAAAAATAGATAATGTTGATATTGAATTGATAGTAGTCGATGATTATTCAACTGATGGAACTAGAGATATATTAAAAAAGCAAGGTAAAAAATATATTGACAAAATTTTATACCATGATGTTAATCAAGGAAAGGGTGGAGCGTTAAAAACTGGTTTTAAAGAGACTACTGGAGATGTTATTATTGTTCAAGATGCAGATTTTGAATATGATCCAATGGAAATACCAAATGTTGTAAAACCTATTTTTGATGGAAAAGCTGATGTTTGTTATGGATCTAGATTTTTAAATGGTGATTCAAAAGGATATATAACTAATCAATTAGCAAATAAAATTTTAACAAAATTATCTAATTTAATGACAGGTTTAAATGTTACTGATATGGAAACTTGTTATAAAGCTTTTAAATCAGAAATAATTAAAAGTATTGATATAAAAGAAAAACGTTTTGGATTTGAACCTGAAATAACAGCAAAACTTTCAAAGAAAAAAATAAAATTAGTAGAAGTACCTATTTCTTATTATCCACGTACTGTAAAAGAAGGAAAAAAGATAAATATTTTTGATGGCTTTAGAGCGCTTTATTGTATTGCAAAATATAAAATAAGTGATAAGTAATTATTAAAAGGAGAACATTTATGAGTAAAACTATAGATAAAAAGAACTTATTTTTACAAATCTTTAAATTTGGAATTGTTGGTGGAGTTGCTACAGTAATTGATTTTTTATGTATTACTATTTTTAAAGAAGTTTTACATATTCCAGTAATTATTGCTAATACACTTTCATTTTGTATTGCAAATACATATAATTATTTAGCAAGTGTACGTTTTGTATTTGTAGTAGATGAGAAGAAAAATAAAAAGAAGACATATATAACATTTTTATTTTTTAGTGTAATCGGTCTTTTATTAAATAATTTAATAATGTGGATTACTATAAGTATGTTTAATATATATTATCTAATAGGTAAAGTTATCGCAACATGTTTTGTTATGGTATTTAATTTTGTGACTAGAAAGTTATTTTTAGAGTAATAATATTAATAATTGAGGTGAAGAATATGGAAGAGGTTGAGATAAGAGAAAAGAAAAGTAATAAAGGGTTTGGTATATTTTTACTATGTATTGCATTTTTACTAATTGGTGCAGGATTATCTTATTATTATTTAACAGTTTATGTTAATAAAGGAAAAACTCAAGTTAATACAGATGTAAAAAGTTTAAATACTAGTGGTGTATTAGTTAATGAATTAATATCGAGAATAGATTATGATGATGGTTGTGGAATTAATTCCTATTTATATAAAAAGTCTATACTTACTGCTAATGATATGGATGATAATTATAAAAGAGCTTTAGTAGCCCAAGAAGCATATGGTAAAAAAATAGATGGTAATATAACTTTTACAGAAGAAAAATTTCAACAAGCCTCTAAAATATTATTTGGAAGTACTATAAATCTTAGTGATATTAATATGACTAATATATGTCCTAATATTATTTTCGATTCTGCAAATCAAGTATATAGAGAAGTACAAACAGTATGTAATAGGACATGTAATCCATTAAAGACAGTTAGATATATTGTAAAAGCAGAACAAACTGATAAAAATATTTATATAACAGTAGCAGTTGCAAATATTGAAGAAGTAACTAAAAAAGTTTATAACACAAATGATAATAATTCAGTAATACAAGGTATTGATGGTAACGTATTTGATATTGCAGTTGATTATGAAAAAGTAAATAATTATAAATATACATATAATTATGATAGTGAAAATAATAATTATATATTTAAAAGTATTGAACTTGTTAAATAATATAAGCGAAAAACTTCGCTTTTTTTATGTTATAAACGTTAAATTAAGAGATAACGTCACGAATGATGATAGATGTCTCTTTTTAGTTGAAAGTTCTCGTAAATAAAGTAAAAAAAATAAAAAAATAGTATCTTTTTTTGAAAAAAAG
>CANRPP010000011.1 GCA_947632545.1 uncultured Bacilli bacterium | reverse complement strand
ATGTTTGTATATGTCAATCGAACAAATAATATTTTTTATTTTTATTTTAAACGCACTTTCCTTATAAATAAAAAAAGTAAAATATTATCTAATATTTACTCCTCCAAATATACATACATATTTAATATAAAGTGTAGGTTTTTTATCTCCTCTACCTAAAGTTTTATTTGTTACTCCTCCAAATATTTTAATACCACTTGTTTTTATACTTACATTTGTAGGTGTTTTTATATTAGTTTGTCCAAATATAGAAACACATTTAATTATAGTATCTTTATTTATTTTAGTTTTACTAATATCTAGATCTATTCCTCCAAATATTGATATACATCTAGTACCATTAAACTTACTACTAATAACTTCATCCCTACCAGATAATACAGCATTTAAAGTATTATCATTACCACTTGCTTTAGGTATATCTATTTTCTTTTTATAACTTACTATTAATGATATAAAAATATATAAAATTACTATAGGTATAACAATTTTATATATAAAACTCCAATTTATTATATTAAGACTACAAAAAAGTAATAATACTCCAATAATAATAGTAGTAAGTGATGATAATAAACTACCACCTCTAATTAAATTTATTATAGAAGGTATAATTATATATAAACTCCACCATCCATTAAAAAATGAATTTATATCCCATAACTTTATATTATTACCAAGTAATATTATTCCTAATGATAAAAATAATAAACCAAATATTATATTAACTGTTTTACTACTTTTCATCTTTTTTAATCCTTTCTTCTATCATATCATATTGCTTATATAAATATTGAACTCCATTTTCTAATCTAAAATAATGAACTACATAAAAGATTAAAAATATTATTAATATTAACGCTATAAAAATAAAGGGTATAAATATTTTACTAAAATAAAATATTATAAAAGTAAATAATGCATAAAATAAAGTAACAAGTAAATGTATTAATCTTTCATGTTGAAAGAAATTTATTTTTATTAAGTGTTCTTCCTTTAATTTTTTATAGTTTACTTTTTTATTTTCTTTTAAGATTAAATCTATATTACCAATATATTGATATAAGTATTTTTTCATAATTAACCCCTTACACTTTCTAATACTTTAGCTAATTGATCTGCACAAGATGTATTTTTATTATTACAAGTTATTCCCTTACATCTTTCTATTACATAATCTATATCTTTACCTTCAACTAGACTAGATATTGCTTTTAAATTACCATTACAACCACCAGTAAAAGATAAATTACTTATTTTATTATCATTAATATCAAAATCTATTTCTTTAGAACAAGTACCATTTGTTTTATATTTATAATGCATTATATCTACTCCTCTTTTTCCTTTTTCTTTTTTAATTTACTATTTTCTTTTTCTATTATTTCTTCAACTTCATCTACTATTCTATCTTTATCAAAAATAGTAAATATTATTAATATGAATAATATTAATGCTAGTACTAATAATGATACTATAATATAATTAGTCTTATGAGTTTTAGGAATAGTTGTATCTAAATATGTATTAGTCATATAATCTTCAAAATTATCATTAGTTAATATAGTTTTATTTTCTATTGGTACAAAATTAATAATATTTTTAATAGCAAGTTTTTTTATTTTTTTAGTTATTTTTTTAGGATAACCATATACTACTATATTATCAGGTTTATCTTTAGTTCTTTCATATGTATAATCTATAATACTTTTATAATTATTATAATCTTCTTTTCTAATAGCAATTAAATATGTATGCCATTCTAATGTTTCATCTTGTACTATAACAAAATGAATTTGTTTATTATCATCAGTTACTGCAAATGCTTCTGACATTTGAGATATATTAAGATATGAATATTCATCAGTTGAAGAGACTTCATTCCAATTAACTATTCTTTGATCTTTTTGAAATAGTCTAAATGATACAAATACTAAAATACATATTATTATAAAATAAATTAAACACAAAAATAATTTTATTATTGGTCTAAATTTCTTATTAGACTTATTCTTTGTCATAATAATCTCCTCTTTTATTTATATATTCTATCATACTTTAATAAAAGTTTCAAAAAAGAAGGAATTTTATAATTTTTTTCTTTAAATCTCTCATTATTTCCATGCCAAAATAATTTAAATCCATTGAAGAAAAATTAAGATTGACATCAAAAATTATTGTTTTATCTATATTTTCCATATCTAACACTTTAGTTTTACTTAAGATATGGCTCATATAAAAGTCCCGTAAATTGTAATATATTATAACATAGGTTAAAAAAAGAAAACTACTAATCTTCGTCTTCTTCCTCTTCTCCATTTAATACTTCTACCAAAACTAATTTTTTTCCATCATGCATAAATATAAATGTAGCATCAGTTTGATAATCTTCAGCAACTGATTTATTTTTATATGTCCATGAAGCTTTTACTTCATATGCATTAGAATCAGTATTATCATTATATGTATATTCTGTAGTTTTACAACTTTTAATACTAACTTCATCTATTTCAGGTAATTTTTGTTTTCTTTGACCATATATATCACTTTCAACGTACTTATATAAAGTATCTTCTGCATTTAAAATAAAATTATCAATAGCATCACTATGAACAAAGTCTACTCCACCTACATCTGTTTTTGCAACATGATCTTTTAAAGAATAAAAATCAACAATAAACATTTTAGTAATAGTCTTAACATATTTTTTTTCATCAACTTTATCTTTAGTTAAAACATCTTTTAATTCCTGAAATAATCTTTTATAATGTGAACTTTTATTACTTTTTAAAGTATAACCATAACTAGGTATTTTAGATACTACTTTATGCTCTTTTACAGTATTTTTATTAGATATAGTAAAATATATCCCTAACCCTATTAATAAAATTGCTACTACAATTATCATTACAATTAATTTTTTCTTTGGTCTCCTTCTAATTTTTCTAGCCATAATTAACTCCCTTCATTAGAATTTTTAAATACTTCATTTTCTTCTTGTAATTTCTTTAATAAATCAAATACTATTATATTATTAGAAACATTCAATAATTTAGATGCATAAGTATTATTCTCTTTAATTTTTTCTTCACTAATAGCTTCACCATTTATAGAATAATATTCACCTTTTTGACTATTATAATATATATCATTAGTTACCCAATTACTATTAGGAAATACTACAATATTATCAGATTTAATATTAAATATATCATGACCCAATTGATATTCATTATAAAATCCTAGCATATTACCAAGAGTTGGCATTACATCATACATTCCCATTACATCAGTAACTTCCATATTTAGATTAGTTCCTTTCATATCTTTAGTCCAGATAATAAAGGGAACCTTTCTACCTAATTCATATTGATAGGTATCATATTCTTTATAATTAGGATCTTCTTTATCTAGTTTAGTACCTGTAGTTTTATCATAATTAGCTTCATAGTCATATTCTTTTCTTGATATTCTAGCATCGTGATCTCCATAAATTATAACTACAGTATTATCAAGTAAACCATTTTGATCAAGTTCAGTAAATAATTCACCTAATGCTTGATCTGCATAATGAGCAGATTTATAATAATTACCTAATTTTCTACCTTCTAGGAATGGATATGTTACTTCTTCTTCTATTCCTTCTTCATTTGTTATAGTTGTTTTACTACTTAAATCAAATTCACCATATTTTTCTACATCTGAAAATGGAGTATGATTAGTTAACATTATCATAAGACCATACCATTTATCATTTTTTTCATCTATCTTTTTTATTTTAGGAATTGATTGTTTAAAGAATTCTTTATCGCTTAAACCAAGACCTATAGTATTATCTTCTGTAACATTATAATTTTCTTTACTATAAAACTTCTTATAACCTAGACTATTATACATACTTCTTCGATTCCAGAAATCAGCATTATTAGCATGCATAACGAAAGTATAATAACCTAAATCATTCATATATTGAGGAGTTGCATTAAACTTTCTATCAAAATAAGAAACAAATGCAGTACCACTTTGTGTAGGCATTAAAGACGTATTATAAGTAAGTTCAGAATCACTACTTGTACCAACGCTAACTTGAGAATAAAAGTTAGAGAAAAACATTCCTTCACTTGCAATACGTTTTAAATTAGGAGTAATATCTACACCATTAAAACTTTTATTAAATAAATTAACTTGCATACTTTCAGCATGTATTACTAAAACATTTTTATCTTTAAATATATCAGTGTATTTATTAGTTTGCCTATCTTCTTTATCTTTATAATACTCTTTAAAATTTTTCATAGCATTATCATATCCAAATAAAGAATTAATTTTAGGTTGTAGAGATGTAAAAATATCATTAGCTTGATATATAAATATACCAAATCTCATAACTATATATTCTCTATTCCATTGTTTAGCAAAACGACTTATATCTAAAGATGATAAAGTAACAACAAATAATAATACTAAACCTGCTCCTACAGATAAAGTTTTAAGTGTTCTTTTCTTTCTTTCAGACTTAACTTCAACTTTTTTATAATAACTATTCTTTTTTAATTTTAAATGAACAATTATTAAAGAAATAGGTCCAAGTATATATATTAAATCTTTTATTTGTAAAACATTCTCTACTACAGCATCTCCAACTGTCGTTATATATTGAGTAAGCGATAACATCGAAACAGATGCAAAAGATGTATAAAAAGTATAATATATTGAATTTATCATACATATTGTAGAAAATAAGATATCGAAAAATAAATAATATCCAAATCTATTTTTAGGTTTTAATAAATATCCAAAAGAACCAACAACAACCATAATACTAACATCTGCTAAAATAGGTTTAAATGCTAAATAATTTTCTAAAGTATGCATTGTAAAAAATCTAAGTATAGTAGAATTTGCAACACATGTTATAACAAAAGTTAAAAATAAAACATTATTTTTTATATACTTTTTTATAAGATGATCCTTTTTTATTCGTTTTATTTCACTTATAATTTTATTTTTTAGTTTAATTATCTTTCTTTTCATAAATAACCTCGCCTATTCTATATTATAGCACTTACCTATATAAAATTCAATCTTTAAAGCAAGAAAAAAAGACCTATTTTTTTAAGGTCAATTGCATAGTTTCAAAATCATCTTTTTTTGTATTTGAAGCATTAAAAGCCATACCTAAAACAAATATATATGAAAGTATATATACCCACATTAATAAAAATAAAATATCTGAAATACTACCATAAAAGATATTATAATTAGAAAATGTTCCCGCATATATTGCATATAATTTAGTTGCTAAAATCCAACCAATAGTTGTAAATATTGCACCTGAATAAGTAGTTTTAGATTTTATTTTTCTATCAGGCGCTATAGTATATAGAAGTTTAATATTAAATAAAACTAATATAATTGAGATTGGATATTGTAAAATATTATAAATATTTCTAGCAAGATTAACTGCAGAAATATCACTTATATTAGCAGTTACAATATTAAATATAGTATCACCAAATACAGGAACAACTAATAAGAATAATAAAATTAAAACTAATATAACTGTCATACCTATAGCTTTAAATCGTCTTGCAAAAAAGCCTTTATTTTTAACACCATACATATGATTAGATGTAATAATCATTGAATGACAACCATTAGAAGCTAAAATAAAAGCAGAAATAAAGAATACCGCTATATTAAAGGTCATACCTTTACCTGAAACATAAGTTACTAAATTATCTGTTAATTCAAATGGAAATATTGAATCTAATATATTTTCAACTTTATATGCTGAAACAGAAAGATAACCTGCAATTGTTCCTACTAAAGCGATTAAAGGTATAAGTGAAACTACAAAGAAAAAAGCGAGTTGCCCAGGTAGAACTCTCATATCAGGTCTAGATATATAAGTCATAACTTTTTTTAAAACCTCTCTAACTCGCTCCATTTTACTTCTCCCTTTATTTAAAATCTTCTTTATTAGCTATCATTTCTAATGTAGCTTCATTTATAGCATCATCAAGTGTTTTTATTTCATCAACAATCATACTATAACCTACACCAGCACCAAATTCATGTGGTAGTTTTTTCAATTCTTTTGATAACTTTTTAGTATAAGTTTCTATTTGTCTTTCACTATAGCCAACTAGATAAATTAAGAACTCATTACCATCTGTTCTAATAATTTCACTATTTTCAAGTTGAGTATTAACTAAAATACCAGCTGCATCTACAATAAGTTGATCTCCTTCTTCATGCCCATAATTATCATTAACATATTTAACATTATTTAAATCTATCATAACAATTGCTTGAGGATATACATTTGAATTACCCCATTCAGGCATCTTTGCATTTAAATAATTACGATTCTTTAATGAGGTTAACATATCAGTATATTTATGTCTATCAGTAATTTTTACTTTCTTATTCTCTTTTTTCTTTTTAGCAATTTTTACAATTATTAATATAACAATAATTGGAATAAATATTATAGCAAGAATAATTGCATATACTTCACCAAAACTACTATTTTCTAATATTGATTCATTCATACTTTCTAATCCACTATTCTTATAATTATAATATGAATTAGTATTAATAGTATAATTAACTAAATTATAAAATGCTTTATTATTACTCTTAATCATAAATTTATAATCATTCATCATTGTATCAACATATAGTAATGCATATTTACTAAATTTAGATTTATGATATTTATCATATACATTTCTATCAACTATAATTAATTTATTATTAGAATGTTTTATTAAACTATCAATTGTAGAATAAGTTTTAATATTAGCTTTAGCATTATTTGATACATAGTTATATAATGAATTATCAGAAAGCATAACAATATCTTTATCTTTTAAACTTTCAAATGAATTAATTATATAATTATCAGAATTATTACCTAATACTACATAATCTTCAATAAATGTAGATAATGTTGCTTCATAGTTTTTATTAGATATACCATAATAATCAAAATACATATCTACTTCTTTATTATTAATAGCATCTTCTAATTCTTTCTTATCTCTATATTTTTTATATGAAAAATCTATATTAGCAAGTCTAGATATCCTATTTAAATATTCTCCTGCAATACCTACAATTTTACCATTTTTCTTTACTTCATATGGACTATTTTCTATATAACCATATGTATAAGTTTTAGATATTAAATCAGTTTTGTCTTTAGAACTTAATTTATTCTGTTTTATATAATAGTTAAAATACTCTTTATCATACTCACTAACAAAACTAGATTTTTTCCATTTATTATAATACTTAGTAACAATATTATTAAGTTCAGTATTATCACTAGTTAATGTTAAAACAATTTTTTTAGTTAACTCTGTAAAATAATAATTAATAGAATAATCACTATTAGATATAGTTTTATCTAAATACATAATATTAGGTACTATAATCATATTAACTTCACTATTATCTAGTGCTTTATACATATCATCAATAGTTTTATAAGTTTTATATGATATATTAGTAGCAGATTTTAAATAATAACTAACAATATCTTTATCAGATTCAAATACTCCGTAAGTTAAATCTTTCATATCTTTAATATGATTAATTCTTTGATATGTTTTCCCTATTGCAATATAATAATCACTAAATAGAAGTAAATCTTTATCAGTTACTTTTTCTGAATCATCTAAAATTCTAAATCTAATACTATTAGTTCTTGGTTTACTAGTTTTTAAATATGGAATTTCATTAATTGATAGGCCAACATTTTTCTTTAAATCATTAACCAAATCATAGAAAACTCCATCACCTTCCATACCATAAATAGGATAGTCATTAATAATTTCAATATCTACATCTTTACTTTTATTTTCTTGAACCCATCTTTTTTCATTTACAGTTAAAGATGTAGTTTTATCTTCATTATTATAATATCTATATACAAATATAAATGCTACTACCGCAATAATTACTGCTGTAACAAAAATTAACCTCTTTTTCATTTTATGCCACCCTATCTTTAGTCCAAGAAAAACCTTCTTTAGTATTTTGTTTATAACCTATAATTGGAAAATCCCCTGCTTCCATATCTTTTTTTATAAATACTTGAAAATCGTAAAAACTTTTTTGGTCTGTATCAAAAACTTCCATAACTTTATCCGCTAAAGCTTTAGCTGTATCAATACCAACATCATCATTAACTGTTATAATAACATTAACAATTTTACCTTGTACCTCACATTCACATTTTTTAACCGCA
Organism: uncultured Bacilli bacterium; assembly: GCA_947632545.1. GTDB lineage: Bacteria > Bacillota_I > Bacilli_A > RF39 > UBA660 > UMGS995. The sequence continues at coordinate 26,548 of CANRPP010000011.1, read as the reverse complement.
CTATCTTCTTCAATTTTACTACTTAAAGCTTCTTTTTCACTTTTTCTAATCTTTACTTCTTTAATTCCATCTAATCTAGTACCATATAAAGCATTAGAAGTTCCAGAAAAGAAAACCTGTTTAGCAATAAATGCTAATACAATTACAATAAGCAAAAACGCTAATGCAACTACTACAATTTTATGTTCTTTAATATACTTTTTCATATAATCACATCCCCTAGTCTATATTATCTATTATACACTATGTATTCTATGTTTTCAATTACTTATTTAATTCTTGAATTAAAATATCATTAACTAGTTTTGGATTAGCACTACCTTTAGTTTCTTTCATAATTTGACCCATTAAATATTTTAAAGCCCTATCTTTACCATTTTTATAATCATTTACACTATCAGGATTATCTTTAATTATTTTTAAGACAATATCATTTAATAAACTAGAATCGGTAATATTAGAAATACCACATTCTTTTATAATTTCATCTATTGTTTTATCTTCTTCTAATATTTTATCTAAAATATCTTTTAAGTTTTTACTAGTTAGAGTATTATCAGATATTTTCTTAACTAAATCTGAAAATTTATCTATAGTTAATTTAGTATCTTCAATACTTTTTTCTTCACGATTTAAATATGCGGAAATATCACCTAAAAGTAAGTTAGTTGCTTCCATAAAATCTAAATCTGTATCAATAAATTTATTTAAATAATCACTTAAACTTCTATTTGAAATTAATTTATTAGCATTAATAGGACTAACTCCTCTAGAAATATATATCTTACGTCTTTCATCAGGAAGCATTGGTAAACTTTTAATTGCAGAATCAACCATTTCATCAGTTAAAACAATATATGGAATATCAGGTTCAGGGAAATACCTATAATCATTCCCCGTTTCTTTAACACGCATTAAAACAGTATCATCTAACTTATCATCAAAACGACGAGTTTGTTCCTTAAAAGTTTCTCCACTATCAAGTAATTTTGATTGTCTATTAATTTCTTTCTCTATAGCAAGTTTTACATTAGAAATAGAACCAATATTTTTAATTTCACACTTTACTCCAAAAGGATCAGAAACACTTTTTCTTATTGAAACATTTGCATCTGCTCGCATAGAACCTTCTTCCATTTTACAGTCAGATATATCACTATAAAAAAGTAATTCACGTAATTTTTCTAAATATAATTTAGCCTCCATACTAGTACTAATACATGGTTTAGTAACTATTTCAATTAAAGGAACACCTGCCCTATTAAAATCTAATAAACTAACTTTTCCACGATGAGCACTCTTACAAGTATCTTCTTCGATATGAATTTCTTCTATTTCAACCTTTTTATGTTCTCCATCAACTTCTATTTCAACATAACCATCATATCCAATAGGAGTACGTGCTTCAGTTATTTGATAGTTTTTTGGATTATCTGGATAAAAATAATTTTTACGATCAAAATGTTGTGTTCTTCTTATCTTACAATTTAAGACATGTGCCGCTTTTATAGCGGTATTAATAACCTCAATATTTACAGTTGGAAGTGTACCCGGATAACCTAAATCAATAACATTAGTTAAACTATTAGCCATTTGTCCATAACCATTTTTACTAGATGAAAATATTTTAGTATTAGTCTTAAGCTCTACATGAACTTCAATACCAATTGTAGGAATATATTTATTCATTAGTATCACCCCCTGGATTTAGGTCTAAATTTAATTCCTTTTCAATGAAACTTCCTAATTGATATATTTTCGCCTCATCAAAAGGAGCTCCAATAATTTGCATTCCAATAGGCAAATGATCATTAGAAAATCCTATTGGTAAATTCATACCAGGAAGACCTGCCATATTAACAGGAATAGTTAAAATATCATCCATAAAAGTTTTAACTGCATCATCTAAATCTGCACCTAATTTATAAGCTTTAGTAGTAGCAGTAGGTCCAATAATTAAATCATAGTTCTTAAAAACATCTAAAAATGAATTTCTCATTTTATTTCTAATAGCCATTGCCTTATTATAATAAGTTGTAGCATTTTCTCCACTTAATAAATAACTACCTATCATAATTCTTCTTTTTACTTCATTACCAAATCCAAATCTTCTAGTTTTTAAATATAAATCATCAATATTTTCTGGATCTTCATAACTATAACCATATCTAACACCATCAAAACGCGCTAAATTAGAACTAGCTTCTCCCATTGCAATAATCTGATATAGAGGTACAGCTTTATCAATATAGTCTATATCAACATAATCAATAGTACAATTTTTACTCTTTAATATTTGAACTACACTATCAAGTTTATCTATAATTTCCTTATCGATAGCATCATTAACATAAAATTTAGGTATAGCTATTTTCATACCAGTAATATCAGAATCAATTAATCTAGTAAAATCTTCTTTTGTATTAAAACTAGTTAAATCATTTTCACTTTTTCCACAAATAGTGTTTAAAACTACAGCATTTTCATATACATTTCTAGTCATAGGTCCTATTTGATCAAGACTTGATGCAAAGGCAATTAAACCATATCTAGATACACGTCCATAAGTAGGCTTTAGACCAACTATTCCACAGAAGCTTGAAGGTTGTCTAATTGAACCACCTGTATCAGAGCCAAGTGCAATAGGTGTTATTCTAGATCCTACTGCAGCTGCAGAACCACCTGAAGAACCACCTGGAACTAACTTTTTATTCCAAGGATTTTTCGTATGACCAAAATATGAAGTTTGGGTAGATGAGCCCATAGCAAATTCATCCATATTAGTTTTACCAACTATAATCATACCACTATCATTAATCTTTTTTATAACATCTGCATCATATATAGGAATAAAATTTTCTAACATTTTAGATGCCGCAGTTGTTCTTAAATCTTTAGTAACTATATTATCTTTTATGGCAATTGGAATACCATAAGTTAATGATGTAATTTCTAACTTTTCTAATTCTTTAGCTCTTTTTAATGCTTCTTCTTTGTTTAAAGTAATAAAACAATTAAGATCCTTATTTTTCTCAATTCTATCAAAACACTCCAATACTAAATCAGTAGGTGTAATAACTTTGTTCTTAAGCAAGTTATTGATTTCAATTAAATCTAAATCTAAATATTTACTCATTAGAAATCACCACCGGTACTTCTATATAATTACCACTCTTACGTGGAGTATTTTTTAATACTTCTTTAGGATCTAACATACCTCCAACTGAATCTTCTCTAAATTCTGAATTATTTTGCCATGGTGCAATTAAATAATCAGTATTATTATCATCTATTTCATTAACTGTATTAACTTGATCTAATAATTCTTTTAACTTTATTTGATATGATTCTAATTCTTCCTCTGTTATTTCAATACGTGCTAAATTTGCAACATGTAATACTTCTTCTTTAGTTAATTTATCTTTCATAAGGCTCCTCCTAATCCAATCTATTATATCACAAATCTATATTTTTTTATATACAATTTAAAAACTTGAACTACTATAAGTTCAAGTTTAGTAAAATCTAATTAATAATTACCTATTTAATACTTGTTTAATAAATAAGTCTGGATTATTTTCTGAATCAACTAATACTTTTAGTTGTTCATTACCTATTATGTATTCAATATTTATTTCATACTCTACATTATAATCAACTTTATCATAATTATTGGATAAAGTTTCAAATAATGTATTAAATCCACTATTTCCTGCTAATTGCATCAAAGGATTTCCTCCAAATACAACAGCTGATAATAATACACTTTTAGTTTCATTTTCTTCTACTTTTTTCATAGAGTTACTAACTTTTACTTTATCGCGATATGTTATATTTTTAATTGCATCTAGAGGAATCTTTTTAATTTGTTTATTATTATCTATTGTATATATTAAATCAAGTGTTTTATCAGAAATATTATTAACTAATAAAATTGTTGTATAATAAGGTATTTCTTTAAATCCTAAAATAATATTTGTAAAAAGAAAATTATTTTTATCTATATTGTCACCATTTGTTAAAGTCTCATTTTGTGGTTTATTACTCTCTACATTTTTAATATTAAAAAATAAAGAAATAATTAAAAAAAGAGCTGAACTATAATAAATATACAAATTAGGTTGAAAAACAAATTTGTATTCAGTTAAATAGGTAACTATTTGATTAACTAAATAATATGTCCAAGGATAAGTAAATAAAGAAATTATAATAAAAATATTTGCATTTTTATTTCTGATTGTACTATATATAGCTAATAATATAGCTAACACATTTACATAAAAGCTTTGAAAAGTAAATAATGAAAGACTTCCTTTATTGGTAGTTATTATTTTACCTGTTAATGAAATTATAATTAGAATTACTGCTATAACTATAAATAATAACTTAAAATTTTTAGTTTTATGTTTCATATATACCACCTGATTAAATTATACTATATCCCTATTTTAAATAAATATATTTAATTTACTAATATGTAAAATTTTACATTTTATTAACTATATTTTATTTTTAAATTCATCTTCATTCCATATTTCTATACCTAACTCAACTGCTTTATTATACTTACTTCCTGGATCTTTTCCAACAATTACTACAGAAGTTTTTTTAGATACAGAACCTACAGTTTTTCCTCCATTATCTTCAATTATTTTTTTAGCTTCATCCCTAGTTAATGTTTCTAAAGTACCTGTTAAAACAAAACTTTTTCCTGTAAAGTTTTCATTTTCTATTATTTCTCCACCTAAATATTTAGTATTAATTCCAATAGATTTTAATTTATTTACTTCATCCATATTATCCTTATCTTTAAAATAAGAAATAACACTATTAGCAATAGTTTCCCCTATATCATCTATATTTACTAACTCTGAAGTATCACTATTTATTAAATTATCTAAAGTTTTATAATGACTTGCTAAAATTTTGGCAGTTTTTTCTCCTACATGTGGTATACCTAGTCCAAATATAAATTTTTCTAATGAATTATTTTTACTAATTTCTATAGCGTCTAATAAATTAGTAACAGATTTATTACCATAACCTTCTAACGTAATAATATCATCTCGATGAACTTTAAGGTTATAAATATCACTTATTTTTTCTATAAAGCCAAAATTAAAGAAATCCTCTATAATTCTTTCCCCTAATCCGTCAATATTCATAGCGTTACGTGATGAAAAGTGTATTAATCCTTCAATTTTTTTAGCAGGACACTCTGGATTTATACAAAAATAATCTACTTGTCCTTCTTTTTTAACAAGTTTAGATGAACACATAGGACATTCGCTAATCATAACAAAGTCTTTTTCAGAACCATCTCTTCTTTCTTTTTTAACTTCAACTACTTCTGGTATTACATCTCCTGCTTTTCTAATTGATACAATATCTCCTATTTTTAAATCTTTAGAAATAACATAATCTTCATTATGAAGAGTAGCACGTTTTACGGTTGAACCTGCAACTATTACTGGATCAAGTACAGCATTCGGCGTAATTTGTCCAGTTCTTCCAACTGTAAAAATTATATCTTTAAGTTTAGTTAAAACTTCCTCGGCAGGGAATTTATAAGCAGTAGCCCATTTAGGATATTTGGCAGTAAAGCCTAGTTTTTGTTGATCATCAATACTATTCACTTTAATTACAATACCATCTATATCATAAGGTAGATCACTTCTTATTTTTCCTTTTTCTGAAATAAAGTCTAAAACTTCTGAAATATTATTAACTAAACGATTATTTGGATTTGTCTTTAAACCTAGTTTTTTCATATAGTCTAATGCTTCACTATGAGTATGAATACCATAATCAAGTGGATTTGGTAAATGATATATAAAAGAATCTAATTTTCTTTCTGCTGCAATTTTAGAATCTAATTGACGAATAGAGCCTGCTGCTGCATTACGACAATTTCTTAAAGGTTGTTCATTATTTGCAATCCTTTTTTTATTAATTTCTTCTAATGTTTTCTTGTTCATGAATATTTCACCACGAACTTCTATATCAACTTCTTCTTTAAGTTTTAATGGAATTGATTTAATAGTTTTAACATTATGAGTAATATCTTCACCTATTACCCCATCTCCACGAGTAGCAGCTCGAACAAGATTACCTTTTTCATAAAGTAAAGATACAGATAATCCATCTATTTTTAATTCACACATATATTTAGGATTTACATTTTCCTTTCTTATTTTCTCATCAAATTGCTCAACTTCATACTCAGAGAAAACATCACTTAAAGACATCATAGGTATTTTGTGCTCTACTTTTGTAAATTCATCTATAATTTGCCCCCCTGCATGTTGTGTTGGCGAATCACTTCTAACAAGTTCAGGATGAGCCTCTTCCAAATCAAATAATTCTCTTAAATATTTATCATACTCTTGATCTGTAATAGTTGGATTATCTAGTGTATGATAATTATAATCTGCTTCGTTTATAATCTTAATTAATTCATCTATTCTTTTTTCTACCATAATATCACCTATTAATAGTATAACAAAATATGAATAAAAGATAAATTATTTTAGCTAAATGAATATAACTTATTATTTGTTTATTTTTTATTAATTAGTATTTCCAATTCTTTTTTAGCAGTATAATTTAATCTTTCAAACTCTCTTATAAGGTACAATATCAGGATGTGCAAATGTACTACTATTATATTTACCTCTTTTACTTACAAATCTTATAGCACTTGTAAGATTAATCCATCTTGAAGGACTCATAGTAAATGATTAACTAGCAGAATCATTTTTAAACTCGCGGAATTCTGCTAGTTTAAAATTTTCATTAAATAGTTCTTCCTATAATGAATAAAAATCAAATAAACTTTTATTACTCATCCACTTTATGATAACATCTCATGGATTTTCTTTATTTTTAGATTTTGATAAATCCGTTAACGATATATAATAAAACCAAAAAAAAAGAAGCTTCTGCTTCATAAATTTTAATTAACTAATTTTTACTGAATTAAATGCTTTAGTAAATATTTTATTACATTTATTTTTATTTTTCTTATTCATATAGTATGATTGATCTATTTTTTCAATAACATATGTCTTATCAGTATTATTATTAGCATAATAACTAAAAATTGGTCCTTCATTACTAGTAGAAAAATATTCCCAACTACTTTTATTAATAGTTTTCTTTTTTATATTTTTTATTGTAAAGCCATTTTCTTCCATTTTAAGTCTTGTATTTTTGATATACTCCTCATCTTTATCTAACTTTTTTATACAAATACTTCCACATGTTTCTTTATCATAATTTATTTTATAAGCTTTATCACAACTTTTATCACTAAATTCATTCATACCAAAACTAACAGTATATTCTAAATCATCTACATTAGTCACTTTATTTCTACTTCTATACCAAAAAAATGATCCTAACCCTGCAATTACGATAAGTATTAATAATGCTATACCTGCTTTTTTTGCTCTACTAACTTGAAATGAATAACTAAAAAACTTATTAGCCATATAATCACCCCTACTTATTAATTATCTCTTTTTCCAAATAATTCTATTAACCTTATAAATATATTAATAAAATCTAAATATAATTGAAATGCCCCATATACAGAAGCTTTATCCTCATCTAGTGAATTAACTAAATATTTTATATTGTTCATATCATAAATAATATATCCCATAAATATTAGTATTGATATTATAGCTATACCAAGTTCAATACTACTACTTTTTAAAAATATATTAATAATTGAAATGATTATAATAGCAAGCAATGCTACAAATAACATATTACCAATTTTAGTAACATCTTTTTTTGTAAAATATCCATATGCTGCTAAACATCCAAATAGTATAGAAGTTATTAAAAATATCATTATAATTGAACCCATTTCAAAAGTTATAAATATTGAAGAAAAAGTTATACCTGTAACAATAGAATATATTATATAACATATTTTAGTAGTCAATGGGTTCATTTTAGTAATTCTAAATCCCATTAATAAGGCAATACCTAATTCTATAATAATTATTGGTATAATCCCAATAGATAATACTTTCATTAATAACAATTCATTTAATGATAAATAATAACCTGATAAGAAAGTTATTAATAAACCTACAAATAACCATCCAAACATCTTTGAATAAACTTTATTTTCCATAATAATTCTCCTTTACCATAATTCTTTTTTATATTTACCTTGTTCTATAAGATTTTTAATAAATTCTTTTAATTTAGTTAAATCTTCTTTATAAGTAACACCACACCATTCTGCATCAGTTTTTATAACTTCAACAGTAGCATAACCTTCTTTTATACTTTGATATAAAACATCTGGTATTAAGAACTCTGCTTTATCTAGATTATCTTTATTTTTTTCAAGAAAAGAAGGAAATAATTTTTCAATATATTGAAATATAGATGAATCAAATAAAAGCATATTCATAGATACAGTTTGATTATCATCTACCGTAAACTCTTTACTTCCATCTAAAGGTTTTGCAATAATTTTTCCATTAATTCGTTCAACTTTACTTTCAATAAGTTTCAATAACTTATTATTTTCTACTTCACATACTCCTCTTTTTAAAGCACCATATTCTGTCATTGTATTTTTTATCAAATAACCAATTAAACCATATTCATTAATTTTATTAGTATGTTTTTTTCTTAAAAATTCTGCTGCTTTAATATAAGCATCTTTCCCATAAAAATCATCAGCATTGATTATAGCAAAAGGTTCTTTAACAATATCTCTCATACAGAAAAATGCATGTGCAGTTCCAAGAGGCTTTTCTCTTGTTTCTGGAATATTATATCCATTAGGAATATTATCCATTTCTTGAAAGGCATATACTACTTCTACATGTTTTTCTATTCTTTTACCAATTGTTTCTTTAAAGTCCTCATAATTTTCTTTTTTTATTAGAAAAACGACTTTGTTAAAGCCTGCTTCTACAGCATCATAAATAGAATAATCTATTATAAATTCCCCATTTGGCCCAATAGGCTCAATTTGTTTAAGACCTCCGAATCTACTACCCATTCCAGCAGCTAGAATTACCAGTGTTAAATCTTTCATAATTATCTAGTCCTCTTACTATTACTATTATTATTTGCTAAACTTCTATCAAGATTTTCAACTGCCTCCATAAAATCACTTCCAGAACTACTTTTAACAGTATTCCATACTACTTGATCATTATATTCACCAATTGTTGTTTTTTGTTTAATTTCTGCAACATATTCTTTATTTTCTTTATTATATAAAACTGATATTGCAGTATCTTCACTTACTAAATCATCAATATTTGAAAATGTAGATAAAAAGAATAACTCATCATCATTAAGTTCATATACAGACTTATAAACATCATCATCTTTTAATGTCAATACTCCTATTTTTTTTCCATTATCTTCTCTTATAAAAAGAGAATAATCTTTTTCTAAAATCTCAAACATAATATTCCTCCTATACTTTTGATAATTTTTTATGATTTTTCATTAATTTTCTTATTCCATATGGATGTTTAAATGCTACACTTACTAATGTATTAGAAACTTCAACAACACGACCAGCTCCAAATGATTCATGATAAACATAATCTCCTACTTGATAGTCAATTTCTTCATCTCTAAACATATTTTCAGTATTAATCTTAACTTCTTGTTTTATTTTTTCATCAGATAAATTACTTTCAATTACGCAAGAATCAATTTCGCCAATAAATCTACTTACAGGATTTATTTGATCTTTACCAAATAAAGTACGACGTCTTGCATTAACTAAATGTAATTGCTTTTTGGCTCGTGTTACTGCAACATAACATAGTCGTCTTTCTTCTTCAATATCAGAATTCTCCATTAACGAATTCATATGTGGAAAAATACCTTCTTCCATACCTACTACAAATACATTATCAAATTCTAAACCTTTTACAGAATGAATTGTCATTAAACTAATTCTATTAAGATCATCTTTATATTCTTCAACATCACTTATTAAACTAATTTCTAATAAGAATTCTTCTAAAGATACTAATCCTTCTCTTTCTTCAAAAGACTTAGTAATTGATTTAAATTCTTCTAAATTTTCAAGTCTAACTTCAGCATCTAATGTCTTCTCACTTTCAAGTTCCGCTTTCATACCTGATGCATCTAAAACTTTATCAATCAATTCAGTTAAAGTCAAATCATCTTTTATTAAGCGAAGTTTTTCTATTATTTCCTTAAAAGCTAGTTCTTTTCCACTATCTATTATATCATAAATACTCATATTTTTTAAATCAGCTTTTGTAGTTAAGTTTTCAATTGTCTTTAAACCTATCCCACGTTTTGGAGTATTAATAATTCTAAGTAAACTTACATTATCTTTTGTATTATGAATAAGTCTTAAATAAGCAATTAAATCTTTTATTTCTTTTCTACTATAGAAATAGAAACTACCAACTACTCTATAAGGAAGATTTTCTTTTAGCATTTCTTCTTCTAAAATACGAGATTGAGCATTAGTACGATATAAAATTGCAATATCTTGATAGGATACATTTCTTGCAGTTAATTCTTTTATCTTCCTAATTGTATATTGTGCTTCATCTCTTTCATTATACGCTCTATAATATTTTATTTTTTCTCCTTCAGGATTAGAAGTCCATAAATTCTTATCTTTACGAGTAGTATTATGTTTAATAATAGAGTTAGCTGCATTAAGTATATTTTTAGTAGAACGATAATTTTCTTCTAAAAGGATAGTTTTTGCGTCTTTATAATCTTTTTCAAAATTTAATATATTTTTATAATTTGCTCCTCTAAAACTATATATACTTTGAGAATCATCTCCAACGCAAGTTATATTTCTATATTTTTCACTAATCATTTTAGTTAATATGTATTGAGCTTCATTTGTATCTTGATATTCATCTATTAAAACATATTTAAATCTATCTTGATATCTACTTAATATATCAGAATTTTCTCTAAATAATCTAATTGGTAATAAAAGTAAATCATCAAAATCAACAGAATTATTATGACGTAATTTATCTTCATATTTTTCATATACTTTTAAAACTACTTTCTCATATTCACTAACAGCATATTTTGAATAATCATTAGGCATAATCATTTCATTTTTACAACTACTTATCTTATTCCTAATACCTCTTGGATTATATACTTTAGGATCATAATTTAATTCTTTTATTATTTTTTTTACTACAGTTAAAGAATCTTCACTATCCATAATAACAAAATTACTATCATACCCTAATACATTACAATTTTCTCTTAATAATTTTAATCCAAAACTATGAAATGTAGATACTTGTAAGTTTTTTGAAATATCTCCTATAAGTAAATTTATTCTATCTTTCATTTCTTTAGCGGCTTTATTAGTAAATGTAATTGCTAAAATGTTATACGGACTAACTTTCATATCTTCTATTAAATAGCCGATTTTAGTAGTTAGTACTCTAGTTTTTCCACTACCAGCTCCTGCTAAAATAAGAAGTGGTCCTTCATTATATAATACTGCTTCTTTTTGTTTGTCATTTAAATTATTTATATCCATTATAAAAACCTACTTCCTTAATTAATTATACCCTATATTTAAATATTATAAAAGAAAAAAAGTGTCATTAGACACTTTTATAAATTTAGTAATTGATCAAGTACAGTCTTAGTTGTATTTGCTTCATAACTATATGTAATATCACTTTCATTAGTAATATTAATTGTATTTTTATTTTCACTACTAGATTCATTACCAATATTATTATCAATAGTAATTGTATCATCTGGAACTTTATTATTTTTTAATATATCAAGAACTCTTTTATAATCATCAAGAGTTAACATATTTTCATATTTTTCTAATTCAGAATCTTTTTCTGTAGATAAATCTATATTAGGTTTAATTTTAGGTCTCATATCTTTAACAATTTCAGGGGCCTCAACTTCTTCTATATTAGATGAGAATTTAGGTCTTTCTACTTCTTTATATTTAACTACTTCTTTAACTTTTCTAGGTGCTACTATCTCTAATATATTAGAAGGAAGTATTGGCATATTTATTTCTTTATATTCAATAATTTCTCTTACTTTTTTAGGTACAGCAGTCTCTATTATATTAGAAGGAAGTATTGGTCTTACTACTTCATTTTCTTTATTCTTTTGTGAAGATCTAATTATTTTATAAATAATTATAAATATAATCCAAATCATAAATATAGTACTACTAAGTCCAATTAAGGCTAGGGCTTGATTATTACTATAAACAGATGAATTATCAAAGACATTAATACCACTAGAAGTAACTACATTCATAATTAAAACTAGTAAATAATGCATTATGCAGTAAATTATAGTATTAACTACTTTTAATAATCTATCTTCTTTAAAGTTAAATATAGTTTTCCATAATATTATATTAGTAGCTATTATAGCTGCTAAATAAATCGCTAAATTTGGAAAATATACTGCAATAAATAGATTATTCATCATATAATCAAACATTGTAGAAAATGATGAACCATATTGAATTAACATAACAACTAATAATGCAATATAAATTAATATATAAAATAGCTTAGTTTGTTTAGAATTCTTTTTACTTGTTGTAAGCATAATAATTGCAAGAAAAACTAATATAACTATAGATGCTATACAAAGTCCTGAAGATGATGAAACATCTACAAGAACTTTAAGTTTATCCAAAAATGATAAATCCTTCATCATCTTCGCCCCCTTTTATAAACCTTTTATTCTACAGATTGTAACTCACCAATATAAATTGTTTGAGTTGTTTTATCAAAATTAGTACATGTAACAAGTGTTAATGTCGTTCTATTTTGATTTCTATATATTGAAATATTACCTACTTTTGGTGCTTTATAAATATTTACAAACTTATATGTATAAGTTTTATTATTATAAACTACTTTTGCAGTATCACCCACAGCTAGCTTATATAAATCATTAAAGAATGAATTCCAAGCAGTACCAGAATGACCTGCTATTATTAAATTACCTTTTGCTACATTAGGATAATCTGCTTCCTTTACAAGTAACAAGTTTTTATCAACATCATTATATTCTGATTCTTTTGGATAAAATCCTTTATTAAATCCTATCTTATCGATAATTAAAGTACCAATATATTGATTAGGATCAACTGAAATATTTTCTCCTGTATCACTATCGCCTATTATATTTTCCTCTTCTATTCCATTTTCACTAGCTTCTGCTACAAAGACATTATTCATATAATCATATGCCATTACTTTTTTAGAATTAATATAATTATATGAAAGAAAGAATCCCCCAATCATTATTATTATAGTACCAATAAAAGCTACTACAGTTGGTGAGATTCTTAATTTAGGTTTAGTATTATTTATGTGCTTTCTTGTTATTTTTGTAAACATATGCGATACCTGATGAAACAATAGCGATACCAATTAAACAGAATGGAAGTGAACTTGATGCTGTATCAGGAACTTCTACATAACATTCATCATCGTCTTTTCCACCATTTTCACAAGTTTTAGGAACATCTTCAATAGTTACTTGATAAGATAAATGTTCACTATCTATTGTAAATGTTTGAGATTCTTCATTTAAGAAATATCCCTCTGGTGCTTCTTCTTCTTCTACTGTATATGTACCATCAGCAATATTTTTAATTACATATGCTTCTGTAGTTGATGTAAATCTTGCTACTTCTTCTCCAGCTTCATTAGTTACAACAATTACTGCTCCTGCTACTGGCTTACCAGTAGTACTATCTACTTTAGAAATAGTAACAACTCTATCTTTAGGAGTATTATAAAATTTTACTTCTACAGACTTAACATCATCACTTAAAGTAAATGTTTCTTTTTCTGTTGATAATTCATATCCTGCTGGTGCTTCTACTTCTTCTACTGTATATGTTCCATTAGAAAGACCTGTAATACTATTTCCATTAACAGATGATGTGAATTTTTTAATGACATTTCCATTTGCATCTTTTATTTCTAAAACTGCTCCTGATACTGGTTTATCAGTAGTCTTATCTAATTTAATTATAGATACAACTGATTCTTTTGCTTTATTATAGAATTTTACTGATACAGATTTAGTTTCATTACTTAAAGTAAATGTTTCTTTTTCTGTTGATAATTCATATCCTGCTGGTGCTTCTACTTCTTCTACTGTATATGTTCCGTTTGCAAGACCTGTTATACTATTTCCGTTAACAGATGATGTTAATGATCTAACTACATTACCATTTGCATCTTTTATTACTAATCCTGCTCCTGCTACTGGTTTTTCAGTATTCTTATCTAATTTAAATATAGATACAACTGATTCTTTTGCTTTATTATAATATCTAACTTCTGCAGTTCTTTCAGTATCAGAGATTGTAAATGTTTGTTTTTCTTTTGATAATTCGTATCCTGCTGGTGCTTGTACTTCTTCTACTGTATATGTTCCGTTAGCAACATTATTCATTTTATATGCTTCTGTAGTTGATGTAAATCTTGCTACTTCTTTACCACTAGAATTTTTTACAGATAGTACTGCACCTTCAACAACTGCATTTGTATCTCTATCAAGTTTTATAATAGATACACTAGCTGGTGTAGGTTGGGTTGTTGGTATAGGTGTTGGTACAACAATATTTTTACCAGGCTTTGGTCTAGTTGCACTAACTGTAATTGTATCTGAAACAGTTTTAGTATATGGTTGTAATACAACCATTGGTTGAATATTATTATTTTTAGGTGCATACTTATATGCTTTCTTAATTGTACTTGATGCTGTAACTTTTACTTTTGCATTTACAGTTTTTCCTTCACCAATTTTACTTACAGGAATCTTAATTAAGAATTTTTCATTTGCTTTAAATGAAGATTGATGATGACCGTTAACATCTGTAGTAATAGTACCTTTAGGACCACTAGTTACAGTAACTTTATATTTACCATCAATATTTTTAGCATTAGCATCTATTGGTTTAGATACATAATATTTCTTACCAGAACCTAAAGTTGTTTTTTTAGTACTTACTTTAACATTTAATGAAGGTGTTGAATAACCTTGTTTCTTAGCAGTTTTAGCACCACTAACTAATTTCTTTATGTATTTTCTTAAGCCAGATTTATCAGTACCTTTTGTTTTAAATGATTTAGATAAATAAGATGTACCAGTAGTATCATCTAAAAACCACCAAACAGCAGCTTGGGTAATATAATAGTCTTTACTCTTATTACCTGTAAAACTTTTATTAGGATACCCATTTTTAAGTATATAGGCCATACCTGCTCCCATTTCTTTTTGTAAATACTGAGTTGTATTTTTGGCACTACCTTTATGAATATTTAAACAATATCCATAGCCTCCTCCTACTAAAGGCTTAATACTAAATCTTGTACCTGCAACATAACCAGATAATAATGTTGTACTACCAACCTTTACTGATTTTGCTGCAGCATTAGTAGATTCAGTATCTGCAAATACTAACATAGCTGTTATAACAATTGCTGTTAAAATTTTACTTATTTTGGAAATTACTTTTTTCATATCTTTTCCCCCTCCAAATTTGTGGCTATATTATAACACACTTTTAATTTTTTTGCAAGTCTTTTTGTAAAATTTCATAAATTGCATTTCTCTCACGTTTATCTATTATATCTACTTTTAAAAAAAAATCAAGTGAATTTACTAAAAATATATCATTTTATAAATAAAAAAATACCAAAATTTGACTTTTTATAATATATTTAGTAGAATTTAAACAAAAAGGAGATAAACCTATGAAAAATGATAATAGTGATTTTAGAGTATATTTTATAAGCGAACCAAACCACTACTATGATCAACATTATATATTTTCAATTAGGAACAATAATGGTTTTAAATATTATCTATTAAATCTTCCAAGCGAAGAAAAACCAACTATTGAATTAAAAAAAGTTGATAACTCCATACTATTATTAAAAACATTAGGACAAAAACCTACTAGAATAGAAGCAGATACAGATGATTATTTAAAAGCATTATTTCTACTAGAAAATTATTTTGAGCAAATAAAAAACCCTGCATTATCTAAAACATCTGAATTAATAGATGATGATCTTAATAAAATTAGAGAAATAGGAGAAAAAACTAGATTAAATAATATCACTAGTGATATAGGCAATTCAGATATTGCAATTATAACAAGTACATTAAAAAAATAAGAATAATTAAACTATTCTTATTTTTTTATTCCACCAGAATTTTTTTCAATAATTTCTATGTTTTCAATATCATCAATAGTTGGATTAAGTTTACTAGTAACTATTATATAATCTTCAGCAACAGAAAATAAATCAACATCAGACATTGAATTAAACATAGGCTCATACAAATATGTATATGTATCATCATCACTATCACCAGTAATATGAAATAAAAATGAATATTCACCAGTTTCTCTATTTTTTACAGCTGATGTAATTATTCTATTTTTAACTCCAGGAAGTTTTTCATCATAGCCTTTCATATTACCACAATTATCTACGTTTAATTCCTGAAATACTGAACTAAGTATTTTTTCAATTGTATCTACTTGTTCAGAATAACCTAATCTAGAAAAATCAGTAGTAACTCCCAATTCTAATATCTTAGGCATTTCACTTTCAAATTTTCTAGAAATATAATAATTAGTAGCATAAGCATTTGCATCTCTTGGTAACACTAAAGCAGGATCTACAAATTGATATGCAATATTTAAAATAGTTTTCCTTATTGAATAAGTATTAATATCCTCTTTTTCAATATCATTAAATAATTGTTTTGTTCTTTTAACTAAACTTATAGGATCAAAATTATGAGAAATATCAAGTTTTGATATATCTAGTTTTTTAACTACTTGAGTAATATAATCAAACCATTCATCTATTTTATTATCATTAATGAGATCATATAAATTATCCTCATCATCTTTTTCAATATTATTATATAATTCAATCATAATTTTTTGATTAATAAGTGTTACTATATTATTCTTCCATTTAGATAAATCTAGTGTCTTAATATAATCAACACTACAATTATTTAATTGTATTATTTTACCATCCGGACAAGGAATAGCCTGAACAGTTCTATAAAATTTATTTTTAGTATTTTCACACAAATGAGAATAATATAATCTATTTTTAAAATAATTTTCTCTTAATAACACAATATTATGATCAGTATAATCAAGCTCTGATATTAATTTACCATTCTTCTTTTTTAAATAATAATTATTTAAATAACCTAATTTTTTATCAATCTCTTCTATTTCTTCATATGTCATAACTGAATTATGAATTTCTTCTCCCTTATAGGCAACTTCACCATCTAAAATATAAGAAATATTTTTTGCAAAATGTTTTGTTCTATATCCCATTTGAATATTATCTAAATCAGAACTTAATATTAAAAAATAACTTTTATCATCATCACCTTTACAACATACAAAACAATGATGTATATCTGCTTCTGCAGTATTATCTTTAATAATATCACTTTTAGTAGTTTCTATTATTTTAGATTCTATACCTATTCTATCAAAACACATTTTTAATGCTTTACTACAAGATTTACAAACTACCTTTTTTGTTAAGTCTTCATTATCATAAATAGCTTTTAACTGCGAAACAGATAAATTTTTATCCTCTAATTTATTATAAAGTGAAAAGAAGAAATCAGGATCTTTACTTAATCTTTTACCAAGTTCTAAATAAACATATCTTATTTTCTCATTTTTAGTATAACTACTATCAATACCACTAACAATCTCATCTATTATCTTTTCTGTTTTATCCATAATATCACTCTGTTTCATTAATTTTTTTATATATAAATATTATAACATAAAAAATAAGTTAAATATTATCTAACTTATTATGTTCAAAATATATTTTAATTCGACCAAGCAATTTGCTGCTCTTTTACGAGTGAAAAACTTATTAAATTATTACTATTTATATCTTCATGATACATATTAACTGCTGTAATTTGGCTATTATTATAAGTTTTATAATAAAATATCCCTCTACTGGCATTAATACAAGAAGAATAAATAGTATAATAATCTTCTCCACTATCTAACATAATACTACCATTTACTACTCCTACACTATCAAGGATATGGAAGAATTGTGAAAGACTGCTATCTTTATTTGGAATAAGCTTAGAGTTAAGCATTAAAAATGATGTTTTTACAAAACGAGAAGGAGAAGAAAAATCTCCAGGTAGACCAATACTTCCTATACCTTTACAAAATGGTTTAAGTCCCAAGTCATTAGAAAAACAATTTTTAGGTATATTAGTTTCAAGATTAAAATATTGAGCTAAATTCGTCATATGAAAATCAAAAGGAGGATTATTAGTTAATATATCTGCAGGATTATCGTATATTTTCATACCATCTTTTGTACATTCTAAAGTAATTGAGGCATTTTTATCAGCAATATGCCAATGGAGTTTAGTTACTGGAAGATTATTATTAAATGGAATATCAACCAAATTAGTATGATTAAGTAATTCTTTTACTTCTAAAATATTTTCACATTGTCCAAGTATCCATAAAATTAATTCATATGGTGTAATATTTGCCTTATTATAATCTAAATCCTTACTATAATAAGCATTATCTGGAAAATTAAGTCCTGACATACATAAACCTTTTTCATTAGCAGCTTCAGCATAAAGAGGATAATCATCCACAATTGTTGCCATACCAATCATTGAAAAGTGCACCTTCATTGGATTTACTTTTTTAAAGTTAATTATATAATTCCTAGGAGTTATTACAACACGTTGTGAAAAATCATACTCCAAATCCATATTTCTACCAAAATAAAAATCATCAGTTTTAAAAGCTATACTAGTACACATACAATCACCCATATAATTATATTTAATTATTTAAAAATTTAGAATTACCAAAAAAAAGAAGCCTAACTTCTTTTATTTCTTACATATATTTCTATCTTTTCAATTATAAAATACATAAAATATGAAATAATTCCAAGTATTACAACCCCTGTAATTACTAAATCTATATTAAATACTTGAGAACCATACATTATCAAATAACCTAATCCATTTTTAGATACTAATAGTTCCCCCATAATAACACCTATTAAACTCATAGATATATTAATTTTTAATGCATTTATTATTGTTATATAATTACTTGGTAAAATTAATTTAAAAAATATTTGTCTTTTAGTTGCCCTAAATGATTTTAAAAGTGTAATATAATTTTTATTTGTCGCTATGAAACCATTATATATATTAATTATAGTAATAAAAGTATTTATAAGTAATGCCATAAATATAATAGAATTTATACTAGCTCCTACCCAAATAATTATTAAAGGTCCTAAAGCAACTTTTGGTAGAGAATTAAGTATTGTTAAATATGGATCTACTATTTTAGAAATAGTTTTATTACTCCAAAGTATTGTAGCAATTATTAAACCAACTGCAGTAGCAACAACAAAACTTAATATAACTTCATATAATGTAATACCTATATGCTTAAATAAACTACCATCTGCAAATAAATTAATTGCTGTTTTTAAAACATTACTAGGACTAGATGATAAAAAATTATTAATAATATTATACTTTGATAATAATTCCCAACCTATTAAAAAGATAAAGATAATTAAAAATCTAAAAATAAATACTATAATCTTTTCTTTTTTTAATTTCTTCAAATATTCTTTATGTTCCTTACTATATGTGTACATCTAAATCCCTCCAAATCATATCATAATATTTAGAAAATTCCTTACATTTTCTATTATTAATAGGAGTAGATTTATTTGATAGTTTTATATCATATATTTTTTTAACTTTTGAAGGTCTTTTAGATAAGACTATTATTTTATCAGACATACTTATAGCTTCTGCTATATCATGAGTTACCATAATTGCAGTTTTCCCTTCATTTTTAATAATTTTATAAATATCATCACTAATTGCAAGACGAGATTGATAATCAAGTGCTGACATAGGTTCATCTAAAAGCAAGATATCAGGCTTTATAGCAAGAGTTCTAATAAGTGCAACTCTTTGTCTCATTCCACCAGATAAACTAGATGGATACTTATCTTTAAAATCATATAAACCATAAGTTTTTAATAATTTTAAAACATAGTTTTTACTTTCTTTATTAAGTTTACCCGTAATTTCTAATCCAATTAAACAGTTATCTAATATAGTTCTCCAAGAAAATAATGAATCATTTTGTAACATATAACCAATACTTATATTATCTTTTAATATCACTTCTCCACCTGATTTTTCTTCTAACATAGCAAGTATCGATAAAATAGTTGATTTACCACATCCAGATGGACCTACTATTGATATAAAATCTTTTTCATTAACAGTAAAATTTATATCTTCTAAAGCCTCTATTTCACTTTTCCTATCATGATAAATTTTTTTTAATCCCTTCACATTAAGTATAGTATCTTTCACTATATCTCCTCCCAGATATATTATTTTATGAAGGTTCATATATAATGGTAATGACACTATACCATATTTATAAATTTATTTATAACTTAAAACATATATTTTTATGGGAGGTAATTTATGAATTTTGATTATAGCTTTGGAAATAAATTTTATAAATATTATGGTAAAGAAGGTATTGAAAGTACAAAATATAATATAGTAGCACCCGAGCAATCACAAAATGTTCAACCTGGTATGGAATATTTAATGAATCCTAGACCTATATTTGATAATCCAAATTATATGGGTAGTGGTAAACTTAAAGGAAAGGTTGCCATTATAACTGGTGGAGACAGTGGTCTTGGAAGAGCTGCTGCAGTTGCCTTTGCTAAAGAAGGCGCTAAACTCGTAATACCTTATTATAATGAACATCAAGATGCTAAAGAAACAAAAGAATATATAGAAAAAATGGGTGGAGAATGTATTATAATGTCTGGTGACATTACAGATAAAAATTTTTGTAAATCAATTGTTACTACAACATTACAAAGATTTGGTAAAATTGATGTATTAGTAAATAATGCTGGAGTACAATATCAACAAGACTGTCTAGAAAATATTAGTGATGAACAATTTGATTGGACTATGAAAGTAAATATTTATGGAATGTTTTATTTAACTAAAGAAGTCTTACCACATTTAAAAAGTGGAGCATCTATTATTAATTTAAGTTCTGTTACTGCATTTTATGGAGAACCACAATTAATTGATTATGTAACTACTAAAGATGCTATAGTTGGATTTACAAGAGCTTTAGCAAGAAATCTAGCTCTAAAAAATATTAGAGTAAATGCAATTGCTCCAGGATATTATTGGACTCCACTTCAACCTGCTTGTTGGGTAAAAGAAAAAATTCCATCTCTAGGTGCTGATGCTGCTATGGCTAGAATGGCAATGCCTTATGAACTTGCTCCAACTTTTGTATTTTTAGCATCAAATGATTCAAGTTATGTAACAGGTCAAGTACTTCATAATAATGGTGGCCAAGTAATGGGTTAAAACAAAAACTACACATTAAGTGTAGCTTTTTTTATTCCAAATTATTTTATATCATACATTAAATCATCATAAGAAACTTTTTTATCTAATGCACCATAATCAATCATAATATCTTGTAAATGATCAAATGATTCTTTACTAAATTTAGTTGTAGAAGGCCATGTATCAGCTTCTCTATATCTTTTTACTGCACTCTCTAAATCATTTAATGAAGTATCAGGAAACTGTTTTAATATAGTTTGAGCTACTTCTTTATCAGTATGATTTTTAACATAGTCTAAACCTTTTTGAATAGCTTTATCAAAGTTTTTAATTAATTCTTTATTTTTTTCAATGTAACTTCCTCTAGCCGAATAAGATGTATATGGTACAACTCCACCAAGTTCTCCAACTGATGCTACTACGTGACCATAACCTTGTTGTTCAACTTCAGTTGCATTTGGTTCAAATAATGCAACAAAGTCACCTTGTCCTCCAATAAATGCTCCACTCATTGCAGCAAAAGCAACAGAAGTATCAATATCTACATCATTTTTAGGATCAATACCATTTTGTTTTAGAGCATATTCTAATGTCATTTCAGGCATACCAGCTGCCCTTCCACCTATTACACTTTTACCTTTTAAATCTTCTAATTTAAAATTATCATATTTTTTTCTTGATACTAAGAAAGTACCATCTTTTTGTGTAAGTTGAGCAAATGTTTTTAAGTAATCTTTTTCTCCTCCATTATATACATAAATTGTTGCTTCACTTCCAGAAAAACCAATATCTGCATCTCCAGATAATACTGCTGCTGTTACTTTATCAGCGCCAGATGTTAAAACTAAATCAATATCAATACCATAATCTTTGAAATATCCCTTTTCTATTGCAACATATTGAGGGGCATAGAAAATTGTATGAGCAACCTCTGCTAAAGTAACTTTAGTCATATCCTTTTTATCAGACTTATTGAAGTTTAAAAATACAGCTAGTGCAAGTACTAAAACAATAATACCACCAACTATATAAGTTATAATTTTTTTCATATATTCTCCTTTCAATCAAAGTATTATATGTATTTATCTAATTAATGTTAATTTATAAAAATAAAAAACTGATATTTCTATCAGTTTCTAATAATTAACAAGTAGTTTTAGCTGTACAAACATTAGCCTTTTCCAAACATTTAAATATACATTCTATTTTCTTTTTAGATTCATTATTCATTTCTTTTGATAATTTCATATATGGATCATTTTGTTTAGAACTTAATCCATCAGTTAATTCTTCTGCCTTACCATTAACAACTGCTACTATATTAGGTGCATAAATTCTTTTTTCACCTGCTGAAACTTCTTTATTTTCTTCATCCATTAAAGTATAATCATCTAAAACATTATCAAGTTTTTTTATTAGTTTCATATATGATTTAGATCCTTCTTTTTTAGTAGAAATTTTACCATCAGTTAATACTTTTTCATCTCTTATATCTTTAACATCAACATAATATATAGTATCAATATCCTTTTCTTTTGCAACAGCTATTAAATTTTCTATAACACTTCTACACCATGGACAATCATTAAATCCAAAATAAACAACAAAAGTATCACCATTATCCATCTTCTTTACTATATCACTTGCAGATGAATACTTAATTGGATTATTTATATCGATATGAATTTTCCTTATTTTTTTACCATCCTTTTCACGAGTTTTACCATTTAAACTTTCATATTCTTCTTTAAATTTATATGAATCTTTATTTATATTACTAGTATTATTAAAAGTAAATAATAAAACTACTAATACTAATAAAGAACTAAGTACTATAACTATACCTTTATTCTTCATTGTAACACCTCTTCCTTATACTATTTTAATAGTATTTACTACATATTTCAACTAATATATGCAAATTAATTGTTTTTTTTCATATCTTCTAATCTAGCTTTAACTAAAAATATTAATTCCATAGGAGCATCTATTTTATTTAATACTAGTAAACTATCTTGAAGTTTTGTCTTTAAAGGCATTTCATCATTTATTTTTTCTGCTTCTTCTTTATAATTAAAATTATCAATAGGATTAATTTCTATAAAATCTTTAATATAATCTTCTATATCTTTTAATATATATACTTTTAAATCATAGTTATCCATTTCCCTAATACCAAAATAACCACCTACTAAATATTTAAACTCATCTCTTAAATCCATAAAATCATTACCTTTCGTATATATAGTGTACCATATTTAAAAAAAATACTCTATAAAGAGTATAATTTTAATGAAGTTTATCACTTGATTTAGAATTAAGACTTAAATCTGCTACTCTACCCATTTTATAAGCATAATAGCCAGCTGCTGCGATCATTGTAGCATTATCTGTACAATATTTCATTTTAGGAATTGTAATATCAATATTAAGTTCTTTACCTAAATTATTAATTTCATTACGAAGACCATTATTTGCAGCAACTCCACCAGCTACTATTAAATTCTTGATATTATAGTTAATTATTGCTTTTTTAGTCTTATTAATTATAGATGATATAGCAACAGTTTGAAATGATGTTGCTAAATCAGCTTTATTAATTTTTTCACCACGTTGTGTTAATTTATGATTTAAATTTATAACTGCACTCTTTAGACCACTAAATGAAAAATTATAACTATCATCATTTAAAGGTATTGGTAATTGATAAGTAGGACTACCTTCTTTAGCAAGTTCATCAATTTTAGGACCACCTGGATACTCAAGTCCTATAACTCTAGCTACTTTATCATAAGCCTCACCTATAGCATCATCTAAAGTACCACCAAGTTTTTCAAATTTATAGTGATCTTTCATTAATACAAGTTCAGTATGACCCCCACTAACTACAAGGGCAAGAAGTGGAAATTTCATTTCTTTTTCCAAACTATTAGCATAAATATGACCTGCTATATGGTGTACTGGTACTAATGGTTTATTATATATAAATGACAATGTTTTAGCGGCTTCTAACCCTATTAATAATGAACCTATTAATCCTGGACCATATGTAATCGCAATAGCGTCTACTAAATCAATTTTCATATTGGCTCTTTTTAAACATTCTTCTATTACAATAGTTATATTTTTTACATGTTCTCTACTTGCTATTTCAGGTACTACTCCTCCATAGTTTTTATGAATATCAATTTGAGAGGATATAACTGTTGCTATTTCTTCTCTTCCATTTTTAACAATAGAACAGCTAGTTTCATCACAACTACTTTCAATACCTAATATATATGTATCTTTCATTATACCACCAACTTCATTTCTTTATTATTTTAACATAAAAGACCCCTTTTTTCTAGCGTCTTATTCCTTAACCATTAATATACCATCTATTCCATTGTAATAGCCTTTTCTAATAGCTTTTTTACTAAATCCAAATTTTTCATATAACTTTATTGCTATAAAATTATCAACTCTAACTTCTAAAGAGATTGTTTTAGAAACATTACTAATTAATGTATCCATAAGTTTAGTTGCGATACCACAACCTCTTTTTTCCAATATAACTTCTATTTGATTTATTTCACATCGATCATAAATATCACTATAATAAATATATCCAATAACCCTATCTTGTTCTAAATATAATAAATATTTTGCAAAGGGATTATTAGATAGTTCTTTTAATACGTCATCTTTATCTATAAAACTATTATTTAGTAATGATAAATTTTTATTATTAAGTTCCACTACCATTTAGTTTATTTTCCTCTGCAGCAGTTAATTTTAAATATTCAGGATTAACCATGTGGGGATTAATATTTTCTTTATCGACATATTTATTAACTATTTTTAATATATCTGGATTGTATTCACATTTTTCCCCATTTAAATCAATTAAATCATTAGTTATAAATAAGTACTCTTTATCTAATTTATCATATAGAGATTTAAGTTTTATATATGAAGGTTTTAGTATTGTAACATCATTTTCATATATTGCTGCATATACGTAATCATGACGTGCATCAATTATAGGTACTAATAATTTATTGCTATTAGTTGATACTGCCATAGCTTCTAAACTAGTTATAGTAGTTATAGGGATATTTAGGCTCCAAGCAAAAACTTTTGCGATAGTAAGACCTACTCTAATACCTGTAAATGAACCTGGACCATTAACTACTATTATTTTAGTAATATCTTTAGCTTTTAAAGAAGTTTTATCAAACATTTCTACTATTTTAGGTAAAGCTACTTCTGATAAATCATGACCTAATTCTTCTTTAACTTCTATTAGTAGTTTTGAGTCTTTAACTATTCCAGTATATAGATAGCTTGAAGAAGTATCTATATATAAAGTTATCATAATACAGCCTCACATAAGTCTTCATATTTTTTTCCATGTGGTGTAATTATAATAGTTCTTTTATTTTCATCATCATCTGAATTTTTAATCTTTATATCAAGCCTTTTATCTGGTAAATAATCTGCTATAGTATCACTCCATTCAATTATTGTAACACCTTTTTTTGTGTAATATTCTTCTATAGGAAGATCATCTACTTTACCATCAAGACGATATACATCCATATGATATAAAGGCAATTCCCCAGTAGTATATTCTTTTATTATATTAAATGTTGGAGAAGTTACTTCTTCAGTAATTTCCATTGCTTGTGCAAAACCTTTTGTAAATACAGTTTTACCACTACCTAAATCTCCTTCTAAACAAATAACCATATTAGGAAATTTTTCAGATTCTATATTTTCTGCAAGTTCTATAGTTTCACTTTCAGAATATGTTACTACCTTATAATTCATTTTCCATCACCTTTTTATATTATAATCAAAAAATTAAACTTATACAACTAGTTTGCCAATAATTGATATTAATTTACACTTAAAATTAAAAAAAATATTACTGCATAACAATAATATTTTAATAAAAACAAAAAAATCTTGGCTACTTCCTATTTTTGCATACACTATCGTCGGCGTAAAGTGGCTTAACTTCTGTGTTCGGGATGGGAACAGG
>CANRPP010000010.1 GCA_947632545.1 uncultured Bacilli bacterium | reverse complement strand
GGTAATTTAAAAAAAATATAGGTAATTCCCTTATTACCGGTAAGTTATCTCTAAATTTAACGTTTTACTATTTGCGATAAAATAAAAAGGATGAAACTTAATTCTATCCTAACAATTTTTAGAATCTTTTGTTACTTTTCTTGCTACTACAACGAATCTTCCGTTTTCTTGACTGTATTCACAAGTAGATAATGTAATTAATTCATCATTATAGCATGGCTTTACATTCGTTTCATACAATGAAAGATTTTTTATATTATTTATATAGTCATTATATTCTTTTTCATTATTTGCATTATAGAATTTATAATACTTAAATACTTTATCATTTACTCTATATACTTTTGATAAAAATACTGATACTATTTCATATTCTTGTTTTTCTTCTATAGTATATAAAGTTATTTTTTTATGTTCTTTATAATATTCTTCTTTTTCGTAATTAAGTAAATCATTAAACATCGTACCATCTTTTAAATTATGTCCATATATAATTAAATTTATATCCCTTGGACTAACTGTATTATGTTTATCAATATATGGTGTCCCACCCTCATAATACTGTTTATAAAAATCTTTTCTTAAATAATAATCTTCACCTTGAGTATACATTATTGGATGATCTATTCTTGTTCCTTCTATTTTTATCCATCCATATAAATCATTATTTTCTTTATACAAATTTTTTAATTCTTCTATTTTTGGATCTACTGCTTCTACTTCTTTTTTAATCTCTTTTTTTGGTACTGGCTGATGTTTTTCTGGTTTTTGATAAAATAAATATAATATTAACAATATAATAGATATGATAAATATCAAAATACAAATTACTAATTTGATTGATTTTTTCATTTTTCTTTTTTTCTTTATTTCTTTTTTATTTGACATTTTATCACCTATCTTTATTATATAAGAAAATAGGATCTATGTCCTATTTTCTTGAATATGCAGTTTTTAATGTATAAATTCCTGTTCCAGTTACTAATGTTAGTAATCCCATTAATGCGATTGGTAAAGTACTACCAGTATTTGGAACATCATCTAATTCATTTTTTGCTTTTGATGCTTCATAAGTTGCTATAGCTACTTTTCTTTCTGCTTCAGTAAAGGCAGCATCTGCTTTAACTTCACCAGATTTATCTGGATCAATTACTAATTGAACACTACCTGCATGAAGGTTAACTATAATTTCTTGATAATTTTCAGTTTCAGTTGCACCTTTCCAATAAATAGTTGCTTTTTTAGTTATGATTGCATTTGGTCCATCTTTTTCAATTGCAGCTTTCATTTCAGCAGCAGTAAACGGAATCCATAAAGTGTAATCACTGTCTTGTCCATCTTGTGTTGCACTAGTACAAGTAGTTCCATTTTGATTTGCATAATCTCTCTTCCAGCAAGGACTACTAACGCCTCCCTCAGGTGCTTGTACTCCAACACCAAACCAAGCAGCATCTTCTACTGGTCTTGATCCTTTTTCAAGAACTATTAAATTAGTGTCTTGAATATCAAATGTTGTTGTTTTGTTATCTGAAGTAGCACTTTTTTTAGCTACTTTAGTATATTTTCCTTCATTAGCTGTTTCTGTATTGGTGATATCCTTTACTTCCTTAAAAGATTCAGCAGCTGATACAGAAGGTACAGCTATAAAAGCAGCTAATACAATAAGCAGCATTATTTTAATTTTTTTCATTTTATTTCTCCTTTCTATTTCATTTGTTTTCACAAATAAAATTATTTATGTATATATTATACAATAACTACCCCCCCCCCCAAGTCAATATTTTTTTATAATTCATTTTGCTATTTACATTATAAGTCAAAAAAAGAAGCCTATAGGCTTCTAATTATTAATTAAATCTTCTTTTAATAGTATAAGCTATTCCACATCCACTTGCTGCTATTAAACTTAATAGTAGATATAAGTTAATATCAGATGTGTTAGGGTTAGCTTCTTCTTTTTTTGTTTCATTTGAAATTGTGGTTGGATCTATTACTGTATATGTTCCATCAGCATTTATTCTTAATTCTGCACCTTCTGGATATCTAGGTGCAACTGTTGTAGTAAATACTTCTTTCCCGTTTGCAGATTTTAAATTAGTATTAAGTGCTACATTTAATGCATTTAAATTTTTAGCTTCACCATATTCTTCAATTGTATTACCTTTTTGACTAGTATATGTTCCACCATTTAAATTAATGTTAATGTTACCTGCATAACTACTGGTTGATTCAACTTGAATAGCTGCTCCTGTTGGTTCATATCCATTTTCATTTGATTTTCCTTCTTTATATTCTCCTGTTGCTGTAACTATAGCTTTATTTAAATTTAATGTTCCTGACTTAATAGCTACACCTGATAAACCTGTAATATTTCCTGATATTGTTGTAGTTGCAAGTCCTGCTTGGAAAAGTCCTGCTCCTACTGTACTAGATAAATTTCCATAAACATTAATTTTTACATCTCCAGTTTTAATATTACCATGAACAATAAGTGCTGCTTGGTCTGAATTTCCTTTTTTATTATTTACTAAATTTCCATAAACATCTACAACTATTCCTGTATTAGTTCCATTATTTGATACAACTACAGGGTTTATTCCTTCAACAGTTACTCCTTGTTCAATAATTAGATGTGTAGAACTGCTCCCATAAACGTAGAATGTTCCACCATTACTGTTTTCACTTTCATTAATAATCTTTCCTGGTCCTTTAATTGTTACAGTACCTTTTTGAATATTAAATGCTTTATCAATATTATTGCTACTATTAATAGTAATATTATGACCAGCTAAATCAATAGTGACATTTTTGTCAATTGTTATTGTACTATTAATAGTATCATTATTTGTTAATTTTACATTAATAGTATCTCCTTTTTCTTCACAAGTACCATTAGCAAAGTCACTTGGACATGACTCTTCAGCATACGCATTAGGTATAAATAATAATCCCGCAACTAATATTGTTGCTAACATCATAATTTTTTTCATTATTTCCTCTCCCTTCATACTAATATTATACGATAACTACCCCCCCCCAGTCAATATTTTTTATTATTAATTCTTTTCGACATTTATTTGATATGTAAACCTTATAAATAAAAAAATAGTAGCTCCTACTATTTTTCCATTAAATATTTTGCTGTTCTTATCATTTGTGAAGTGTAACCATTTTCATTATCATACCAAGCCACTACTTGTACATGATATGTATCTTCATCTATTTTAGATACTAGAGTTTGTGTTGCATCAAAAATAGATCCATATCTAGTTCCTATAATATCTGTTGATACAATAGGTTCTTCATTATAACCAAAGGATTCACTAGATGCATTTTTCATTGCTTCATTTATTTTTTCTACTGTAATATTCCTACCTTTTACTACTGCTACTAAAATTGTAGTTGATCCAGTAATAACTGGTACTCTCTGTGCTGAACCAATTAATTTACCATTTAATTCTGGAATTACTAAACCAATTGCCTTTGCTGCTCCTGTTGAATTTGGGACTATATTAGCTGCTCCTGCACGTGCTCTTCTTAAATCACCTTTACGATGAGGTCCATCTAAAATCATTTGATCACCAGTATAAGCATGTACTGTTGTCATTATTCCACTTTCAATAGGTGCTAATTTATTTAAAGCATCTGCCATTGGTGCTAAACAATTTGTAGTACAACTTGCAGCACTTATTATATTATCATCTTTTGTTAATGTATTTTCATTAACACCATATACAATTGTTTTTAAATCATTACCTGCTGGTGCAGAAATAATTACCTTTTTAGCCCCTGCAGTTATATGAGCACTTGCTTTTTCTTTAGATGTAAAAAATCCTGTACTTTCTATTACGACATCAACATCTAGTTTACCCCAAGGCAAATTTATTGGATCTTGTTCTTTATATATTCTTATTTCTTTTCCATCTACTATTATAGAATTTTCTGTTGCTTCTACAGTATGATTTTCATATCTTTTTTGTGCAGTATCGTATTTTAACAAATGTGCTAACATATCTGGACTAGTTAAATCATTTATAGCCACAACGTCATATCCTTCCAATTCAAATAATTGTCTAAAAGCAAGTCTTCCAATTCTACCAAATCCATTTATTGCTACTTTTATCATATTATCCCTCCATTAATTATTATTATATAATTATAATTATTTTATTTCAAATTTTTCTATTAGATATTAAAACATCCTCCACCTATAAATTCTCTTATAATAGAATCTTGTGGTATTGCATCACTAGGTATAGGTAAAAATAATCTTAAAAAATCAATTAATCTTTTAGCATCCTCATAATAATCTGATTCTGGTTCTACTGAATATAAAAGTGGCTCTACATATGTCTTTAGTACTCCTATTTCATAGATTAATGCTGTATTAAATGTAACATCAGCATCATCTTGATATGGGAAGATATATTTTTCTTCACCTTCTCTTACATTTTTCCATGCTTCTAGTGTCTTATCTACTCCATAGCCTCTAGTTCTATTGTCTCTTATCATTCTTCTTAATAATCTATTATCTGATGTAGAAACTCTATTATGATTATCTATATTTATTTCTGTTAATGGTGATAAATAAATTTTAAATTTATTTTCTCTAGGTATATTAGTTAAGATATTACTATCTAGTCCATGTATACCTTCAATCACTAGTATTTCATTTTTTTCTAATCTTGCTTTAGTTTTATATTCTTTAACACCTAAAATAAAATTATATGTTGGTAGAATAACTTCTTCATAATTAAGCAATTTTTCTATTTGTTCATTAAATAAATTTAAGTCTACTGCTTCTAAACTTTCAAAATCCGGTTTACCATCTGCTCCTATTGGAGCCTCATTTCTATCTTTAAAATAATCATCCATTGATAGTGTTCTAATTTTTAATCCACAACTTCTTAAATACATTGATAATTTTAATGATGTAGTAGTTTTACCAGATGAAGATGGACCTGCCATTAAAACTATCTTAATATTTTTATTTTGATTTATAGAAGTTGCAATATTTAATAATCTATTACTTTGTACTGTCTCATCTATTCTAATCAATTCGTTTATTTTTCCACTAGAAACCACTTTATTTAAATCTACTGAATTTTCTATATTCATTATTTGAGCCCAATCTCTATATTCTTTAAACACTTCAAACATATGAGGGTGATGCTCATATTCTTTTATATGATCATTAATATATGTAGTTGGAAATCTTAAAATAAATCCATTATCTTTAATATAAGTTAAGTCAAAATCTTTTACTTTTCCTGTTGATGTTGGCATCATACTATAAAAATAATTATATAAATTACCTAGTCTATATAATGTAACATAAGTATTTGTATTATATTTCATTACTCCTGCTTTTGGTAAATCATTTATAGTTTTAAAATATTTTATTGCTTCCATTCTATCAATAGTTAATTTTGTAATATCTAAATCACTTGCAATTATTCTAATCATTTCTCTTTTTATTTGATTAACCTTATCTTCATTAAGATCAAAATTAGTTTCTATATATAAACCCTTATCTAATGAGTGTTGGATAATTATATCAGCATTTCTTCCGTATAGTGATTTTACAGCATATACTGCTACGAAAGTTAAACCACTAATATGAACTCTGTTACCATCTTTAGATGTTAAATCTATAAATTCTATTTTAGCATCATGCGTTACTTGGTATGAAAGTTCTTTTATACTTTTATTTACTTTAGCTAAAATTATTGGATATTTACATATTGATTGAAATGATTTAGAAATCTCTTCTAATGATATACCTTTAAAATATTCATAATTTTCACCATTTATTTTGACATTAACTGTTTCATTCATAATAATATCACCCTTTATATTCTATTCTAATTTATTGTATCATATTTTGACGATTTATAACACGTATATTTTATTTTATTTACACTAAAATATTAGTAGGTGATATTGAATGAGTTTAGTTCCAATTGTTATTGAAAAAGAAAATAATAGTGAAAGAAGCTATGACATATTTTCTAGATTATTAAAAGAGCGTATTATTTTGCTAAATGGTGAAATAAATGATAGTACTGCTAGTAGTGTTATTGCAGAACTTTTATATTTAGATTCTATTAATAATGATGACATATCAATATATATAAATTCGCCTGGAGGATCTATAACTGCTGGTATGGCAATATATGATACTATGAATTTAGTTAGTAGTAATGTTTCTACTATATGTGTTGGTATTGCTGCATCAATGGGGGCATTTTTATTATCATCAGGAGAAAAAGGAAAAAGATACGCCCTTCCTAATGCAGAAATTATGATTCATCAACCTTTAGGTGGAGTTGAAGGTCAAGCAACTGAAATAAAAATTGCTGCTGAAAGAATCTTAAAGTCAAGAAATAAATTAAATAAAATTTTATCTAGTAATACTGGAAAAGATATTAAAATTATTGAAACTGATACCGAAAGAGATAACTTTATGGATTCAGAGGAGGCTTTAGAATACGGAATAATTGATAAAATAATTACTAAAAAAAGTTAGATAATATCTAACTTTTTATATTAAAAACTAACTAGTTACTATTATTTATTTTGTAATTTCTACTACTGCACGTAAGCCGTTATTATATTCAGTACCATTAGCAGAAGGTGCAGTACTATTAGAAACGCTTCCAGAAGGAGTCATAGAAAATGGAGCTGGTAGAATCGTCTTAGTAGGACAATAATTTATTATATCAGGCTCTTTTTGTATGAGTATTTGAAAGCCTTGATTATATACCCACGTTTTATTGCAACTGCCTACTAAGTAAACGCAGCCTCCACTATTACACATTGAAGAACAACCTAAACTAAAGCATCCTACTTTATTTAAAATTCTCCAATCTGCCATACTTACAGTTGCTGTTTTTATTTTTAATGTGTTTCTTAAATAATCCTCATACTTTTCTAATGCTTCTTTATACTTCCCATCTCCTTTAGGACCATCCTCCATATCGCGAGATGGATCAGTAACGTTATCAGTAACTTGACAATTCATTGTATCACAAGAACTACTCTGTAGTCCAGAGGGTTTTGCTATTGCTTCGTAATTACAATAACCATGGCCGTCATATACACAATTATAGCCTACCTCTAAATTATATTTTGCAAATAAAACCATTTTATAAGTTGTATTTTCAATAACATAAAATGATTCACTTCCACATTTTATTTCATCTCCTAAAGTTTTTCCTGTTCCAGTTACTACCTTACATTTATTACTTTCTATTGGATCTTTTGGTGTACAGGAATCAGCTTTTTCATATAATTCATCAATCGCTCCTTGGATGTTATTTTTACTTCCATGACTTGTTCCAGTATTATATGATACATCACTTCCTGATAATATATTCTCTGCTCCATATGTTACTGTTGTTGATATAATTATTCCTATTATCAAACCTATTATAAATTTATAATGTTTTTTTACTATTTTTTTCATAACTACGCTCCGTATTTTTTTATCTTATAATACAAATATACCCCCCCCCAGAGCGTTTTGTCAATAAAATTTTACTATATGTTAACACATAAAAATAATACAAGAACTATTAATTCTTGTATTTATTTTCTTCTATTCTTTTTGCCAATTCATTAATTTTTCTAAATCTATGATTCAGACCTGATTTTGTAATTTTATTACCAGTTTCAATTGAAATAATTTCACTTAATTCTTTCAAAGATGCTTCTGGATATTTTTTTCTATAAAATAGTGCTTCTTTAGTTTTATCATCAAGTAATTCTATAGCTAAATTATCTTCTAATATTTTTATATTTTTTAACTGTTCTGTTGCAGCATTAACAACTTTATCAATATTAGCTTGTTCACAATTATTTAACCTATTTGTATGATTTATTTTATCATGATATGTTCTAATATCTTCAAAATATAATACTGCTTTTACTGCACCTATTA
This sequence comes from uncultured Bacilli bacterium, assembly GCA_947632545.1. GTDB lineage: Bacteria > Bacillota_I > Bacilli_A > RF39 > UBA660 > UMGS995. The sequence continues at coordinate 33,243 of CANRPP010000010.1, read as the reverse complement.
TTTTTATAAAGTCACTTATTTTTTCTGCTTCTTTTATATATATCATGTAACCTTTATCCCTATTTAAGATTTTAGCATTTAAATCAAATATATTTAATAGTTTCTGTACAAAAACTGCTTCTTCTGGTTTTGATATGAGAAGTTCCATATGGTATCTAGATGTTTTAGGATCATTGATACTACCTTGAGATAAAAATACTCCTCTTAAATACGCTCTTATTTCTTCATTTGCACCTACTATATATTCTTTAGGGATTGGTAAATATTCTTTATCAGTACTTAAGTAGCCTATATCTTCTAATATTAATTCTAATTTATCTTTTACAATTATTACATATAAATCTTTTTTACTAAAATTAAGATTATTTTTAATTTCAATATCTATATTTATTTCATATAATTTTTTAAGAGCATTAGTTAAGTTATCTTTTATTTTTTCATTTTCTGTAGTCAATGTTAATACATTATTTTCAATATAGCCATTATTTCTAATAAAACCTGATAATTCTGCAATCATTTCAGATTTAGTTCTTTCTATGAATGCTACTTCATTTTTAATACTTGTTGTATATGACATATTCTACCTCATTAAATAAGAAAATATTATAGAACTTAATTTAATACTATTATGTCTTAATGTATTATCTTCAACTACTATTAAATCTGACTCAATTAGTTCTACATTTAGTTTATTTATTTTACCATAATCTATTTTTACAAGATCTTTTTGTTCTTCAGTTTCATATTTTTTTGCTATTTTTTTATCTATTTTAGTATTACTTGCGATTACAACATCAATTTTTTTAGCATCCAAGTATTTATTTAAAAGTTCTACATGATCACCTACTGAATAATTATCAGTTTCACCTGGTTGTGTTACTGCATTACATAAATACATTATTGGTGCTTTTGCTTTATTTAAAGATTCTTTTACTTCTGAACAAATAATATTTGGAAGAATACTTGTATATAAACTACCCATACTAAAAATTATCAAGTCTGCTTCTTCTATTGAAGTTAATACTTCATCTAAAACTTTTGGTTCTTCTTTATAGTAAATTCGCTCAAATTTTTTATGTGATTTTGTTATTTCTTCTTCTCCTTCTATTATATTTCCATTAATATCTTTACCCATTAAAGTTAAATTCGAATCTTCTGAAATAGGTAAAACTTTATGTTTTACATCTAATAGTTTTGACAAACATGCAATTGACTCTTTTAAAGAACCAGTTATATCTAACATTGATGTTAAAATTAAATTTCCTACAGCATGACCATTTAAATCACTTGATGTTTCAAATCTATAACTCATCATTTTTTTTATAGGTTCATCAGTTCCAGATAAATTTGTTATTACTTTTCTTATATCTCCAACAGCAGGTGTATTAAATTCACGTCTAAGTTTTCCAGTAGATCTACCATTATCAGATACTGTTATTATTGCTGTAATATCTAATGGAAATTCTTTTAATCCTCTTAATAAATAGGACATACCTGTACCTCCACCTAGTACAACTACTTTCTTATGCATTTTATCACCCCATTATAATTATATAATATTTATTAAAAAAAAACGATACTTTTATCGTTTTATCTATTTTTTTATCATTTCATCTTTACTCTTATAAAATAGTGGCCTTTTTTCTTTTTCAGATTGATCTCCCTCATATAAATTACCAAATGTATTTATTATTCTTCCTTTATAATATCTAAATAATTTTAATCCAATAATAAACATAATTATAGACACTATTCTAGCTACTTTGAAATTACCTAACATTAAACTATCAGCACGACTTCCTTCAATAAGGAATCTTATTACTGCATACCACATAAAATATAAACCGGTAACTTGTCCTTTTTTTACATCTTTTTTTCTTCTAAATATTAATAACACTATAAAACCAATTATATCTAATATTGATTCATATAAAAATGTTGGTTTTCTATATTCTCCTAAAATATACATACCATTTATTATAAAATTTGGTAAATGCAGATTTTGTAAATGTTTTAATGTTGTTACTGCTCCATATGCTTCACTATTAAAGAAATTACCCCATCTACCTATAGCTTGTCCAAGAATTAAACCTACTACAATGATATCTATCATTTGTAATACATTAATATTATATTTTTTACAATTTATTATAACACTAATAGCTCCTGCAATCATTCCACCATGTATTGCAAGACCACCATTCCATATTTCTAATATTTCAATTGGATTAGCCATATAATAATCAAGATTAAATAATACATAATATATTCTAGCGCCTATTATTCCACTTACTATGGTACTAAAAGCTATATTACTAATAATATCACTATCTATTTCTCTTTTTTTACATTCTAAATATATTACTATGCAAGCTGAAAGTGCCGCAAGAAAAATAAATATTGAATACCAGTATATTTGTATAAAGCCTAAATCTAATGCAATTCTATTCATGTTTCTTTACCCCTTTTAATATTGGTTTTATTATTATATTTTCTATTAAAAAATTAACTATTGATAAAAGTATTGCTACAAAAAAAGCTATGTAAATATTTTCTAACTGAAAATGCTTACCAAATATCCAATCAGTTAATTTTAACATAAATAAGTTTATAAATAAATAAAATATTCCTAAAGTAATTCCAGTTATTGGTATAGTTAGAGTTACTAAAATTGGTTTTATTGTTTTATTAAGAAGTGATAGTATTATTACTATTAGTATTGAATATATCAAATAATGTCCTAAATCAATATAAACACTATCAAATAGGTTTGTTACGATTATAAATGATATTGTATAACCAATTATATAAAGTAAGCTTTCAAAGATTTTATTTATACGAATTTTTTTCTTATCTTTAATAACTAATTGCAAATACATCACCTCTTTAAAATCTTATTCAAGAATTGTCCTGTGTATGAAGTTTTTTCTTTACTTACTTCTTCAGGTGTTCCTGTTGCAACTATATTACCTCCTAAATCTCCACCTTCTGGTCCTAAATCTATAATATAATCTGCTACTTTTATAACATCTAGGTTATGTTCTATAACTACTACTGTATCACCATTATCTACTATTTTTTGTAAAATTGCAAGTAACCTTTTTATATCATCAGTGTGAAGTCCTGTAGTTGGTTCATCTAAAACAAATAGGGTTTTGCCTGTTGCTTTTTTTTGTAATTCTTTAGCAAGTTTTACTCTTTCAGCTTCTCCTCCTGATAATGTTGGTGCGCTTTGACCTAGTTTAATATAACCAAGTCCTACATCTTCTAATACTTGTAATTTATTTTTTATTTTAGGAACATTTTCAAAAAATTTTATGGCTTCTGTTACTCTCATATCTAAAACTTCTGCAATATTTTTACCTTTGTATTTAATTTTTAATGTTTCTCTATTGTAACGGGTTCCATGACATACTTCACAATCAACATATACATCTGGTAAAAAGTGCATTTCTATTTTTTTTACACCATCACCACGGCAGGCTTCACATCTTCCACCTTTTACATTAAATGAAAATCTGTTTTTTAAATAACCATACATTTTAGCCTCTTTTGTAGTTGTAAAAAGTGTTCTTATATCATCAAATACACTTGTATAAGTAGCAGGATTACTTCTAGGAGTTCTACCTATTGGAGATTGTGAAATATCTACAATTTTATCTATGTTTTCTAATCCATTTATTTTTTTATGTTTACCAGGGGAAACTTTAGATTTATATAGTTTTTGACTAATTGATTTACATAAAATTTCATTAATTAAACTACTTTTACCACTTCCAGAAACTCCAGTTACACAAGTAAAAGTTCCTAATGGTATTTTCACATCAATGTCTTTTAAATTATTTTCTTTTGCTCCAATTATAGTTATGAATTTTTTATTTCCTTTACGTCTTTTTTCTGGAATATTAATTTTTAATTTACCACTTAAATATTTTCCTGTGATACTATCATTATTTTTCATAACTTCTTTTGGAGTACCACTAGCTACAACATAACCACCTTTATCTCCTGCACCAGGTCCAATATCTACTAGCATATCAGCAGCTAACATTGTATCTTCATCATGTTCTACAACAATTAAAGTATTACCTAAATCTCTCATTTCTAATAGTGAATTTATTAATTTTTGATTATCTCTTTGATGAAGTCCAATACTTGGTTCATCTAGAACATATAAAACACCTGTTAGTTTAGAACCTATTTGAGTAGCAAGTCTGATTCTTTGAGCTTCTCCACCTGATAAGGTTGCTGCACTTCTTGCTAATGTTAAATATTCAAGTCCTACATTTTTTAAAAAATCTAATCTTGCTTGAATCTCTTTAATTACTAATTCTGCAATTTTTCTTTTTTCTTCTGATAATTTTAAGTTATTAAAAAATTCTATTAATTCTTTAATACTCATACATGTTACTTCATAAATGCTTTTTTTATTTATTTTAACTGCTAAAACAGCATCTTGTAATCTCGCACCATGACATGTTTCACAAGTGTGCTCTATCATATAATTTTCTAACCATTCTCTTATCCAAGTACTACTTGTTTCCATATAACGTCTTTCTAAATTGTTAATTATTCCCTCATAAAAATCTTTATTATTCATGATATTTCCACCTTTAGTTTTATAGTTAAAGTGGATAATATCAGGTGAACCATATAAAACTATATCTTGATGTTTTTTAGATAATTTTTTAAATGGTTTATCCATATCTATTTTATAATGTTTACATACACATTCTAATTTTTTATAATAAATTCCTTCTTGATCATCACTTAATGTTTTTATACAACCTTCATTAATACTTAAATCTCTATTTGGAATTACTAAATTTTCATCTATACTCAATTTTATTCCTAGACCTTTACAATCAGGACATGCTCCAAATGGGGCATTAAAACTAAATAATCTAGGTTCTATTTCTGGAAGTGAAAATTCACAATATGGGCAGGCAAAATTTTCAGAGAATACTATTTCTTTTTTATTTTCTCCTAATATTTCAACTACTACTTTACCATTTGCTAATTTAGTAGCTGCTTCTACAGCTTCACTAATTCTACTTCTTGAATCTTCTTTTATTACAACTCTATCTATTACTACATCAATATCATCTGCTTTATTTTTTTCTAGGTTAATTTCTTCTGACAAATCATAATTTTCATTGTTAACTCTTACTCTAACATATCCTTCTTTTCTTAATTTATCTAATAAGTCTTTATGAGTACCTTTTTCATGATGAACGATAGGTGCATATATAATAATTCTAGTACCTTCATTATATTCTAATATTTTATTGGTTATTTCCTCTACACTTTGTCTAGTTATTGGCACATGATGATTTGGACAATAAGCTGTACCAGCACGAGAAAATAAAAGTCTTAAATAATCATATATTTCTGTTACAGTTCCCACTGTTGATCTAGGATTTTTACTAGTTGTTTTTTGATCAATACTAATTGCAGGTGATAGTCCCTCAATGCTATCTACATCTGGTTTTTCACTGCCACCTAAAAATTGTCTAGCATAACTAGATAGACTTTCTACATATCTTCTTTGTCCTTCTGCATAAATAGTATCAAACGCTAAACTACTTTTTCCACTTCCTGATAAGCCTGTCATAACAATTAATTTATTTTTAGGTAGTTCAATATTTATATTCTTTAAATTATTCTCTCTGGCACCTTTTATAACTATATTATTTTCCATAATACATCACCTGTCGTATATTATAACACTATTTTTACAAATTGTCTTTACCAAAAAAAAACAAATAACATTTTAGTTATTTGTTAAAATTTAATTTTATACACTTCCATTTTCTGCTTTTTTATTATCTATATATGTTTTAACAATCACTGCGACTCCTAATATGAATATGATAGCTCCTACTATATATCCTATATAAGCTGCCTTAAAAGTATCTCCTACATTTACCTTTTGAGAATTATCAGCTGCTTCATTCAATTTATTTTTTACATCCTTTTCCAAATCTGCTATGTCTCCATTAACATCTATAATCTCTTTTTTTAAATCTTCATCTACACTACCTGTTTTTTCTGCTTCTTGTAATTTTTGATTTAAGGTTGCAACTTTATCCATTAATTCTTGAAGTCTTTTGGTTAATGATTCTAAATCTGTATTTGATTGTGATTTTAAGTCATCTAACTGTTTATTTTTCTGTTCCAATTGAGATAGTAATGATTCTACTTGGCTTTGTAAATTTTCTATTTTTTTCTTATAATCTTGTTCGTTTTGATATGAATTTGATAATTGTTTTCTTAATTCTTCAATTGTTGAATTTGCATCTGCTAACTTTTGTTGTAAATCTTTTAATTGTTTTTCCACTTCTGCATCTGTTTCTTGACCTGTACTACTACCACTACCTCCATATGGACTAGTACTACTTTGACCACTGCCATAAGGAGTTTCTCCTTCATATAATTGACCTTTTAATTCCTTAATACTTATTGTTGGTATTATATATTTAGAGTTTATGCTTCTAGCATAGACATTTGGACATAATACTACAATGCTTATAATTACTACTACAAAAATTATATTTTTCTTCATACTTATTCTCTCCTATACCTAATATTATATATCTAACCATTTTTTCAGTCAATATTTTGTCGAAAAAAAGTAGAAAATAACTTAAAATAATTTTTACTGACTCTTCATTTCAAATAAAATATCCCTTAATTCCATAGCGCGTTCAAAGTCTAAATTTTTAGCAGCTTCTCTCATTTCTTGCTCTAATTCTTCTATATTTTTTTCAATTTCTTTTTTAGTTAACTTTTTGGTTTTATTATTTTCATTATCTAAATCTATATTACTAATTACTTCTCTTATTTCTTTTTTTATTGTTGTTGGTGTTATATTATTTTTAATATTATATTCTTCTTGTATTTTTCTACGTCTTTTAGTTTCTTCTATAGCGTCATTCATAGAATCTGTTATTTTATCACCATACATAATTACATGACCATTAGAGTTTCTTGCACATCTACCAATTGTTTGAATTAGGCTTCTTGTACTTCTTAAGAATCCTTCTTTATCAGCATCTAATATAGCAATTAAAGATACTTCTGGTATATCAATACCTTCTCTTAATAAGTTTATACCTACAACTACATCATATTTACCTATTCTTAAATCATGAATAATTTGTAATCTTTCTAAAGTTTTAATTTCTGAATGTAAGTAAGCAACTTTTATATCTAGATCTTTTAAATAATTAGTTAATTCTTCACTCATTCTAATAGTTAATGTTGTTACTAATACTCTTTCATTTTTTTCTATTCTATCTCTTATTTCTCCTATTAAATCATCTATTTGACCTTCTGTTTTTCTAACTTCTACAGTTGGATCTAATAAACCTGTGGGTCTTATAATTTGCTCTATAAAATGATTATTAGTATATTCTAATTCTAAATCACCTGGTGTTGCAGAAATATATATTGCTTGATTTATTTTATTTTCAAATTCATCATATTTTAGTGGTCTATTATCAAGTGCACTTGGAAGACGAAAACCATATTCAACCAAATTCATTTTTCTAGCTCTATCCCCATTATACATTCCTCTAACTTGTGGCAAGGTGACATGAGATTCATCTACTACTAATAAATAATCATCTGGGAAGAAATCCATTAATGTTGTTGGAGTTTCGCCTTTTTTTCTTCCTGCCATAGGTGCAGAATAATTTTCTATACCAGAACAAAAACCTGTTTCTTCTAGCATTTCTATATCATAATTAGTTCTCTGCTCTAGACGTTCTGCCGCTAAAAGTTTATTATCTGCTTTAAGTTCCTCTAATCGTTCTTTTAACTCGTTTTTAATTCTTTTAATAGCAGCTTTTAATTTATCATCACTGACAACAAAGTGACTTGCTGGAAATAGGCTTATTGTTTTTTTATTATTTAAAACTACACCTGTTAATGAATCTATTTCACTAATTCTATCTATTTCATCTCCAAAAAATTCAATCCTATATCCTTTCGTATTTTCATAAGCAGGAATTACTTCTAATATGTCTCCTCTAACACGAAATGTTCCTCTTTTAAAATCTAAATCATTTCTTTCATATAGCATTTCAACTAGTTTTGTTAATACTTTATTTCTTTCTACTTTATCTCCAACTGTTAGTGTAATCATCTTATTTTTATATTCTTCTACTTCACCAATACCATAAATACATGATACACTTGCTACTACTATTACATCATCATATGATAATAAACTACTAGTAGCTTCATGCCTTAATTCATCTATTTCATCATTTATTGATGAATCTTTTTCAATATAAGTATCAGTTGATGGTACATATGCTTCTGGTTGATAATAATCATAATAACTTACGAAATAGCACACATGGTTATCTGGAAATAATTCTTTAAATTCAGAATAAAGTTGTCCTGCTAAAGTTTTGTTGTGTGCTAAAACAAGGGTTGGTTTATTTATCTTTTCAATTACATTTGCAATCGTAAAAGTTTTCCCAGTTCCGGTTGCCCCTAATAAAACTTGGTATTTCTTACCTTTATTGATACCATTTACTAATTTTTCTATAGCCTGTGGTTGATCTCCATTTGGTTTATATTTTGAGTGAATTTTAAACATCTTTTCCTCCTTTCTATGGCTTATTATTAGTTATAAATTAATTTTTTTAATATAAATAATGGTTTTTCGTCATTTATTTTAGCATTTTTGCAATGAAAAAACAAGGAATATATAATATATCCTTGTTTGTATTATTTTATTTATAAATTTTACTTAATAGCAATTCCTAAATCATAAAAACTTCCATCTGCTTTAGCACCAATAGTAGTTATTCCATCTGGTCTACTTGCAGTATATAATTTTATAACACCATCTATTCCGTTTAAAGCTCCCTTTGTCATAAAATATTGTTCAGATATACTATTATCAGCAGCATAATTATATGTATAGTTCATTTCATAATAAGTATTATTTTTACTATCTGTTTTTTGAATAAACATTGGTGTATATTCTACTGTTTTATCATCCATTAAATAAAATAAGGTTATTCCCATTGAGTCTTGTCCCACTTCACCAACAAAAACACTTTGAACATCTTTTGTAAATCCCTTTATTTGATATGATTCTACTGAAGAAGGATATGCTGATGCAGTACTTAAAGGCCCAAACTTAGACCAGTCAATATTTAATGTTACAGATCTCTTATCTGAATTAATTGTCATAGAAAGACCAACATTTTCTTCTTTATCAGTTGCATTACTGTATTTATCATTATTATTTATACATTTTGTAATATCTAATTCCTTTACTTCATTATCTTCTGTTTTTTTACTTTTATCAATTTGCTTTGTCTTTTTTGATTCTTTAATTTCTTTATCAGTGCTTGAAAAGATCATACCTTTATCATACGCAATATATAATCCCATTCCAATAATAATTAATACTAAAATAACTATTACTATTATTAAAACTTTATTACTTTTTTTATTTACATTTATTTCTTTTTCATCCATAATATATTTTCCTTTCCTATTTTTATATATTGTATCAATTATAAAAATAATTGTAAATATTAGTTAAATAGTATTTTTTATGTACTGTAAAGTTATAAGATATAATTTGTTTTATTTAGATAATTTTTTATCTACAATTTTTATATTGGTTATACATAATCCTATAACTAACCAAAAGATTGGACTTATAATTACTACAGAAAGATTGAAAAAGTCTTGAATTAAATAACATATAATTGGTATTAATAGAAATTTATTTTCTTTTCCATATTTAATTGTATTTTTTATTAAAAGATAAAATAAACATACATAAGATAATAAGCCTACTATTCCATAATTTATAAGTATTGTTAAATAAACATTTGCAGCAGTATCATTTATTGTAAGTGGTCCGATACTTTTAATATCTTCTGTAAATTGACTCATAAATTGAATTGAAAAACTATCAGGTCCACTACCAAAAATAGGATAATTTGGAAATAACTTCAAAGTTCTTTTCCATAGAAAAATTCGATATGATCCAATTTCATCTTTAAATGATCCATGTAATAATGAATGTATTCCAGATAAAGTTTCACTATGAAAATCAATAAAAAATACTAAAGTTAAAAATACAAGACTTATACATAATATAGTTAAATATAATCGCTTTAATTTTTTCTTATTTTTAGTTAAATCATATTTTATTTTACTAAATTTATAAGCTAAAAATAATAATATTATGATACCTATTATGAAAAAAAGTATAATTTTATTAAATGTTGGATTTATTTGAATTTTTTCTAAATTATAATAATACTTTGCGTTTAAAAATATATTAAATCCATAAGCAAGTAAAAATATAGCTAATGATATAAAACTTTTCTTCATATATTTACTATTTAAAATTAAAATTGGACTTATAATAAGAAGTGTCAAAATAATTGCTACTTTACCACTTGATACATTAATTATTCCAAAAAGAAATAATCCCAGAAATAATGATATTATATGAAAAATATTTTCTATTTTTTTATTTTCAAAGAAAACATATGAAATAAATGATACTGAAAGAAATAGAGAATAATATGCAGAAATAGTATCTATATTTCCTATAGTTGTTATGTAAAAACTATTATGAAATCCTATATTATTTTTATATAAATAAAATGGATTATAACCTAAATATTGTAATAAACCAATAAAACTAACTAATATAGATGATATAGAAAAATATAATAAATATTTCTTTTTAAATTTTCCAAATATAGAAATTAATAAAGCTGATAGGATATAAAATGTAGTAATTATTAAGCCTTCTCCCCTACCTGCTCCAATTAATAAATTATTTGTTCTACTAAAAGGAGATATTAAGTATGAAATAAAAACAACAAGTAATAATATTAATAATGAATATTGAATTTTATTTAAATGTATTGTTTTCAAATAACTAGTTTTAGTTTTAATTTTATTTATAATTAATCCTATAATAAGCGCAAGTAAATAAAATATAAAAATAAAGAAGAAGGCTTTCCATTTACATTCTAATATATGAAAATATCCTGTGTTATCTATAATAATAGGAAATAATATTATAATTATAAATATATAAATATCAGTTATTTTTTCCAAAATATTATTCTTTTTCATAATCTCACTACCCTATAATTAGTTTATCATTATTTTTTATTTAAAGATAGTAGAATTTTAAAATTAATATGTTATCATATATATAGAATATTTTATAAGGAGTTGAGTAAATGAAGAAAGTATGTTTAATTACACATAGTGCTGATTCTGATGGGGCTTTTCCTATAATTTTAGCTAAACTTGTTTTTGATGATATAGAAATTCATTCTTGTGAAGTTAATGAAGTAGATAATATAGTTAAAAAGGTTTTAGAATATCATAATGACTTTGAACACATTTATATTGTTGATTTATGTATTAGTGACTCTTTGGCTTTAGAAATTGATAATAATGAAATCTTAAATGAGAAAATTACTATTTATGATCATCATGAAAGTAGAATAAATTTAAATAAATATTCTTTTATTAACATTATTGTAGAGGAAAAAGGTAAAAAGGAATGTGGTACAACTTTGTTTTTTAAATACTTAAGGGATAAATATAATTTACCTATATTAAAAAAGAAAGTCGTATTACAATTAATTGAATTAGTACGTCAACTAGATACATATGATTTTACTGACAAATTAAAAGATGATGCTTTCAAATTAGGAAATTTATATTCAATTTATGGAAGAGAAGAATATATTAATAATTTTTATGAATATATTTTAAATAATGACACATTTTCATTTACTAATACGGAAAATACACTATTAAAAATAGAAGAAGAAAGAAATAATAGATATATTAATGAAAAATTAAAACATGTTAGGAAAGCTAAAATTAGAAATATACCTGTAGGAATTGTATTTGCAGAGAAAAATCGTAGTGCATTGGGTCATGCTATTGTAGAAAATAATCCTGATATAGATATCGCTGTTGTAATAAATGTAGATCGTTCAGTAAGTTATAGAGCGGATAAAGATAATGTAGATGTAAATGAAATAGCTAAATTTTATAATGGTGGAGGACATAAACACGCTGGAGGAAGTCCAATACCAAATAATTTGCAGGAAAAAATTTGCAAATATATATTTAAAAAAATTAAATGGTTAAATTAATAAAAAATATATTGTTTTATAATATATTTTTTTATTTGACATTACTTATATGACTGCATAATTTTTTTAATGTATTTACCACTTTCAGTTAAATTTTCATCATCTAGGCTATATTCATCTGTATTAGGTTTTAATATAGCAGTAGTTTCTGCTTTATCTGATAATGACCAATTAACCCAACTTATATTATTTTCCTTTAGTACACTTAACCATTCATCTGATTCTTTAATATTGATTTGCCCATTTCCATCTGCTTCTCCAGTTCCCCATTCACTTACAAATATTGGAATTTTATCAATTATATTTTTTATTTTATCTCTCATATAGCCATGAGTTCCAGAGTAAAAATGTAATGCATACATTGTATTGTTATCTTCTAAAGGATTATATAATGCATCTTCTAAATTTTGACACCAATTAGTTGTTCCAACAATTATAATATTGTTACTATTTTTCCTTATTATTTTTGTTATTTCTTCTGCATAAGGTTTTACATTATTACTCCATGTTATATTACCATTAGGTTCATTACAAATTTCATATATAATATTTGGAGTGTTTTTATAGTTTTTACTCATTTCACTAAAAAAGATTTTTGCTTCTTCAATATGATCCATTGGATTTCCATCACTTAATATATGCCAATCAATTATTACATACATATCCAAATCTATTGCAATATCTACTATTTCTTTTACATCATTTTTTATAGAATTATTACTTAAATATCCACCTTCTGATGTATACATGGCAATTCTAAACACATTAGCTCCCCACTCATCTCTTAATATTTTCATATTATGTTCATTAGCAAATTTTCTATACCATTGTATTCCATGAGTACTAACACCTCGTAAAACTATATTTTCACCTTTACTATTAACAAGTTTATTATTTAATACTTTTAGGTTTTTATTATAGCTTACTAAATCATTCTTAACTACTTCTTTAACTTGTTTTTTAGTATTATTTTCAGGTTTATCCTTACTATAATTTTTAATATAAATAAATCCACATATTAATATAATAACTAATATAATCATTATAATTTTTTTCATACTTATCACCTATAATTATTATAACATAAAAAAAGAAACCCAAGGGTTTCTTATATCTTAATTAAATCTTCTTTTAACAGTATATGCTATTCCACATCCACTTACTGCTATTAAACTTAATAGTAAGTATAAGTTAATATCTGATGTATTTGGGTTATTTTCTTCTTTTTCTTCTTTAGCAGCAGCAGCTTCTGCTTCTTTTGCTTTTTGTTCATCTAATTGTTGCTTTTCTTCTGGACCATTAAATTCAACTTCATCACTATCTTTAGCTGTTAATACAACTTTTGCTGGATCAATGATAATTGTAACTGTTTGATCTACTTCATCACCTGTTCCATCCCAACTAAAAGAAATCTTTTTAATTATTGGAGTACCACTATCTATTGCTTTTTGTAAATCTTCTGCAGTTATACTAAAGTAATAATTACCATCTTTATCAGCAGTATTTCCAAATGTTGCATCATCACCAACTTTAAACTTAGCTGTAGAAACTTCTGCACCCGTTGGAGTTTCAATATGGAATCCAACCCAAGCAGCATCCTTTCCTCTATTTTGACCACCATCATTTTGTCCAATAACTTTTAAGCTTAATGCATTATAAGTGATTACTACATTTTTTGGATCTGTAGAATCAACCACACCTGTAACATTACTATCACCAACTGAATCTTTACCGGAATTTTCAGTTACTGTACCAGTTTCACCATTATACTCTGCATAAACATTTGGCATAATAAATAACCCTGCAACTAATATTGTTGCTAACATCATAATTTTTTTCATTATTTTCTCTCCCTTCATACCAGTATTATACAATAACTACCCCCCCCCAGGTCAATATTTTTTTATAATTCGTTTTGCTATTTACATTATAAAACAATAAAGCAAAAAAGAAGCCTACAGGCTTCTCTTTATTAATTAAATCTTCTTTTTACTGTATATGCTATTCCACATCCACTTACTGCTATTAAACTTAATAATAAATATAAGTTAATATCTGATGTATTTGGGTTTGCTTCTTGTTTTTGTTCTTCTGCTGTTGTTTTTGGATGAGTTTCATTATATACAGCAATTGCTTCTACTTTATCTTCTTCAGTAAACTCTGAACCTTCAGCTATAGTATCACTTGCAGTTGGATCATTTTTCAAAGTTACATTAGCAGCATGAAGTCTAACAATAATTGTTTGAACATTATTATTATCGTCTTTTCCACCCCATTGAAGTTTAACTGTTTTTTCTATAACAGCATTTTCTCCATCAGCTTCAATTGCTGCTTTTAGTTCTGATGCCTTAAATGAAATCCATAAAGTATAAGTACCTTCAGGACCATCTACTATTGCATCTGAATCTGCTTTACAAGTTGTTTCTCCAGGTCTTACCCAGCAAGCTTTTTCTAATCCTGTACTAGGTGTTGGAGCTTTAACAGCAATACCAAATAAAGTAGAATCATCATATTCATCAGGTATTCCAGCAGCTGCAGTTTTATCGATTACTTCTAATTCACCTTCAGTAATATCAAAAGTAGTAGTTTTATTGTTTTCATCAGCCTGTTTTTTAGGTGCTTTATAATTATCTGTATGTTTTCCACTAGTACCTGTAATATCAGTAACTTCACCATATGTAGTAATATTATCAAGAGCAAATACTGCTGGCATTACCATAAAAGTTGCTAATACAATAACCATCATCATTTTAACTTTTTTCATTATTTTCTCTCCCTTCATATTAGTATTATACAATAACTACCCCCCCCCCGAGTCAATATTTTTTGTAAAATTATTATTTTTTATCAAATAATTATATAATATAATGTAAATTATGTTATACTATATTATGTGTGAAATGAGGTGATATCATGTCAAAGAAAAAAGTTAAAATTAAAAAAAGAATAAAGAAAAAGAAGAAAAAAATTAGTCTATTAACATTTTGGATTCTTATAATTTTCTTTCTTGATATAATGATTTTTTCAATATTTAAAATATATTCATGGTATCAAGATAATCAAAAAATTAAAAAAATAAATCATGATATAAAAGATGAAGTTAAAGTCAAAAAGAATGATAATGAAGGAGAAATTCTTGAACCTAATACCGATAAAGAAAGTGATTACTGGTATTATGTTGGTCTTCCTTTTTATGAAGTTGACTTTAATAGTTTACTTGCAAAAAACAAAGATACTGTAGCGTATATTCATATGAAAAATACTAATATTAATTATCCTGTAGTTCAAACTAATAATAATGATTATTACCTTAATCATGCTTTTGATAAAACTAGAAATGATGCAGGATGGGTATTTATGGATTATAGAAATAACATTAATAGTTTGAGTGATAATACTGTTATTTATGGTCATGGTAGACTTGATAAAACTGTATTTGGATCTTTAAAATATGCACTTACAAAAAATTGGCAAAGTAATAAAGATAATTACGCTATATGGTTATCAACACCTAAAGAAAACATGATTTTCCAAATATTCTCAATTTATACTATAAAAAGTGAAGGATATTATATTACAACTAGTTTTTCATCACCAAATGCTAAACAACAATGGCTTGATACAATGAAGCAAAGAAATGTTGCACCAATTGATACTCCAGTAAATATAAATAATAATATACTTACTCTATCAACCTGTCAAAACAATGAAGGTGGTAGAATTGTTGTTCAAGCAAAATTAGTTAAAAGACAACAAAGATAGTTCTTTATGGAACTATTTTTTTATATTGTTTAAAATACATGATATAATTTTTATAGAGATGATTTTATGATTAAAAGAAAAATAAATAAAAAAATTGGTATTGTAAATGAAGATTTAAAATATTTTGAGATTAATGATGATAGTATTAATTCTAATATAGATAATATTAATTTATATAATAAATTTGACGCAATAAAAATTAATATTAAATATTATGATAATAAAGTTTTATTAAAATTATATAAATATTTAATTAAAGTTATTAACAAGTTTGAAATTAATACTACAAAATATTTATTTTATATCGAAAATAATGATAATATATATTATCTTAATGAATTAGTAGCAATATATGAGGCAGATAATATTGATGATTTAAATAAAAGATACTCTTATATATATGATTATGTTAGTAAAGAATTAGACGAGCGATTTAATAATTATAATATTTGTGATTTTAAAAATAATATATGCTGTAGAAAAAGATGTTTATTAAATAAATTTAATATAGAAATACTTAAATATGGTTGCTGCTATACTAAAGGAAAAGTTTGTAAATATTTGGATAAAAATCATTGTACTATTAATTGTTTACCTTGTAAGTTTTTTACTTGTAATTATTTAAAAAGAAAAGGTTATAAATATAAGCCTAATGATTTTCTAATTATAAATTATTTTTTTAATATTAAACAGAAAAAAATACTTACTGACTGTTTATTTACTGATAAAAAAGATATAATTGATTTATTAATAAAAAATAAAAGCAAAATTATTAAATAATTTTACTTTTTTCTTTGTGTAAATTGTATACAATCTTATAATGATTACTATTTCCTAATGTTTCATCTATTATATCAGCAGTACTAAAAAGTTTTAATGCTTTATCAATATTATTCCAATTTTGATATATCTTTCCTAAATATAACATTGACTTTGTAAATTTTTCTCCACCACATACTCTATAATCGTTAAACCATGATCTAGCCTCAAGATTTTTTCCTAATTTATAAAAAGTTTTTCCTATGTAATAATAGAATACTGGATGTTTAGTTACATATAAACCCATTGTATACCAATCATAAGCTTCTCTAAAGTTTTTTATTTCTAGATACATTTTTCCCATTTCTTTTGCTTTAGCAAAAATTTTTTTTTGATCTTCTGATAATTCATTATATATTTTTTGCTCATTTATCATTTTCTCTACTACACAAGATTCTAAATCATATTTTTCTTTATTAATATTTTTAATTAATTCTCCTGCTATATTAAAATCTTCTACTACTAATACTTTGGCAATTTTAAGTTTATTTTCATCTGTTAATAATTCCTTATTAGTTAATGATTTATACATTTCAATATTCATTTCATTATTATCAAGTAAATATTTTATGTTTCTATTATATAAATATTTTTTATTCTCATTTGAAAAAAAATTATTCTTAACTATTTGTTTTCTCATAAAAATTCCTCATTTATTAAGATTTTATATATATTATACTTATCTTTATAATTATTGCAAGAAAAAAATACTTAATTTATAAGTATTTTTTTATAGGTATTATAGTTGTATATATGTAAATGGACTTACTATATGTTTTATATATGTATTATAACTTGCATTGTAATCCCAACCATAATCATTTGACATTTCTAAATGAAGATGACAACCTGATGAATAGCCAGTACTTCCCATATATCCAATTACAGTATTAACATCTACGTTTTGTCCTTCACTTACATTATATCCTTGTAAATGAGCATATTGTGAAAATACAAGTCTGCCATTAACATTATGGACAATTAACACCATTTTTGCACCATAATTATCTTTTCCACTTCCTACGTAATAGACTGTTCCTGCAGCCACTGCATAAATTGGCTCACCGCATCTTCCCCAAAATGAGAAATCTACTCCTTTATGTCCTCCTCCATAGCCTTGAGATATTCTACCTCCTACTATTGGAAGTCTAAAACCATTTGGTCCTACAGTTACTCCTGGAGGTAAACTAGAAGATGAGCCACTTACCTTTGGAACAACGGCACAATCTATACCAATAACATCATTTGATTTACAACCTTTTGCTTTATAATAGTCTACTTTTGATTGACTAGCTTTTATTGAATCTTTAGTATTTGGAATTGTTCCTTCTATACTAAGAATATTTTGTTCTATTCTTTCTTTTTCACTTTGTAAATTTTTCTTTAATTTAGAAAGCTCTTCTTGTTTTTTTGCAAGCTCTTCTTTTTTTGCTTTATTTTTATTAATCAAATCTGTTAGTTCTTTAACAACTTTTTGATTATAATCAGTTAATTGTTCTACAACAGACATTCTGTAAATCATATCTGTTATACTAGTAGCTCCAAAAATATATTCAATATATGATTCGCCTTCATTCATAATCTGATAATATTTTATTATTTTCTTACTTTGCTCTTTTTTATTATCTATTTCCTTATTACTTTTATCTATTTCATCTTCTAATGTTTTAATATTATTAGTTGTTTCTGTTATTTGTGATTCAATTGTTGCTATATTTTTTTTAACTTGTTCTACTTCTTCTTTACTTTTTGCTAATTTACTTTCTTTTTCTTTTAATTCATTAACATATTTATTTACATCCTCTTCATATTGTTTTAATGTTACAGCAGAAACATCCTTCGGTAGTGCTACAAAGGCAAATAATATTATTAAAAATGAAGTTATAGTAATTACTTTATTTTTCATTAAACTTTTAAGTACTTCCTTACTGCACTTGCACTACCTATCATACCTACTATTATTCCAATTATTACTACTATTATTGAAGTAGTATATATAAATGGTTCTGGCTTAATTAGTTTTATAAGTTCAGTAAATAAATATCCATCAAAGTGTTTATAGAATGTTAAATATCCGAATGTTGTTAAAATCACTGGTATAATTGAACCAATAAGACCTAGTATCATACCTTCAATAATAAATGGTGTTTTAATTGAAAAGTTACTTGCACCTACTAAACGCATAATACTAATTTCTCTTTTTCTAGAAAATATAGTTAATTTTATTGTATTAATTATTAAGAATATAGTTACTACTATTAATGCTATAACTACTCCATAAGCTACTTTTTCAATTGATGAGAAAGCTCTAACTAACTTATCTACCATTCCTTCACCATATCTAACTAATGATACATGTTTCATTTTTTCTATTTTTTTAGCAGTTTTAGATATTTTAGTTGCATCTTTTACTTTTATTTGAAAAGTATTTTTTAATGGATTATCTTCTTCAGTCCATTCAGACATAACTGATTTAAATACTGCTGATTCATCTTGCATTTCTTTTTTTACTTGTTCTTTATCTTTAAATTTATATGAATCAATATTATCTAGTTCTTTTATCTGATTAGTCACAGATTTTATATCTGATTTATCTACATCTTGATCTAGGAATACAACTATTGTTAAATCACTTTCTATTTCTTTAGTAAAATTTTCAACATTAAGTGATGCAATTATAGATACTGCAACTATTATAAGAGTTATAGTTATACAAGATACAGAGGCTAAAGATAGACTAAAATTTCTAAATACACTTTTGAAAGCATCTCTAATGCTTCTTCCTAACATCCTAAATATCTTCATCGTTATATGTTCCTTTCTCTATATTATTAATTAATCGTCCATCTTTTAATGTAATTACTTGTTTTTTCATTTTATTAACTATTTCTTTATCATGTGTAACCATTAAAATTGTTGTACCTCTTTTTTTATTAATATTTTCTAGTACCTTCATAATTTCCATACTCATTTCTGGATCTAAGTTTCCTGTAGGTTCATCACATAATAGTAATTTTGGATCATTAACTATCGCTCTTGCTATTGCAACACGTTGTTGTTCTCCTCCAGATAATTGATCTGGATAATTATGAACTTTATTTTTTAATCCAACCATTTCAAGAGCTTTTAAAGTTTTTTCTCTAGTTTCTTCTTTATGAGCTCCTAATACTTCCATAGCAAAGGCAACATTTTCAAATACTGTTAATTTTGGTAACAACCTATAATCTTGAAATACTATACCTAATTTTCTTCGTAATTTATAAACTTTTTGATTTCTTAATTTTGCAACATTAACACCACCTACTACAATTTGACCACTAGTAGGTTTTTCTTCACGGTATAACATTTTAATAAGTGTACTTTTTCCTGAACCACTTCCACCTATAACAAAAACAAATGAACCTTTCTTAATTGATAAATTCATATCATATATGGCAGTTACACCATTTTTATATTTTTTATTTACATTTCTTAATCTAATTAAGTCCATCAATTATCAACCACCTTAGTATTTAAAGTATAACACATATTTCGACAAAAAAAAAGAAGAACATAGTCTTAATATATAGAAATTTCTACCATATTTTAAACTTATCTTCCACCCTCTACTTGATAAGCGTCACAAACTAGAAAAAAGGCATCTGGATCTATCTCTTTAATTCCCTCTGCTGCCATAAAATATTCTCTTGATGGTACTACTGTTAATAAAACATTATCTCTTTTTTTCAAAAATCCTCCTTTTACATTAAAAGTTGTAACACTATGTTTTAAAGTTTCTATTATATATTTTTTTATTTTAGCATCTTTATTTGTAATTATATAAAAAGCTTTTTTATTACTTATACCTAATATTACTTTTTCTAATATAATACTATTAATATAAATAATTATAAGTGCATACATAACCATTGTAAAACCAAAGAATATTCCTCCAATAAATACTACCGTACCATTTATAAATAAAGAGCTTTTACCTGGAGGTATACCAAATTTATCATATAATATCTGACTAATTATTGGAAGTCCACCATTACTAAAGCCTGTTTTATAAATTAAGCCATTAGCAAAACCTCCAATAATTCCTACGAAGATTGATACTAAAATCAAATCACTTGTATCAACTGCAATTAATTCAGTTATGTTAGATGTTAATTTTACTAGTAATGGATATATAAATGTTGCAACTATAGATCCTGTAGTTCTTTCTGCTCCTAAAAAGATAAAACTTAATAATAATAGTGTTACAGATACAATAAACATAACTATTGAAGGATCTATTTTATATAAGTTCTTAAAAATTATAGCAATACCATTTATACCTCCTGATACTATATTAGTTGATACTAAAAATATATTAAATACCAAAGATAATATTAATAATGAAAATATTAAAGTAATATATCTAGATACTAATCTTTTTTTTCTAATTCTTTTTATAATATCATTTTCTAATATAACTTCAGGTATAATTTTTTCTATATTATCCATCTACTCACCCCCAAACACTTCATAAGCATCACATACTACAAAAAAAGCATCTGGATCTATTTCATGAATTCCTTCTTTTAATTTGTAATAATCTTTAGTAGGAAGTACACAAAGTAAGACATGTTCTCTTTCTTTTTTAAAACCTCCTCTAGCATTAAATACAGTTACTCCATGATTTAAATATTTCATAATGTATTCTTTTATCTTTTTTTCTTCATCTGTAACAATATAAAAAGCCTTACTATCTGAAATTCCTAATATTACTCTATCTGACATATAACTTATTAAATATAAAATAATAATTGAATACATTAAGATATTAGGACCAAATACTATTCCTGATAATAAAACTATAATACCATCACATATAATCATACTTTTTCCCATACTTATTTTGGCGTATTTTGAAATTATTTGATTTAGGATATCTGTACCACCTGTTGTAAATCCAGATTTAAATATAATACCTGCTCCAAAGCCATATAAAACTCCACCAAATATAGCTGATAATAATAATTGGGAGGTATCAATTTGTATGTAGTTATTAATATTAGATGTTAATTGTACAAAAATTGGGAATAATAATGATCCTAAAATTGAACCTCTAGTTTTTACTTTACCTAAAAATATAAAGCTTAATATTAAGAGAAGTAAATCTATAACTAGAATAAAAACTGATTTATTTATTCTAAATACTTCATTTATTATAATTGATGCTCCACCAACTCCACCAGGTACTAATTCATTTGGTGATAAAAAAAGATTAAAAGCTATAGCAACTATTAAACATCCTATACAAAATTTTGTATATCTTCTTACTATATTTTTATTATCTATTTTTTTATCAATATTTTCTAGGCTTCTGTTAGTAAAGAATTTCATTTTACATTCCCCTTTTCAAATTCTCTTCTATAAACATATCAATATCACCATCTAAAACTTTTGAGACGTTACTTGTTTCAATATTTGTTCTGTGATCTTTTACCATTGAATAAGGATGCATTACATAACTTCTTATTTGGGAACCAAAATCTATATTTTGATGTTCTCCTTTTATATTATTTAGTTCTTTTTCTTGTTTTTCTTCTTCTAATAAAAGTAATTTTGTTTTTAAAACTTGTATAGCATGTTCCTTATTTTGTATCTGACTTCTTTCATTTTGACAAGTTACAACGATTTTAGTTGGTAAGTGAGTTACTCTTACTGCAGAATCTGTGGTATTTACTCCTTGACCACCTGCTCCTGTTGAACGATAAACATCGATTTTTAAATCTTTATCATCTATTTCTATATCAATATCTTTTTTTATATCTGGTGTAACTTCTACTGATGCAAATGATGTGTGTCTTCTATTGTTTGAGTCAAATGGAGATAATCTAACTAATCTATGAACTCCTCTTTCGTTTTTTAGATAACCATAGGCATTATTACCTTTGACTAATAGTGATACACTTTTAATTCCTGCAGTATCCCCATCTTGATAATCTAATAATTCTATTTTATAATTTTTTGATTCACACCATCTGGTATACATTCTGTAAAGCATAGATGCCCAGTCACATGATTCAGTACCTCCAGCTCCAGGATGAATTTCAATTATACAATTTTCATTATCATATTTGCCATTTAAAAGTAATAATAGTCTTATAGATTCTAATTTTTTACTTATATTTTTGATATCATCTGCAATACTAGTTAATATAGAGTAATCATTTTCTACTTCTAATAGTTTTATCATTTCTAGATTAGAAGTTATTTCATCTTGTAATTCTTCTAGTGGATCAATAATCTTTTTTAAATTATTTATTTTATCAATAACTTCATTTGCAGTATCTCTATTATTCCAAAAATCACTTTTATTACTTTCTTCTTCTAATTTCTTTATTTCATCCTTTTTCTTATCAGCGTCAAAGTGACCTCCATAAATCAAGAATTTCTTTTTGATATTCTTCTAAATTTTTCTTTAACTCACTATTCATATTATTACCAACTTTCTTTTTCTTATAATAATATTATACACAAATAATTATTTATAACAAATTTTTTATTTTGTATGAATATTTTGTTTAATTATGAGTAAGATATTAATGGGGAAGGTTCACTTTTTTATGTGAAGATCCCCTGTATATATAGATTGGCACTTAGCAGTATCTAAGTGCCTTTTTAGTTTAAAAAAAATAAGTAATTAGCTTATTTTATAATTTTAATTTTTGTTTTAAGGCTTTAGCTGCTATAAATCTAGCGCTAACTTTATTTTTTTCTTCACTAGTTAATTCTGCTAGAGTTTCACCTGTTTTTAGTTCAAATATATCATCAAAACCAAAACCATTTAAGCCTCGTCTTTCTTCTGTAATTGTTCCTAATAATTCTCCTGTTGCATCTATTATATTTACTCCATCATAATAGACTAGAGTACAAACTACTTTTGCTTTTTTATTTTTTATATTTTTCATTCTACTTAATATTTCATTATTTCTATCACTATCTGATGCATCTTTTCCCATAAAACGACTAGTCATAACTCCAGGCCAATCATTTAATGCTTCTATGCATAACCCTGAATCATCTGCAATGACTGGTTCATGTGCTTTTATATATATTTCTTTTGCTTTTTTTAAAGCATTACCATAGAAACTATCTTGATCTTCTACTACATCAATAGAGATTTCAGCTTCTTTTAAGCTTTTTATTTCATATTCTTTAAAGATTTCTTTAAGTTCAGCTAATTTATTTTTATTATTAGTTGCAAAAATCATATAAATACCTCACTAATCTGATATTGAAATTTTTATATCATTATTATTTATATCAATTTCTGCAGTTCCACCTATTGGAAAAGTAATCATTGGATTTGTATGACCAAAATCTAGATTAACTGCTATGGGTATATTTGTTAATTCTTTTTTTGTTTCAAATATCATTTTCCATTTTTCATATGTCATTTTACAATTTTCTTCCGCTCTTCCAACAATAATACCTTTTATGTTTGAAGCATTTAGACAATGAACTAATGACTGCAAATTTCTATCAAAATTAAGTTGGAAATTTTCTCCTGCCATACCATCATCTTCAATAAATAAAATTACATCTTCTTCTTTGTTCATATATGGTGTTCCTTGTAATAAATTTATAGTTGATAAATTACCTCCAAGAATTTTTCCTTTTGCTTTACCAGTATTTATTATATCTATACCATTATTTTTATTAAATATTCTTTCATCTTGATTTAAAAACCATAAATCATTACTCCACTCATCTGATGGATTTACATTAACTAAATTGTTATTAGTAAGCATTTTTTGGAAGTAGTCTACTGTATACTCATTACCTTTTTTTATTCCAAAGGTAGAAAAATGTGGTCCATAATATGTTACTAATCCTGTTTTAGCTGTAATTGTATCTAATAGTGCAGTTATATCTGAATAACCACAAATTATTTTTGGATTTGCTTTTATTAATTCATAGTCAATATAATCTAGGATTTGATTAACATTAAAACCACCAATTACAGTTAATATGGCTTTAACATTTTTATCTTTAAATGCATCATGAAGATCTTCTATTCTATCTTCTATACTTGCACACATATATAAGTCATTTTCTGAATTTCTAATATTTTTACTAAAAGTAACCTTATAACCTAAACTTTCTAATGTAGTTTTGGCTATTTCTATTGTCTCATCATTTAATATATTCATATTTCTAGATGGTCCAATTACTCTTATTTCATCACCTTTTTTTAATTTTTCTGGTACTATTTTTTCCATAATTTCATCTCCTAATGTTATTATAACATGTGTGGAGTTTAATAGTAAATTTATATTATTAAAGTTATTTTTTTATTATTTTATTCAATTATTTCCTATTTTTTAAATACACGATATTATGAAATATAAAATTAGTGCAGAGTCTTTCTGCACTTTTTTATTTTTTTATACTTAATATTTTATTAAACTACTATAAGTTTAATTTATTTATTAACATTAATATCTCCACAATCATTTTTTATTTTTAATGTTATATCTGATTTATTAAAATTATCTTTTACTTCTATATCTCCTAAATCAGTTGTAGCATCTATAAATATTTTATTTGTATAATCTATTTCAATATCGCCATAATCATTTTTAATATATGAATTTTTAGTTAAATTAACATTACCTAATTCTATATCTCCACAGTCATTTTTAATATTTAAATATTTATTTATATTAGTTATCTTTGTATCACCATATGAATTTTTTACTGTAACGCTATTTACTTTATTAATAGATACATCTCCACAGTCTTCTTCTATTTTTGATACATTTACTTTATTTATATTTATATCTCCATATTGATTTTTAATATTTACTATATTTCCACTTTGTATTTCTACATCTCCACAGTCTTCATCAATATTTATAGTTGCTTTATCAAATTCTTCTATTTTTATATTTCCATAATTATTATTAATATTTATTTCTTTATCATAATCAGCTGGAAGATAAATATCAACTTTAGATATTTTTTTATTAAAACAAAAACCTATACAATTTTCTTTCTTTGACT
This sequence comes from uncultured Bacilli bacterium, assembly GCA_947632545.1. Taxonomy (GTDB): domain Bacteria; phylum Bacillota_I; class Bacilli_A; order RF39; family UBA660; genus UMGS995. Next base: position 7,447 of record CANRPP010000010.1, on the reverse strand, counting down.
TTATTTCTAAAGCATTATTATCATTAATAGTAAAATTTTCTTTATTACCATAAATTGCTACTTTAGTATCACTAGTCTCTGATTTTTTTATATAGATATCAGCCTCATCTAAATTAAGATTAATTTTATTAAATAATTGATTATAGTTTTTATCTATTACTAGATTATTACTTACATTATAATTAGATTTAAAATATGGCAATTTAAAATCATTTTTTACAAGTCCTATAAAAAATATTATTAATGCTATGGCAATAAGTGATAATAATATAATAAATGTAATAATTAATTTTTTATTTTTCATTATTATTACTCCTCAACATAAATATTAAATTTAATATTCTATTAAATAAACCATATATAATCCAAATAATCCAAGTAAGATGCCATGCCATTGTTATAAAACTAATAGTAAGATAAATTATTGTTATAATAACTGCAACTATTTCAGAAATTTGATGTTTTAATTTATCTTCTTTTGATTCTACTTTTGTTTTTTCTTTTTTATATATCATAGAAACATATACAATAATTGCTGTTGCAACTGCACATATTAATAAAAATATTGATGTTGCAATTATAGGATCCATATCAATAGTAGGTATAGAAATCATAATCCAAACAATAGCTATAAAATATACTAATATACTTACTGCTATACCTTTAGCCTTTCTTCTCATTGCTATAGAATTTGCATCTTTATTATATTCATTTTTAGTTTTTTCTTTTTCATTTGCCTCTCCAAATAATTCATTTGGTGTAATATTATATAGTTTACAAAGTGGAGCTATTTTATCAAAATCTGGCATACTCTGATCTGTTTCCCATTTAGATATTGTTTGTCTTGTAACATTTAATTTATCTGCTACCTCTTCTTGAGATAATCTTTTATCTTTCCTCAAATTTAATAACCTTTCTCCTAAACTCATTCTTATCACCTCTCACTAAAAATTATACATTTTATATCAGTTGCAATCTACCTATTTTGATTGGAAATTTGTCAACTATATTTAACATTTATATAATAATAGCAAAAAAAATAGATTTTTTGAAAAATTATTATACACATACTACCTCTTTACAAAAATATTTTATAATTTATATTAGTTGCATTTTTATATTTTAACACAAAAAAGAGTATTTAAACTCTTTTAAGTTATAATTTATCTATCATTTCAGTTATATATTTACTTAAAGATAATGGCATATATCTTGGACCTCTAATTGCATTAATTCCAAATTCTTTTAATTTTTTAAATGATAATTTTCCTTTTTCATATCTTTCTATTAATTCTATTTCCATAACTTTTTTAATTTTTAAATTTTTATCTTTATATTTATAAGGAATATTTACTTTTTTTACTTTAAATTTATACATAATTGATGAGTAAGGATCTGCAACATATAAATAAACAATATCATTAATTTTAATATCTGTACTTTGTTTCCATATTATTGTATTATTTTCTTTTAATGCTTTCTCTATGTCAAAATATTTCGGATTTGCAGGAATTATCCACTCATTTTTATTTATGTTTTTATTTACAACAGTATATAAATAACTTTTATCAATTAAGCTCATTATCTTCTCATCCGATATCGTATCATCAAGTATCACTGAAATCCAATTTTTCTTATTCATATGATATGCAGGATAAAATCCATTCTGTTTTAGTAAAATTTCTATTTTATTTGGTTCTAGTTTTATATTAATTATTTCTACTTCGCCAGTAGAATTTTTATCTAATTTATTTTTATCAATATTCATAATTATGCCATACCATTTTTTACTATCTTTATTTCTAAAAGTAGCATAACCAGGAAATTTTTCCCATTCAAATTCTGGTTCATCTCCATACTTTTCTTTTAATAATTCTGCTATTCTATTTGATTGTTCATATATAAAATTTTTTCTAGAAAAACACTTGTTTCTAATATCTTTTAATAAATTTATAAATTCTTCTCTAACCTGATTTGCAAAAGAGCCTATATTTTCTTCTATACGAAAGTTAATATATTCTTCTTTGAAAGATAGATCAAAAACTTTACCTTTAACTATACCTATATTATTAATTTCAATATCCACTCTAAAAGTATTATTAATAATATTTATTGAATATTTATATAAATGATTTTCTTTTTTAAAACCATATTTAACTATTTTATCAAAATTAACTTTTGTTTTTCTAAATATTTCTTCTTCGATAGTCATTTTTACTACTCCCTATAAAACTTCTATTTATTTTATTATACCACGAAAAAAGCAAACTTCATTTATATGTCGTTTGCTAAATTGAATTACTTATTATATTTTTTCTGAACCTTTTTAGGTAATTTATCATATTCTATTTCTTTCCAAGAATGAACACCTGTTACTTCCATATACTCAATTTCTAAAAAGGCATCTTCTCTTAACTGTCTACTTGCTTTAAATTTAATTCTTTTTTTATTACCATTTTCTTTATAACAATCTAGGCTATATTCATATTTCATATCACTATTAGTTAATTCTTTAATTTTAGTATTATCTATTTGAGTATAATAAATTGTTTTTCCTATAAATAGATAATAATAAGATATACAACATAATAATATAAATATAATTATTCCTATAATTAATGATAATCTTTCCTTTATATATTCCATTATAATTCTCCTTTTTATATATTAATATTTTTCCTTTATTATATTTTTACTTGAGTAATAAGTTATTAATAAATAGCCTCCATAGATAATTACTAAAATAGATGCTGTTGTGATTATAGATGGAAGTAATTCTTCATTTCCAAATACTTCTAAAACTTGTACTGCAAACATAATTCCAAATATAGAATGAATTAAAGCAAGAATTAATGGAAGTAAAAAGAATATAGCAATTTGTCTAAATAAGGCTTTATTAATTAATTTTTCATCTGTTCCAATTTTTCTTAAAATACGATATCTTTCTTTATTATCACTAGCATCAGATAATTCTTTTAATCCTAGAATTGCTGCACTACTAATTAAGAAAATAATACCTAGATAAAGGCCAATAAATGTTACCATTGCTGATAATCCTACTGTTGCTTCTTTAATTGCTAGTTTGGTTGAACCACTAGGTAATAAATAAGTATCAGTTTTCTTTTCATTATCAAGTTTATTAATATTATTTTCTATTTTTGTTATTTTTTGCTTATCTTTGGTTTTATAATTACCTATTAAATGATTTTCATATAAATATTCTTCTTTAACTATATTATCTGGAACTAATATTATACCTGTATTAATATGTTGACTAGACATTTCTAAAAATCCATCTTGGCAAGATTTATATTTTGGTTTTAAAGTATGTTCAAATAAATTAATTTCTTCACCATTTTTTAGAGCTAAATTTCTAATTTTAATCATTGATTTAAAATCAGCGATAATCATATACTCATCTTCATTCAAAGAATACTCTTTATTTCCATAGAATTTCGCCACTTTATTATAGTCACTAATTTTCATAATAGCTTCTGAATCATCATAATCTAAAAAGGGAAATTGTGTTCTTACCATTTCTAACTTAGAACCTAAAGTATGATTAAATGTTAAATCAGGAGTAGTATAAATATTTACCTCAATATAATCTTTAAAATAAGAAAGAATATCAAAATTATATAGTTTAAACATTTCTTTTACAGTATAGCGGGAATTTTGAATTTGTAAATCATTGAATCCTAAATTTTTAAAATCTTCAGTATATTTATCCATATTCATAATAATAGAAAAATCTGCATCAGCTGGAGCAAGTTTTTTGATATTGGCATTCATAGAGTTTTTTATTGTAAAACATGAGGATAACAAACAAATTGTTATGAATAACATTAAACAAATAATTGTAGTTCCAAATACAGTTGTAGTAATTTTGCTACTAAATTCTCTTAATGTAAAACTATTTAAACCTTTATAATAATATTTCTTTATACTTTGGGCTATTCTTAAAATTAAACCTGATAAAGAAAAGAATATAAAGAATGTTGAACATGCACCCATTATGATAGGAATTAGTATATCTTTTGCTTCTTTTAATGTAAGAAAATCATGAGTAACAATATAATATGCTTTTGCAAGAACAATAACTGATATAATAAAAATTATAATACATAAATAAGGATTTTTTAGTTTAACTTTTTCACTCTTTTTAGCACCATTTAATAGATCAATTAACTTACATTTGCTTACACTATATGTATTAAACACCATAACAATTAAATACATAATACTAAAATATATTATTGTTTTAAGAAAAGCAGATGATGAAAAAACAAATGTAAATTTTGTTAAATTAGCTTCAAACATATTGGCAACTACTAAACTCATAACTTGTGATAATACTACTCCAAAACCAAGTCCTATAATTAATGATAAAATTCCAATAAAAAGTGTTTCAAAAAATAATATTAATGATATTTTTCTTTTACTCATTCCAAGTGTTAGGTAAATTCCGAATTCTTTATTTCTTTTTTTCATTAAAAATCTTGAAGCATAAATAATTAGAAAACCTAATATAAATGAGACAAAAACACTAACACCTGATAGCATTGTCATCATAAGGTTAATTAATTCTTGTGTTGATGTTGAAACATCCATCATTATAGTTTGACTATCTAGGGCATTAAATACATAAAATATTGCTACACCAAGAATAAGTGTAAAAAAGTAGATGGCATAGTCTTTTATACTTTTCTTAATGTTTGCATATGATAACTTACAAAGCATCGTTTAAATCTCCACCTAGTAAAGTTACAACATCAATAATCTTATCAAAAAATTCTTTTCTAGTATCATCACCTTTGTGAATCTCTTTAAAAATTTTACCATCTTTTATGAAGATTACTCTACGCGCATAACTTGCTGTAAAAGCATCATGAGTTACCATAAGAATTGTTGAACCTAATTTATCTAAATATTTAAACTTTTCTAATAACATTTTGGATGATTTTGAATCTAATGCTCCTGTAGGTTCATCAGCTAATACTAATTTTGGATCTGTAATAATTGCGCGAGCACTAGCAACTCTTTGTTTTTGCCCTCCTGACATTTGATAAGGGTACTTATTTAAAACATCTTTAATATCAAGTTCTTCACTAACTTTTTCTATTCTCTTTTCTATTTCTTTAGCGCTAACATTTTGAATAGATAAAGCAAGTGCAATATTTTCATAAGCAGTTAAAGTATCTAACAAATTAAAATCTTGAAAGATAAAACCTAATTCTTCTCTTCTAAATTTATTAAGTTTATTTCCTTTTAATTTAGTAATATCACAATCTCCAACAAAGATATGTCCACTTGTTACTTTATCAATTGTTGATATACAATTTAGAAGAGTTGTTTTACCTGAACCAGAGGAACCCATAATCGCAACAAATTCTCCTTTTTCTACAACAAAAGATAAATCATCAATTGCTTTTGTTAAAGAGGAACGACTACCATAGTATTTTTCAATTCTTTCAACTTTTAAAATATTTTCCATATATTTTTCTCCTTTCACTAATAAATAATAAATTAAAAAAACTATTTTGTCGTAGTTTTAATATTACAAAACATTACAATTTTGTAACATTACTTTAAAACCTCGTAATATTTATCTTTTGCAAAAGTTATAGATACTTTTGTATATTCATTATAAATAGATTCTATATCTATTTTATGTCCTAATTTTTCACACATTTTTTTGGCAATATATAATCCCATTCCTGTTGATTTATTAGTATTTCTTCCATTTACACCTGTAAAAGATTTATCAAAGACTTGTTTTAAATCTGATTTTTTTATACCAATTCCATTATCTTCAACAATTAATACTATTTTATCTTTTTCTTCTTTAGCAAATATTTTAATATATGAATTTTTAATTTTTCTTTTATATTTGATACTATTATTAATAACTTGCCCTAATATAAATTCTAACCATTTAGAATCTGTTAAAACCAAAACATTAACATTCTCTACAATATAATCTATTTTATTTTCTAATAAATCTGTCATATTTTTAAGACCAACATTTTTAATAACTTTTGATAGATTTGTTTCTTTTATTAAATAATCTTTTTCTGCATTTTCTGATCTAGTATAATAAAGCACTTGGTCTACATAATTTTCTAGCTTTTTTAATTGCAACTTTGTTTTTTTATCAAATTGTTCTTTATGATTATTACTAATTAATACTAACGTAGATAGTGGAATTTTAACTTCATGAATCCACATTTCAATATACTCTTTAAAATCTTGTAAAGATTCTCTTATTAATCTTACATTTTCATTCATCGATTTATTAATATCATATAGTGCTTGATATAGTAACTCTCCTTCATAAAATTCTGGTTTATTTAAGGTTTCTAATACTAAGTAGGCTTTATCTAAAACTTCAATATTAGATAGTAAATCAGTATAGAATTTTTTCTTTCTAAAATATGGTATTAATAATATTAATAAAAAACAAATTATATATATAAGTGATGAAGATATTATTACTGATTTATCTATTTTAAATGCAAAAAAGATTAGTAAATTAATTACATAACAAATTATTAGAATTAAAAGCTTATATATATTATCTTTTAAATATTTATAAAATTTCATAGTAAAATATACCCTATTCCTTTTCTAGTATCTATTGCATTAGGATAACCTATTTCTTTTAATTTGTTTCTTAATCTACTAATATTAACTGTTAGAGCATTTTCATTAACATATTCAGCATTATCCCATAGTGTTGTCATAAGTACATCACGAGTTACAATTTCATTTTGATGACTTAATAAATATGAAAAAATAATCATTTCATTTTTTGTTAAAACTATTTCCAAGTTTTCTTTTATTAATGTTCCTTTTCCAATATCAAATATTAAATCCTTATAAATCAATTTATTTGAATTAATATTATAATTATTCTTTGTTCTTTTTAAAACAGCTCCAATTCTTAAAAGTAAAATATTTGGATTATAGGGTTTTGTAATGTAATCATCAGCTCCATAAGAAATTGATAATGCTTCACTAGTTTCTTGATTAATACTTGTAACCATAATAACTGGAATATTAGATTTTTTTCTTAAGTTTTGCAGTAATGATTTTCCATTAATATAGGGTATATTTATATCAAGTAATATTAAATCTGGAAAATTTTTTAGTATTTCATCTAAAGCATTTTTAAAATCTTTTAAGATAATTGCTTCATAATTATTATTTTTTAGGAGTTTAGATAGCTCATTGCAAATTGATTCATCGTCTTCAACTATCATAATTTTACTCATATTTTCACCACATTTCTTTTATTTATTATACCACTAACAAAGTTAATATAATCTTACAGTTTTGTAAGATTTAAAAAAAAACAAGTATTTTACTTGTCAGACTGTTGACAAAGTAAAATTTGTTAATAGTCTTTTTATTTTTGAAAAAATGTATTATAATTAAATTGCGAGTT
>CANRPP010000009.1 GCA_947632545.1 uncultured Bacilli bacterium | reverse complement strand
TAAAGTGCGCGGAAATTTTTGTGACGATATAACACTGGAAAATTTGAGAGATGCTTTATGCCATTCTTTTATTACAACAGAAGAAGATAAAAATGATGTTAATGCTTTAAGAGAAAAATTAGAAGAAGTAAGTAAAGATGGAAGAACTTTGAGAATAAAATTTGGAATGGATCCATCAGCACCTGATATTCATTTAGGACATGCTGTTGCATTAAGAAAAATCAAACAGTTACAAGATTTAGGTCATACAGCTATAGTAATAATTGGAGATTTTACAGGTGCTATTGGAGATCCAACGGGAAAATCTAAAACTAGAAATCAATTAACTGATGAACAAGTAAAATATAATGCTCAAACATATTTAGAACAAATTTTTAAAGTTATCGACAAAGATAAAACAGAACTTCACTATAATAGTGAATGGTTTGCTAATATGAACTTTAAAGATGTTATTAATTTATGTAGCAAAACTACTGTTGCAAGAATGCTCGAAAGAGATGATTTTAATAATCGTATGAATAATCATAAACCAATTGCAATTCATGAATTCTTTTATCCACTAATGCAAGCATATGATTCAGTTGAAGTAAAATCAGATTTGGAATTAGGTGGAACAGATCAAACTTTTAATGTTATGATGGGTAGAAATATACAAAAAGATTTTGGTATTGCACAACAAGTTCCAGTATTTATACCACTTTTAGTGGGGTTAGATGGAAAAGAAAAAATGTCTAAATCATTAGGAAATTATATTGGTGTTAATGAAGATGCTAAAACAATGTACACAAAAGTTATGAAAGTACCTGATGATTTAATAGTTACATATTATGAATTGACGACTGATATACATCCAGATAAAGTTAAAAATATTAAAGAATTATTGCAAAAAGGTGAAGTGAATCCAAGAGATATAAAGATGCATTTAGCAAGAAGTATTGTTTCACTATACCATACAGAAGAAGAATTAAAAGAAGCAGAAGCTAATTTTCAAGCAATTTTTCAAAAGAAAGATATTGATGTAGAACTTCCTGAATTATTTTATAATTCTGAATTAATAGATGATAAAGGATTATATCCTTTAATAGATTGTATATTTTCAACGGGAAAATATAAATCAAAAAGTGAAGTAAGAAGATTAATTCAACAGGGTGCTGTAAAGTTGAATGGAGAAAGAACAAGTGAATTTTCATTTATTCCAGAAGAAGAAATGTTAATTCAAGTTGGAAAAGGTAATGTTTTTAAATTAAAAGAACAAGAAAAAAATAAAACATTAACAAAAACTCTTTAATAAATTACGTTTTATATGATATAATATAATAGAATTATTTAATTTATAAATGTTGATTAATGGATAGTAAAGTATATTATTTTAAATTTAGAGAGTTTATGTTTGGTGAAAATAGACAAAATAATATAGTTGAAATACACATTATGAGTTTAGAGGTTGCTACTTTATAGCTTATTGAGTGTATGAAATTTTATTCATAAAGTAAGGTGGTACCGCGATAAATCGTCCTTATAAGGATTGTTTATCGTGTTTTTTTGTTAAGGAGGGTAAAATGACAAAAGATGAAAAAATTGAATTAATACTGAGAAGAACAGTTGATATTCATAATAAAGAAACATTATTAAAAAAATTAAATAGTGGGAAAAAATTGATAATAAAATTTGGTGCTGATCCATCAAGGCCTGATTTGCACTTAGGTCATACAGTACCATTACGTGCATTGAAAGTTTTACAAGAATTAGGGCATGACATAGTTTTTGTTATAGGAGATTTTACAGCAATGATTGGAGATCCAACTGGAAAATCTAAGACAAGACCATCATTATCATTTGAAGAAACAAGAAAAAATGGTGAAACATATTTTAAACAAGTTTCTAAAATATTAGATCCTAAAAAAATAAGAATTGTGTATAATTCGGAGTGGTTAGGAAAAATGTCATTTGAAGATGTTATTAAATTAACAGGAAAATATACAGTAGCCAGAATTCTTGAAAGAGATGATTTTAATAATCGATTTAAAAATAATATTCCTATTGGTATTCATGAATTTTTATATCCTTTAATGCAAGGATACGACTCTGTTGCCTTACATGCTGATATAGAAGTAGGTGGAACAGATCAAACATTTAATTTGTTAGTAGGTAGAGAATTACAGAAAGACTATGACCAAGAACCACAAGATGTAATGTGTTTTCCGTTATTAGTAGGATTAGATGGAAAAGAAAAAATGTCTAAATCATTAGGAAATTATATTGGAATAGATGAATCACCTGAAAAAATGTATGAAAAAGCTATGAGAATACCTGATGACGTAATACTAGATTATTTCAAACTTACTACAGATTTAGATATGAAAGATGCAGAAAAGTGGTTGAATGATGATATATTAATGGCACATAGGAAATATGCAGAAGAAATAATTAGAATGTATCATGGAGAGAAATTTATTAGTCAGGCCGAAGAAAGATATAATACAGTAGCTAAAGGTGGTATACCAGATGATATTGAAATATTTGAAATAAAAGAAACTATGTTGGAAAATGGAATACTACTAACTGACTTATTAAATTTATCAAATATTGTTTCATCAAAATCAGAGGGAAGAAGAATGATTGAACAAAACGGAATAAGTGTAAATGGAATAAAAGAAAAAAATATTAATAAATTAATTACACTAAATGATTTTAGTAATGATGAATTAATTGTTCAAAAAGGAAAAAAACAATTTAAGAAAATTGTCTTAATTAAATAATAATTTAATCAATCAGCAGAAAAATATATACTTAATAAAAATTTATTATATATTAGTATAATTTAGATTTTTATGATATAATTTCAGGTAGTAGTGCCTTAAATGTATTTTAGGCCAATTAGGAGGGTTTATGAATAGAGAACTATACACTAAGTTAAAAGAAGACTTAGCTGAAGCAGTAAGAAGTAAAAATATTCAAAAAATAGAAGAAATAAAGAAGATATTAAATATTCCTAAAGAACAGGAAGCATATTTTTCAAAAGGGTTAACTGGATATCCATCAATAGATAAAGTGTGGACTAAGTATTATCATGATACAGCCTTTAATGAAGCTAATGATATACCATTAAATAAAACTGTATGGGATGTTATGGAAGAAAAGCTTGAAGAATATTATGATATACCAGCAATAGAGTATTTTAATAAACAAATGTCTAGGGAAGATTTTAGAGAGAGAGTTTATACTTGGGCTAAAACATTTAAAGCAATGGGAGTTGAACCAGATGAGGTAGTACCAATTTATGGACCATTCTTCCCAGATGTATGTGCTATGGTATATGCACTAAATATGATTGGTGCAACATCATATTTTCTAAAATTAGCAATTAGTCCTGAAGCATTAGAAGAAGAAACTAGAAATTCAAAGATTGCAGTTGTTTTTGATGGAATGTGGAATAATGTTAAAGATGAATTTTCAAAAGATAAGTTTAAAAAAGTTTTGATTGCAACAGTCACAGAAGATATGCCAAGTCCAAAAAAAGAAATTGTATCTTTTCTAAATTATATTCAAACAAAAAAAGATAAATCAGGAATACCTAATGATAAGAAATATATATGGCTAGATGAAGCAAAAGATATAGCAGATTATTATACAGGTAATGTAAAAGAAAAATTTGTTCCAAATAGAAGTGCATTCATTACTTCTTCTAGTGGAACAACTGTAGGTGGAGTTGTAAAAGGAACAGTCGCTACCAATGAATCTACGTTAACACAATTACAAATGGCAACAGCATCAGATGTACAATATTTTCCAGGAGATAGATGTCTAAATAGTTTACCGCCTACTGCTTCTACATCTTTAAATGTATTATTCTTTTTAGCTATGTACAAAGGATTAACTGTTCTAGTAGATCCAAGAGTTTCAGAAAAAGATTTCTATAATCAAATAGTAAATTTAAAACCAAATATTGCTTTAACAACAGGTAGTATGTGGGAAGCATTTTTTAATAGAGTTTATAATGAAATGAAACAAGGTAAAAAGTTTGATTTTAGTTGTGCTAAAGGTTGGACTATTGGTGGAGAAGGAACTGATGTTCAAAAATTTGATAGATGGAATGAAATAATGAGAAAAGCAAATGCTACAAATGAATTATTTAGTGGCTATGGTTTATCAGAATTATTTTCAGCAATTTCTGTAGATAAATTAGGTGTAGAGCATAAAGTTAGAAAACAGATTATGGATGTTGGAATTCCTTATGCAGGAATCAATATTGGTATATTTGATAACGAGGGAAAAGAACTATCATATAATCAACGTGGAGAGTTAAGAGTAAATAGTAATTCTGCTATGAAAGAATATTATAATAAACCTGAACTTACACAAGAAATTATTGTTGATGATTGGGTTCATACAGGAGATTTAGCAGAAATAGATGAAGATGGTTTCTTATATATTTGGGGACGAGTAAAGGATGGAATAGATTTACCAAATGGAGAAAAATTAAGATTGTTTGATGTTGCAAATAAAATCAAAGATACTGATTTTATTGATGATGCTATTGTTCTTCCAATGGAAACAGAAAAAGAAAATACATTAGTTGCTCATATTGTTTGGAATGAAGTAGTAGAAGAAGATTCCAAAGCATCATTATTAGAACACTTGGATCAAAATCTACAATCTTCTTTACCTGAAAATGTAAATATCGTAGGTTATTCTTTTCATGAAGGAATGTTGCCATACTCTCCAACAACTTTAAAAAAGGATAAAAATAAACTTTCAAAACAAACGACAGGCTATGTTCAGATAGTTGATGGAAATTTAGTAGATATTAGTTTTATTCCTAAAAATGGCAAATATGAAATTAAACAAATTGAAAAAGGAAATAATAAACAGTTAATTAAGAAGTAAAAGAGGTGCATGTCTAGTGTGGAATATTATATTTTTAATAACAGGATTTATATTCATAGTATTACTATTAGCTATTTTCTTATCCAAAGAGGTACTTCCATCTAAAGAAAATCAATATTTCAAATATTTAACAATATTAAATTTAATTGGATATGTAGTGGAAATATTGTTGCAAATTTTTATTAGAACGATGAATATAAATAGCATTTTAATAAAACTATTTGCAGACTTATATCTTTTATATATGTTTATTTGGTTTGGAGCATTTTCAATATATACTTTTGTAATATGTATGAATAAAGAAAATGAAGAAAAATATAATATGCACTACAAAATAATTAAAAATTTAAATATAGTTTTTAGTATTATAGGATCTATAGTTATTGTTGTTTTACCTACTAAAATATATTATGATGCTACTAAAATGTATAGTTATGGGCCATCAGTTGATGCATTAAAAGGTTTTCTTTGTGTTTATTTAATTGTATGGGTATCATTACTACTATATAATATAAAGGAAATTAAAAAGAAAAAATATATTCCAATATTTTTAATAATTTTAATGTTAGGACTAAATGCAGTAATTCAAACTGTTGAACCAAGTATTTTAATTGCTACCATGATAGGAACGTTTATATGCTATACAATGTATTTTACAATAGAAAATCCAGATTTAAAGATGTTAAGAGAAATGGAACTTGCAAAAAATACAGCAGAAAAAGCAAATCGTGCTAAAAGTGATTTTTTGTCCAGTATGTCACATGAGATAAGAACACCACTAAATGCTATAGTAGGTTTGTCTGAAGATATTGCAAGTTATAAAGAAGAAGTTCCAAAAGAAGTTGTTGAAGATACAGAAGATATTCAAAATGCATCACAAACATTACTAGAAATAGTAGGTAATATTTTAGATATAAATAAAATTGAAAGTGAAAAAATGGAAATCGTAGAGATGCCATATAATTATGTAGAAGAAATAGAAAAAATGGCACGTGTTACAGCAACAAGAATTGGGGATAAACCAATAGATTTTAAAATGAATTTTGCTCCAGATATTCCATATGAGTTATTAGGAGATAAATCATATGTAAAAGAAATAGTTAATAATTTACTTACTAATGCAATTAAGTATACAGAAAAAGGAACAATAACCTTAACAACAAAATGTATCAATCAAAATGATAAATGTATGTTAATGATAAGTGTACAGGATACAGGACGTGGAATAAAAGCAGAATATATAAATAAATTATTCACAAAATTTGAACGACTTGATATTGAAAGAAATACAACAACAGAAGGAACAGGATTAGGACTTGCAATAACAAAGGCATTAGTTGATATGATGGGTGGAAATATCAATGTTCAATCACAATTTGGAAAAGGTTCAATGTTTATAGTACAAATTCCACAAAAAATAAGTAAAATGATTAATTCGATGCAAAAAAACGAAAGTGCAAGTTTATCACAATCAGAAATAAATATTACAAAAAGAGAACAATCTACTCCAAGTGAAACAAATGAACAACAAACTAATAACAATAAGAAAATATTAGTAGTAGATGACAATAAGTTAAACATCAAAGTAGCAAGAAAACATCTAGAAAGTTTAGGATATAGTGTAGATGAAAGTGAAAGTGGGCAATTATGTTTAGATAAAATAAACAAAGGTGAAAAATACGATTTAATTTTAATGGACATAATGATGCCAGAAATGAGTGGAGAAACTACATTATCAAAGTTAAAAGAAATATCAGATTTTAATACTCCAGTAATAGCCCTAACTGCAGATGCAGTAGCAGGAGCACAAGAAAAATATAAAGAAGAAGGTTTTATCGACTATATTGCCAAACCATTTACCAAAGAAGAAATAAAGGAAAAATTGGAAAAAATCTTTAATAAAAATATTATAAATGAAGATAAATGGAAAGATGTTCCTGAATATGTTATTACTTCTGATAATAAAACAGATATTTAACATAAATTATTAACTTATAGATAAATAATAGCAGTAAAAATATTTATGCTGCTATTTTTTTATATAATTGAAATGTTAAGTATCAAAATAGTTAATCTATAAATTAAGATAAAATGTATTTAATAAACGAATAATATAATAACAAAACAATTAGAATATTCTGACATAGAAAAAGAAAACATATAAATAATTTTTTCTTTATATAATCTAAAACTAATACTATTTTATATTATAACGAAAGAAAATATGTTATAATTATTTATAGTTAAGAGGGAGTAATTATGAATTATATGCTTTTAAATGTGTTTGAACAAGAATTATATAATGAAGCTAAAAGATTGGTTAATATATGTTATGATGAACAATCTCTTTTATTTTGTAAAACTGGTAATGAATTATTTCAAAAAGTTCAAAAAAAATATCAAAAGTTTAATATAAATATAGAATTAAAATTGATAGAATTATGTATCAAAAAATCAGATGGAATAGATTATAATAGGGAACAAGTAGATTTAAATAAACTAACAAATCATCTTCTAAAATATGTTGAATATAAAAAGAAATATTTTAAGGTTGACTTAATAAATGTCAGTAAACAAATTGCAAGTGAAATTATTAAAAATAACGATAAATACAAAAATGAATCAATATTTGAAACTATTCCAAACCTTTGTAATAAATATATAAAATCACATAATGATGAAGTAGATTATGCAACAATTATAATGCTTTTAGAAGAAAAATTAAGAAAAAAAAATAAAATGTTAAAGAATTCAAATATAAATAGTTTAGTAGATATTAGCTAATATATTATAATAAAGAAAGATAGACCTAATTAATATCTTATAAAAAAATAAAGGCTTTATATTTTATAGTCCTCTATTTTTTTTCATCTATTCTTTTATAATTTGTTATTCTTTCGCTATAGTAAGAAACTAGATCCTCAGATGTTATATTTGATTTATAATCATATTTTTCTAATTTTTTAGCAAATTTATCTACTGTTGATAACTTAACATCGACTTTTTTATTTTCAATTTGATTTAAATACGAAAGAGTTGTTCCTAATACTTCAGCAAATTTTTCTTGGGATAAGTTATATTTTTTTCTGTAATATTTAAGATTGATTGCTAAAATTTCACCTAATTTCATATACCTACCTCCAATCTAAATATAAAATTATTTTATAATGGAGCGAAAATAATGTCTTTATATGTAAAACGAAAGAAAATATTTAGTAATTAAAGAATAACTAAGTTTATATACTTATATGCTAACCAATATAAAGGTATATATTCATAATCTAAAAATAAATATATATAAAGTAATAGTCATTATTCTATATATATAATTTGACAAAAAAGTATATAAATCGTTGACATTATTTTGATAAAAAAACGAATGGGCTTTGGTGTTGTCAAGAGATACAATAATGTAAAGTGGAGTAAATAGAGGAGGAAAAAGTTATGGATTAGTGAAATGTCTACATACCTATATTTATTGACTTTTAAACAAAAAATAGTAGAATAAAAGCACTTGTGAAAATTATGCATTAAAAATATTTAAGACATTAATTCAAGAAGGTGATGTAATTATGGTTATACTTACTATTTTTCAGACCTAGAATATTATAACTGATATTACTAGGAGAGTCGTAAATCAATTTATAGATAAAATCTTTATTTATGAAAATAAAAATATAGAAATTAAATTAAAATATAAAGATCAATATCAAGATTTATTAAAATATCTAAGAAATCAAAATAATGTGTTATAATGAAATTTAAGAAAGCTTAATTTTAAACTGTAAAGGAAGTGATTATATATGAATAAAGATTCAAAAAATAAGGAGGTTGAATATTTACATCTCAATTGGTATCCAGGACATATGGCAAAAACTAAAAGAGAAATAAAAGAAAAATTAAATTTAATTGATATTATATATGAAGTAATTGATGCTAGAATGCCTATATCTTCTAAAATAGTTGATATTGATGAGTTAATTGGTAATAAGAAAAGAATTCTAATTATGACTAAATATGATATCTGTGATAAAAATGAAACTGATAAATTTATCAAGTATTATGAAGATAAGGGATATACTGTTATAACTGTTGATTTAATGCATGAGAATCCTACAGATAAAATAATTTCCATAAGTAAAGAATTGGTTAAAGAAGAAAATGATAAAAGAATATCTAAAGGCTTAAAACCTAGAAGTGTTAGAGCATTAATTATAGGAGTTCCAAATGTAGGTAAATCTACTTTAATAAATAGATTAGTAGGAAAAAAATCGGCTGGCGTTGGAAACACACCTGGTGTAACTAAAAACTTATCATGGATTAGAATAAATAAAGATATAGAATTATTAGACTCACCTGGTATTTTATGGCCTAAAATAGAAAATCAAGAATCAGCCCATATTTTAGCAGCACTTTCATCTATTAAAGAAGAAATTATAGATATAATGGATTTAGCGTGTTTTATTTTAACTAAAATGATGAAATTATATCCTAATAATTTATATGAAAGATATGGTATTAGTTTTCTAGATGAAGATTTTATAGAAACATTTGATATAATAGCTAAAAAAAGAGGAGCCCTATCAAAAGGTGGAATTGCTGATTATGATAAAGTAGCAAATATAATAGTAAAAGACTTAAAAAATGGTTATTTAGGTAATATAACTTTGGATAGATTGGATAATAATTATGAATAAAGAAGAACTATTTGAAAAAATAAATAATTTAATTATAGATTTTGAATTTAAGAAAAATTATAATGACATATTTAAAGAAGATATAATTTTATCTAATACTTATGACACTAATACATTAGAAAAGTGTTTAGAAGTATTAAAAGTAATGAATAGAAAAACTGATAAAAAATTACTAGAAAAAATAGATTTATATTTATCATTAATAGATAACTATAGATATGAAAAAAAATTAAAATCCAAAAATATAAAATTCATTGCAGGTGTTGATGAAGTCGGAAGAGGACCATTAGTTGGACCAGTTGTTGCTGCATGTGTAATATTACCTGATGAATTTAATTTAGATGGACTCACTGATTCTAAAAAATTATCTGAAAAAAAACGAGATTATTTTTATGATGAAATAAAAAGACAAGCTCTTTCTATAGGAATTGGTATAATAGATGAAGAAAAAATAGATGAAGTAAATATATATGAAGCAACTAAATTAGCAATGCTTGATGCTATAAATAATTGTAAAATAAAACCTGAACACATATTAATTGATGCAATGAAACTTGATATAGATATTCCAACAACATCTATAATTAAAGGTGATCTAAAAAGTATAACTATATCAGCAGCTTCAGTTATTGCAAAAGTTACAAGAGATAGAATGTTATATGAACTTGATAAAAAATATCCAATGTATGATTTTAAAAATAATAAAGGTTATCCTACAAAAAAACATTTAGATGCAATTAATAAATACGGAATAATTAAAGAACATAGAAAAAGCTATGGACCGGTTAGTGAATATTTAGAAAAATTGACAAAATAGGTGCTTTCTGTTATAATATATAACATTTCAGGGGGAGTGGTAGTATGATTAATGAAAGTAATTTAACAATTAATGAATTAATGAATTTTGGTATTAATTATAGTTTTCCAATACCATTAAATGTTAATGTAGTAGAATGTTTATTTGATGATAAATATAAAAGAAGAACATTTCATAAAAGAGTAGTGGAGTTAGGTAATGATTTAATAGAAAGATTTGGATTACCTTTTTCTGTAGTACAATCATATTTCAATAAAGGTAATATTTTTTCATATGAAAGTAATTCAAAAGAAAAATGTATTTATTTTAATTATCGTGTTCTTATGAATGAATTACTTAAATTTTATGTTTGTAAAAATAAAGAAGAAACAGATGAAGAACATAAGTTAATATATTCGATTTTAAATAATGATGCTGATACTGTAAGATTATTAACAAATAAATATATAAAAGAAATTAGAACTAAACTTAATCATATGGATAATAATGATGAAATAGATGATTTTATTTCAAATCATTATTATATAAATAACTATTATTTAAAATGTAACGAATTATATAATAATAAATTTATAAATAATCTTATTTCAAAAAAAGTTATTTTTAAAGAAATTTTATGTAAACAGATAACAGATATAATTGTTCATAATAAAGATCTAGTAAAATTTTTTCATGAAAAAGAATTAAATACAGAAATATTACAAGATATTAATAAAGAAAAATTTCTATTTTATCTGGCATCTTCTACATTATATATTTGTTCTAAATATGAAGAAGTTCAACCAAGTATTTATTATGCAATTAACTATTATTTACATAAAACAGAAGATAGTACTCCAAATATTAGTATAAAAGTAGATAATAGTAGTTATAGTTTTACTAATTTTGCTAAAGATTTAAAAGAGTATTTACAAAAACATCCTACAATTGGAATGAAAAGATTTAAAGAAGATACATTTAAAGGGTGGACTCCAGAAGAAGTAAAGGATTGCTTAACTACACTAAATGAAGAAACTTTAAAAAACTTCAGTATAATAAATACTGAAGATGTATACATTCCAAATAGTGAAAGTGATACTAATGAAAGAAAACAAGTTAAAAGAAATAGTAGAAATACCAAAAAAAGTGTTGAAGAATATAACAGTATATCTATAGCCAAGAAAATGTTTTATACAAGTAACAAAGAACAAATATATAAAACATTAATGGGTAAAAATAAATTTGATGGTTATATAGCTCATGTTTTAAAAAATGGTTATGTTATATTTGAAAAATTTGATAAAACAACAGGAACTATAAGTAACCAATCTGGGGCAGCATATATTATGACTATAGACAATTTTAATGAATTTTCTACTAAATCTATTGGAGAAATTAGAGAATATGTAAAACTACATCCTCAAGGTGATATAAATTATAAATGTCATGCTGGAAATTGGATGCCTTCATTACAAAAAGTAATAGATAAGAAGACTGATATAGATTTATCTAGGTTAGATAAAGTATTAACAAAATATAGTCTATAAAAATAAATGCAAAAAACATTTACTAAAAGTATTAACATTATATGTTATATCTGTTGATAAATATTTAAAAATTCTTGACAAAATAGGTATTTGTGATATAATATGTGCATAAATTTTAGAAAGGGGATAAAATTATGACCATGACTCTAAAGAGATATGAAATGATAGAAGAAGCATTAAAAAAAGCTAGAGAAGAACAATTAAAAACAATGGAAGCAATTCGAAATGAAAAAAATGAAACTATAAGAAATGATTTAGAAAGAATAGCATATAATAAAGATATTTTAGCAAATAGTGACATAGATCATAAAAGTGATATAGATCATAAAAATGACATAGATCATAAAAGTAAAGTACGTGTATATAAATCTATGTAAAAAAATTGCTATGATTTATAATAATAGATAAAGTATAAAAAATATAGTTATAAAAATAAATACAAAAAAGTATTTATTTTTTTTAGGAAAAATGTCAAATAGCTAATATAATAATAGTAAGATGTATAAAATATAATTGACAAAAATAAATTTAATTTGTATAAATATAAAAGAAGGAAGTGTTTTAATGAGCAAACATTTAGTAATAGTGGAAAGTCCTAGTAAAAGTAAAACAATTGAAAAATATTTAGGTAGTGATTATAAAGTTGTATCATCTAAAGGTCATATTAGAGATTTAGCAACATCTGGTAAATATGGTCTTGGAGTAGATATCGAAAATGGTTTTAAACCTAATTATATTCCGATATCTGGTAAAAAGAAAGTAATCACTGAATTAAAAAAAGATGTAAAAGATAGTGATATAGTCTATCTAGCATCAGATCCAGACCGCGAAGGAGAAGCAATCGCATGGCATTTAAAAGATGCATTAAAAATTAGTGATAAAAATTATAAAAGAGTCTTATTTAACGAAATAACTCATGATAAAGTAATTGCTGCGATTAATAATCCTACAGTTATTGATGATAATTTAGTAAGAAGTCAAGAAACTAGAAGAATATTAGATAGGATTATAGGCTTTAGACTTTCAAAACTATTACAAAATAAAATAGGCGCTAAGTCAGCTGGACGTGTTCAAAGTGTTGCCTTAAAACTAATTGTCGATAGAGAAAGAGAAATAGATGCATTTAACCCAGAAGAATATTGGACAATAACTTCAAAATTTGATGAATTTGATTCTAACTTATTTAAATATAAAGATAAAGATATAGAATTAACTTGTGAAGATGATGCTAATAAAGTTTTAGATAGTATAGGAGAAGATTATACTATAGAAAGTATAGATCAAAAAGCCAAGAATAAGAAAAGTAAATTTCCATTTATTACAAGTACATTACAACAAGAAGCATCCACTAAATTAGGATTTCCTGCTAGAAAGACTATGTCAATAGCACAGAAGTTATATGAAGGAATAGATCTAGCAAATGAAACTGTCGGTTTAATTACTTATATGAGAACAGATTCTATTAGATTATCTGATGATTTTACAAAACCTGCATATAAATATATAAAAGAAAAATATGGTAACGAATATGTAGGATATATTAAAAAAAGTAAAAAAACTGAAAATGTACAAGATGCCCATGAAGCTATAAGACCAACTAGTATTATGAGAGAACCATTAAAAGTAAAAGAATATTTATCAAATGATGAATTTAAATTATATAGTCTAATTTATAAAAGAACTTTAGCGTCTTTAATGTCAGATGCTAAAGTAGACCAAACTACAATTATATTAAATAATAATGATTATAAATTTAAAACTAATGGGCAAGTCTTAATATTTGATGGATATTTAAAAGTATATAAAGATTATGAATCAAGTGAAGATAAAATTCTACCTGAATTAAAAGAAGGTGAGATACTAACAACTAATGATGTATTAAAAGAACAACATTTTACAAAACCACCTGCTAGATATACAGAAGCTAAATTAATAAAAGAATTAGAAGAATTAGGTATAGGTAGACCTTCTACATATGCAACAATTATAGATACAATAAAACAAAGAAATTATGTAGAATTAGTTGAAAAGAAATTCAAACCAACTGAAATAGGAATAGAAACAACTGATAAATTACAAGAATTTTTCTCTGATTTAATAAATGTAGAATATACAAGAGATATGGAAGAAGAGTTAGATGACATAGCAGAAGGTAAGTTAGTTTGGAATAAAGTATTAGAAGAATTTTATAAATTATTTGAACCACGTGTAAAAAATGCTTTTGATGAAATGGAAAAGAAAGCCCCAGTAGAAACAGGTGAAATTTGTCCAGAATGTGGTAACCCTCTAGTAATTAGAAAAGGTAGATATGGTGAGTTTACTGCTTGTAGTAATTATCCTGAATGTAAATATATCAAAAAGGAACCTAAAGAAGTTAAAGAAATAATGGATTGTCCAAATTGTGATGGAAAAATTATTGAAAGAAAAACAAGAAAAGGAAAAATATTTTATGGATGTAGTAACTATCCAAAGTGTAAATTTGCATCATGGGATATGCCAATTAATGAAAAATGTCCAGAATGTGGTAAAATTTTAGTAGAAAAAAAAGATAAAATAAAATGTAGTGAATGTAGTTATGAAAGAGAAAAATAATTCTCTTTTTCTTATTAATATATTGATTTTTTTATAAATTTGTGATATAATATGCAAAACTAAATGGGAGGGTGATAATATGGCATATAGATTATATTTAAACGATATTTTATCAATAAAATATTATGATGAATTCCAACACCTACCTGCAAAAACTAGAAATAGAGTAAAAAGATTATACGATAAAGTAACACCATTAAGATTTAAAATATTTGGTAAAGTAAAAGATAGTTTTAAAATAGAAGATATAGATGCTTTATTATGTAGTTATAAAGATAAACAAAGTTTTTTAAACGAATTAAAAAAACATAATATATCATACTTATCTGAACAAGAAAAATTAAGTTCTACTTTAACTTTAACATATCATAACAATAAACAAACTAAAGAAGCTCCAATTATATTTGATAACTTACTACTTTTTGAACAAGCTATTAGTTTTCGTAATGCCAAGAAAAATAAAAATTCTAATAATAAAATATTAACAGAAAATTCTGATAAACTAAATTTTTATATAAAATTTATGAAATCTTTAGTATTAAATAAAACAACTAAATATTTTATATTAAATCCTAAAAGCATATCATATTTAACTTATGAAGAAAGATTATATTTAGAAAGTGATGTATTAAATGATATATATAAAGATGATAAATTAAATAGACAGGGATTAAGAAGTTTATTATTTGAATATGATAGATATTATAATTTATATATAAAAAATTCAAATCTAAATATTTCAACATTAGATATTGAAAGAGAATTAAATAGAGTAGATAAAAATATAAATACATTTTTTAGAAGCAACTACAGAAACTTAAGAAAAATGGTTGAATGGCAAGAACATTATAAAGAAGTATTATTAAATCATATAGATGATGATAACCTAGATAATAAACAAAAAGAGATAATTAAATTACAAATAAAAAAAATTGATATGGTACATGAATATATAAATGATAAAAAAGATCCAGATGAATATTTATTTATAGATGAAGAAGAAATTTATAGTATTTATAACGATTCTAATGAAATAACTAGTTTTCAAAATGAACAACTCCAATATTTATATAATACAGGTGGTATAGAAGAGGTTATGAATTTAATGGACTTGGATCAAATTTTATCAATAGATAATGATGCTAAAAAAATAGGTATAGTAAAACAAAAAAATATAAATAAGAATTATAAACTATAGTTCTTATTTTTATGTTATAATCATAATAGGTAGTGATTATATGAAAAATAATTATTTAAATGATTATATGGAATATTTAGAGTATCAAAAATCATATTCTAAATATACAATTAAAAGTTATGAAGAAGATATAGAAGAATTTTTTTCATTTTGTACTAAAGAATCACTTAATTATTTAGATATAGAGTATAGTGATATAAGAATATATTTAATGTATTTAAAGGAAGAAAAAAAAGATAATAATACTTCTATAAATAGAAAATTAAGTTCCTTAAGAGGTTTTTATAAATATTTAGTTAATAAAGGTATTATAAAAAATAATATGTTTTTATTAGTAAATGGACCTAAAAAAGCGAAAAAACTACCTAGATATTTTGAATATAATGAATTAGAAGAATTATTTAAAGTACCTGATATTTATACTCCAAAAGGTCAAAGAGACTTACTAATATTAGAAATGTTATATGCAACTGGTATAAGAGTAGGTGAACTTGTAAATATAAAATTAAATGATATTGATAAAAGTAATAGAAAAATAATAATACTTGGTAAGGGTAATAAAGAAAGAAATGTTATATATGGAGAATATTGTGAAGATATTTTAAATAAATATATTTCGGATGGTAGAATATTATTAAATAAAAATAATAGTAATTACTTATTTATAAATCATTTAGGAGAAAAACTTACAGAAAGAGGAGTAAGATATATCTTAAGTGAGTTAATTAAAAAAACTTCCCTTTCTAAAAATATATCACCTCATATGATAAGACATTCTTTTGCTACTCATTTATTAAATGAAGGATGTGACTTGTTAAGTGTTCAAAAATTATTAGGACATGAAAGTATAAGTGCTACTCAAATATATACACATGTAACAACAGATAGATTAAAAGATGTCTATTATAATAGTTTTCCACGAGCAAAAAAAGAAAAGTAAAATACAAATTACCTTTAATTTTATAGTTTTACTTTAAATTTTTATAAATATTATGTATAATAAATATGTTGAAGAAATAAGGAGTTCTTATGGAATATGATTTTAAGACTAAAGAGGAATTATATATTAGAGTAAGACCAGCTCTTCATGCAAAACTTGAAGAATTTAGAAGACTTAATTATCCTAATATTAAAGAAGAAGATATATGGAATTATTTAAGTGAGATTAAATGGTCTAAATCTAATAATTTAGCACTTTCTGATATAGTTAGTGATATAATTCATTTAGATGTTAAAATATTAAATAATTACTTAAGTGAAAAGAAAGGTGTATAACATGAAGAAAAAGAAAAATAAAGAAAAAAAGGTTATTAGTAAAGTAATAATATCTATAACAATTTTAGTATTATTAGTTGTAGGAATATGTTTTAGTTTTATTCCTATATTTAAAAATTTAAACTTTGGTTTAGATTTACAAGGAGGATTTGAAGTACTATATAAAGTTGATAGTATAGATGGTTCTAAAATGAATAAAGAAAAACTTACTGCTACATATAAAACATTAAGTAAGAGAATTGATTCATTAGGAGTAAGTGAACCAGAAATTATTCTAGAAGGTAATGATAAAATAAGAGTAAAACTTGCAGGAGTTAAAAATCCTGATGAAGCTAGAAAACAATTATCTACAGTTGCTACTTTATCATTTAGAGATACTGAAGATAATTTATTAATGACAAGCGATGTATTATCAGCAGGTGGTGCTAAAGTATCAGAAGATTCATCTGGTAATCCAGCTGTTTTGCTTACAGTAAAAGATAAAGATAAATTCTACAATGTAACAAATAAAATTAGTAAACAACAAAATAATAGTATTGTAATATGGTTAGATTATAATCAAGATGAAGATAGCTATAGTAATGAAGGACAATCATGTGGTACAGAAGAATCAAACTGCTTAAGTAGTGCTACAGTATCAGAAGGTTTTGCGTCAAACGTAATAATTCAAGGTAGTTTCACAGAAGATGAAGTCCAAAATTTAGTTGATTTAATTAATAGTGGTTCACTTCCATCAAAATTAACTGAAATATCTTCAAAAACAGTAGGCGCTTCATTTGGTGATGAAACATTATCAAAAACATTAGTAGCAGGGATTATTGGTATATCTTTAATAGTTTTAATATTATTAATCGTTTATCATTTTGCAGGGTTTATATCAAGTGCTGCTATGTTATTATATACATTATTAGTATTTGGTCTATTTTGGTTAGTAGGAGGAGTCTTAACATTACCAGGTATTGCTGCAGTAGTATTAGGTATAGGTATGGCAGTAGATGCAAATGTTATAACCTTCTCTAGAATAAAAGATGAACTACATAAAGGTAAAAATTTACAATATGCCTTTAAAGAAGGATCTAAATCTTCTTTAAGAACAATACTAGATTCAAATATAACAACATTTTTAGTTGCAGTAATTATGTTTATATTTGGAGAAAGTAGTGTTAAAGGTTTTGCTACAATGTTAATTATAACAATTATTGTTACTATGTTAACTATGGTATTTATAACAAGAATATTATTAGGTATTTTTGTAAAAACAGGATTCTTTGATGATAAAACTAGATTATTTATAAATGTTAAAAAAGAAAATATTCCTAATATAGATAAAAATGAAAAAGTTAAAGTAATACCATTTAAAAATGTTGATTTCTTTAAACCAGCTAAAATATTTATAACACTTTCAATATTAATTATTGTAGCAGGTGGTATATTAATTGGCGTTAGAGGTATGAATCTTGGAATAGATTATAAATCAGGTAGTGATATAACAATAGCAACAGATAAAAAAGTAACAACTAAAGAAATTAAACAAGATATTAAAGAGTTAGATTTAAAATATTCAGATATCAATAAAAATGATAATGAAATAATAATTAAAGTTGATAATGTTTTAGGACCTAATAAAATAAAGAAAGTAAATAAATATTTTGAAGATAAATATGATGCTAAAGTAAATATAGGTGTAGTATCTAATATAGTAAAAAAAGAACTTGTAAAAAATGCTATTTTATCAGTATTACTATCTATGTTAGGAATAATAATTTATATATCACTTCGATTTAAATTTAGCTATGCAGTAGCATCTGTTGTTGCTCTAGTACACGATGTATTTATTATATTTGCATTATTCTCAATCTTTAATTTAGAAGTATCAGTTATGTTTATTGCAGCTATCCTTGCGATAATTGGTTATTCAATAAATGATACGATAGTATGTTTTGATAGAATCAGAGAAAATATAGGAAAAGAAAAAATTACGAAAGATAATTTAAAAGATATTTGTAATAAAAGTATTAGAGAAACATTCACTAGAACTATATATACATCAATTACAACACTTTTACCAGTAATTGCATTAATATTTTTAGGTTCTAGTGGTATACTTACATTTAATTTAGCAATGTTATTTGGACTTATTTCAGGTACTTATTCATCTCTTTTCATTGCAACAGTATTATTTATTGAATTAGAAAAAAGAAGTTTAAGTAAACCAAAAAAGAAAAAAAGAATATATACAGATGAATTTGATGAAAAGAAAATAAAAGGAGTTAATTGCTAGATAAGGAGATGATCCTTTGTGACAAAAGAAAAAAATAATACAACTATTGAAGATTTAATTGTTAGATTAACATATCTTGATAGTGATTTAGAAAAAGAAAAGATAAGAAAAGCTTATCTTTTTGCTAAAAAGAAACATCTTGGACAATATAGAAAAAGTGGAGAAGAATATATAATCCATCCATTAAATGTTGGAATTATATTAACTTCAATATATGCGGATTCTGAAACAATAGAAGCCGCACTTTTACATGATGTATTAGAAGATACTGATTGTACTAAAGAAGAAATGGAAGAAGAATTTGGTAGTGAAGTTACTAAATTAGTTTTAGGAGTAACTAAATTATCTAAAATTCACTTTTCTACAGAAAATGAATATTTAATAGACTACTATAAAAAAATTATAGTGGGAATTTCTGAAGATGTTAGAGCGATTATTGTAAAATTAGCAGATAGACTACATAATATGAGAACATTATGGGCACTTCCAGTAGAAAAACAACATAAAATCGCTAAAGAATCATTAGAAATTTTAGCACCTATTGCTCATCATTTAGGTATTCACAAAATAAAAAGTGAACTAGAAGATTTATCACTTCGTTATTTAAAACCAGATGTATTTTATGACATTGTAGAAAAATTAAACAATACTAAACTAGAACGTGATAAAACAGTAATGCAAATGATGAATGAAGTTACTAATCTTTTGACAAATCATGATATTGTTCACGAAATTAAAGGTAGAAGTAAAAGTATATATAGTATTTATAATAAATTAAATAAAGGTAAAAAATTTTCAGATATATATGATTTACTAGCATTAAGAATCATTGTAAATACTGAACAAGAATGTTATCTTGCATTAGGAATAATTCATTCAAAATTTAGACCTCTACCAAGAAGATTTAAAGACTATATAGCAATGCCAAAGCCAAATATGTATCAATCTCTACATACAACTGTTTTTGGTCTAGATGGTTATTTATTTGAAATTCAAATTAGAACGCATGATATGGATGAAGTAGCAGAAAATGGTATAGCATCCCACTGGGCTTATAAAGAAAATAAAGACGCAAAAGCAAATATGCAATCAACTACAGAACAAAAATTACAGTTTTTTAAATCTATAATGGACTTAAAAAATGATAAGATGAGTAGTGAAGACTTTGTTCATAGTGTAAAAGATGAAGTATTAAATAATAATATTTATGTATTTACACCAAAAGGAGATATATTTGAATTACCAAAAGGTGCTACTCCAATAGACTTTGCCTATAAAGTACATACTAAAGTTGGAGAAACTATGGTAGGGGCTATAGTTAATAATAATATAGTACCTCTAAACTATGAATTAAAAAATAATGATATAGTAAAAATAAATACAAATAAAAATTCAACTCCTTCAAAAGAGTGGTTAAATATTGCTAAAGCTACACAAACTAAAAATAAAATCAGAAGTTATTTTAGTAAAAATGAAAAAGAAAATTATATTGAACGAGGTAAATATAATTTAGAAAAAGAATTAAGAAAAAGAAAATTATCAATATCAGAATTTATTAAAGATGAAAATGTCAAAAAAATATGTGAAAATTTTAAACTTAATTCATTAGATGATATATATTTATCAGCAGGTAATGGTAAAATAAGTCCTAATACAATTATAAATGTAATTGATAAATATGAAGAAGTAGTAGCGCCTAAAATAGTTAAAGCCATACCTAAAAATTTAGATACAGATATAATTGTATCAGGAATAGATAAAGTAAAAGTAAATCTAGCTAATTGTTGTAATCCAATATATGGTGATGATATTATTGGGTATATTACAAAAGGAAATGGTATAAGTGTTCATAGAAGAAATTGCCGTAATCTAGAAACTCTTGAAAATAGAATTGTGCCTGTAGATTGGAATAAAGATATAGTACCAGATAAAAGATATCTTACATTAATTTTAATTTATTCCAATATTAAAGATAATAAAATGGCTGAAATAGTACAAAAAACTTCAATGTTAAATATTAATATAGATAGTATAAAAGCAATACCTAAAACAGATGAAATGATATATGAATTAGGGATCTATGTAAGAGGTTTAGAACAGTTAAATAAATTAATACTAGACTTAAATAAATTACAATATATTTATAATATAGAAAGGCTTATGAGATGAGAGTAGTAGTACAAAGAAGTCTATCTTCAAGTGTTTCTATTAATAATAAAATAGTAGGTAAAATTTCTAAAGGACTAGTATTATTAGTTGGATTTAATATAGATGATACTATAGAAAAATTAGATTATATGATAAATAAAATATTAAAATTAAGAATATTTGATGATGATAATGGTATAATGAATAAATCAGTTATAGATATAAAAGGAGAAATACTATCAATATCACAATTTACTTTATATGCTGATACTACTAAAGGTAATAGACCAAGTTATATTAATGCTATGAAAAATACGGAAGCAGAAAAATTATATAATTTATTTAATAAAAAATTAAGTGAAAAAATAAAAGTAGAAACAGGTATTTTTGGTAGTGATATGAAAGTTAATATAACAAATGATGGACCTGTAACAATTATATTAGAAAGGTGATTATATGTTTAATAATAAATTAAATTATAAATTAATTAATTTTACTGTACTAATGTTACTTTTATATATAAGTTTTTCAAATATAGGTATGTGGTGGAATATAATATGTACAACTTTATCTGTTTTAGCACCATTTATAATAGCTTTTGCTTTTGCCTATGCTTTAATGCCAATATTAGATTTTTTAACAAATAAAGGCATAAAAAAACCTTTAGCAGTTTTAATTATTGCAGTATCAGCAGTTTTAATTATTGCAGCTTTATTAGTAGTTACACTTCCTCTTGTATATGACCAATTAATATTATTTTCTAAAAATATCATAGATATAATTGGAGATTTAGGAGAACATTTAAATTTAAATTTAGGTACATTTGAAGTTAAATTAACAGATCAATTAAATACAATAATTGGTAATTTAGGAAATATTGTAAGTAGTGGTACTATTAATGTAGTAAATAAATCTTTGAACTTTTTAACAAAATTTTTAGTTGGTTTTATTTCATGGGTATATTTTTTATCTGATATGTATAATATTAGAGATAAATTTAAAAAGATAACTATAAATATATCTAAAAGATGTTATTCTTATTTTAAATTATTAGATAATGAATTAGGAAATTATATTAAAGGATTAGCTATATTCATGGTTATACAATTATTTGAATATTCAATTTTATTTTTTATAGTAGGTCATCCTAACTGGTTACTTTTAGGAATACTTGCTTGTATTACTACAGTAATTCCTTATTTTGGTGGTTTAATTACTAATATAATTGGAATAATTACAGCATCAGTTGTAGCCCCTAAAGTATTAATAGGTACTATAATTATATGTATAATTTTCCCACAATTAGATGGTTATATAATATCACCAAGAGTATATGGTAAAACAAATAATGTAAATCCACTAGCTACTATTATTGTAGTATCAATAGGTGGAACTCTAGCTGGAGTTACAGGTATAGTAGTAGCCTTACCATTATACATTTTATTAAGAGCGACATATCATTATTTCAGTAATGATTTAAAAAAAGGTATGAAAAAAATTAAAGGTAATATATAATAATATATAAATTATTTTATAATAAAATTAAGTAGGAGTGATTTCATGAAATATTATTGTATCGGAATAAAAGGAACAGGTATGTCTACATTGGCACAAATATTAAGTGATTTAGGTAATGATGTATCTGGATATGATGATCAAAAAGATTATAAATTTACACAAGTAGGTTTAGAAAAAAGAAATATACCTATATATTATGATAGTAGCATGAAGCTTGATAAGGATGTAATTGTAACTCATTCTATGGCATTTAAACCTGATCATAAAGAAATAAAAAGAGTTAAAGATTTAGGACTAACTATAAAAAAATACAATGAAATAGTAGGAGATATAGTAGATTTATTTGATACAATAGGTGTTTCTGGTACTCATGGTAAAACAACTACATCATCAGTTATAAAACATATTTTAGAAAATACAGTAAAATGCAATTATTTTATTGGTGCAGGTGATGGATATGTAGATAAAAATAATAAATATTTTGTTATAGAAAGTGATGAATTTAACAAACATTTTTTAGCATATCATCCTAAATATGCAGTTATAACTAATATTGAAAAAGAACATTTAGAGTGCTACAGTGGAATTGATGATATAAGAAATACTTTTGAACAATTTGCAAATCAAACAAAAGAGTTTGTAGTAGCATGTGGAGATAATGAAGAAATAAGAAAAATTAATTATAAGAAAAAAGTTATCTTTTATGGTTTTAATGAAAATAATGATATCGTAATAAAAAATATGAAACTTACAAATACAGGCTCTAATTTTGATTTATATAAGAATGATAAAAAATATGGATCATTTACTGTACCATTATACGGGAAACATATGGTATTAGATGTTACTGCCTCAATAATTGTATGTAAAAATTTAGGTATTGAAGAAGAGAAAATAAATGAACTATTAAAAACCTTTCATAATGCTAAAAGAAGATTCGCAGAAGAAAAAGTAGGCAATACAATTATAATAGATGATTATGCTCATCATCCAACTGAAATAAATGCGACATTAGAAGCTGCTAAACAAAAATATCCTGATAAAAAAATAGTAGCAGTATTTAAACCAAATACTTATTCAAGAACAAAAGATTTTACTAATGAATTTATAGAAGTATTATCAAAAGCAGATAAAACATTTTTAACTGAAATAGATTCTGACCGTGAAAAACAAGAAGATTATCCAGGTGTTTCATCAAAAATGATAACTGATAAAATTAAAAATAGTGAAATTATTAGTGAAGATAAAATGAAAAGATTACTTGAATATAAAGATGATGTAATATGCTTTATGAGTTGTGCATCAGTATCCCATTTAATAGAAAATTTAAAAAAAGAATTAAATTAAATTTATAAATACGTATAAAAACGTATTTATTTTTTACAAAATTTTGAAAAAAATTTTTAGTTGACAAAACGCTCTGGGGGGGGGGTAGAATTGTATTATAAGATAAAAAAATACGGAGCGTAGTTATGAAAAAAATAGTAAAGAAAAATTATGAAATATTAGTAGGTATAGTAATAGGAATAATAATATCAACAACAGTAACATATGGAGCAGAGAATATATTAACAGGAAGTGATGTATCATATAATACTGAAACAAGTCATGGAAGTAAAAATAATATCCAAGGAGCAATAGATGAATTATATGAAAAAGCAAATTTATGCAGCAATAGTAATAAGAACATAGTATTTGCTTATACATATAGTGAAAGTGGAAATAATAAATGTATAAATGGTGAAGAAAATACTTGTCAAAAAACAGAATGTTATAAAGATAAAAATGCAAATAGTTGTTCTGTAGGTACAATAATAAAATATCGTGTAAAAGAGAATGAAGAGCATTATTTTTATGTATTACATGATGATGGGGATAAAATAACAATGCAACAAAGAGAAAATATAATAAAAAGTAAAGAATGGTATAAAGAAGAAGATGACAATTGGTATGGACCAGAAACAATATTACCGGAATTAGAAGATGCGACTAAAACTTGGACAAATGTAAATGTAATAGAATATCAACCTGGTGTAACAATATTATATGAAAATCAATATACAGGTTGTTCTATATCCGGTTTAACTTGCAATTATAATAAGTATACTATGTCACAAAGGAAAGCCAGAGCAAGAATGATAACATTTCAAGAAGCAAAAAAAACAGGATGTACAGTAAATAATGTTTCCTGTCCAGAGTGGTTGTATAACTACCTATATAAATCCACAAGTTATGACGGTAGTTATGACGATACATCAGGTGATTATGGTTATTGGACTATGTCGGCTTCTAATGGAAATAATAGTGATGCGTGGCTTGTGCGCAATGATGGTTGTTTGGCTATTAATCAAACTATGTCGAGAGCATATGGTGCTCGTGCTGTAGTAGAAATAAATAAATAAAATGCTATTTAACTATAGTATTTTTTATTTTTATTTTGGGAATACTATTATTGGTGATTATATTGAGAATTTTAATAACTGGAGCAGCATCAAATATAGGATTTGATATAGCAAAGAAATTATCTGAAAGAAAACATACTGTATATCTTACAACTCACACTAAAGAAGAACTACTAACTACAAAGAAAAAGATAGAAGAAGAAAAGTTAAATATATTATGTTTTAAAATGGATATAACTAAAAAAGAAGATAGAAAATTAATAAAGAATTTAGAAATAGATGTACTAATGAATCATGCAGGTATTGGTATAGGTGGAAGTATTTTAGAAATGGACATTCAAATGTTAAGAGATAATTATGAAACTAATATATTTTCATCATTTGAATTATTGCAAGAATATTATAATATTAAGAAAAAAGAAAATAAACGTGCTAAAATATTTGTAACATCTTCAATAGCAAGTATGCTACCAATACCATATTTAGGATGTTATACATCATCAAAGGCAGCTATATCAATGTTAGTATTTACTTTAAAACAAGAATTAAAATATTTAAATAGTAATATTAAAATTTCTCTGATAGAACCAGGTGCATATTACACAGGTTTTAATCAAATTATGATTGATAATAAAAATATATTTATAAATAAAAATTCAAAAATTTATAAAAATAGAAATTCTATAAATAGATTACAAAGAAATCTATTTGCATTAATAGAAAAAAAGAGTTATGAGAAACTAACTAATAAAATAGTAAAAGAAGTAGAAAAGGATAATCCTAAATTTAAAATTAGAGTACCTTTACTACAAAGTATTTTTGCAAAAATATATTTATTATTATATAGATAAAAAAAGATATTAATAAATATCTATAATTATTTGCGCTTAAAACGTTTAATTAGTGATTTAACTTTACTTTCCTCTTCTTTATGAAATGGCTTTAACTCATTTTCATCAAAGTAAGTATATGAATAAATACCATTTGGATTTACATCAAAACAATGATTTAGCATATCACATACTTCACTTTCAGTATTATGAGGAAAACCATTAGAGCTAATATATCTATTACCCCATCTGTTTTTATAAAATTCTTCCTGTTCTTTAATTATATTTATAGTTTTATCATATTCGTAGTATCCATTTTTATTTTTTCTCCCATTAGTTGCTACTATCTGTTTAATAGGAGCTGTATAGTATATTTTAGTTGCCATAAAAATCACCTCGTGCATACTATTATATGATATTAATATAATAATGTAAATAAAAACTTTATAAAATACTTGAAATTATTTTACACTTTTGATATACTGATAATGCCTATTAAATGGCGATGTAGCTCAGCTGGCTAGAGCGTCCGGTTCATACCCGGAAGGTCGTGGGTTCAATTCCCTCCGTCGCTACCAAATTGATAAAAAACTCGGACTTTATAGTTCGAGTTTTAATATGAAAAAAAGATTAATATATTTTTAATAATATGTATATATATTTATTAGTAATTTAATAACTTACAAAAAATATTGACATTTATTTAAAAATATGATATACTATGCCCAGTTTGTTGCGTATTATTGGAAAAGGAGAATTAATATGAAATCAAATGAAAAAAAATATAAATATTTATTTGACTATGAAAATAGTAAAATAAGTGTATTAGAGGATGAAGAAAATAGTAAATATAATATTGTTGCTATTACTAATGGATTATTAGATTTAGATAAAGCAATAGAATTTACTAAAAAGTATTTCGATGCAGTACTTGTACTATCATTAGAAAGAAAAGGAATTAGTGTAACAAGTGATGAATATAAAAAGAAATATTTTTCCGATTCAGTAGCAAGAATTGATACTAAAAGACAAAAAGTTATTGTAAATACATATAATGCCTCTGAAATAAGAAAAAATTATTTCGATGAATATTATATGTATGAAGAAAATTTAAGAAAAAATAATAAATATAAGCAATATAATAGAAAGTAAAGAAGGGATAAAGATGAGAAAAAATAATAAAACATTTACATATTATGATGTTGAAACAGAAACATATGTAACTCTTGCATTAAGTTTAAAAGATAGTATAAAAGATATAGATATCAATAGTTTTTTTAAATTTTTATATTCAATGAAACTTGATACAGGATATAGTAGTAAAAGAACATTTGCAGATAAAAAATCTACTGGAGATTTAATAAATGAATTTAGAAAAATACTTGATTCAGATATTATTAATTTATCAGGTTTATCAGATACATATGATATGGAATTATTAGAAAATGAATTTCAAGATAAAGATATAGAAGATCAAAATAGACATTTTAATAAATTAGCAGCTGGCGCTACTATAACTAGCTTTTTCGATTTATTTCAAATTAATGCTAAAGAAAATTATACTGATGATGAAATAAATGCAATTGTTAGACAAACAAAAGTTAGACAATTATCATCTGATGATAGAACTTCAATTGAAAGATTAATTACTGAAATATCATCTGCAAAAGAAAATACAAAATTTATTTATAGTTTAGCTAAAAATAATTTAATTAAAATGAGTCAAAAAAATCAATCAAGAAATATAGCATTAGCAAAATAATGCTTTATTTTTTTTATAAAATGGTATAAAATGTATAATGTATATATTTTGCCCCATAGCCAAGTGGTAAGGCAGTGCGCTCTGACCGCACGACGCGTTAGTTCGAATCTAACTGGGGCAGCCATTAATTATATAAAAATAATACAGGAGAGTATATTTTATGAATAAAGAAGAAAGAATTGAATTAGCAGAATTATTATTTCCAAATATAAATGAAAATATTGAATATTATGAAAATAAATATCCAAAAAGAAATTTAAAAGAAGGTGCTATGGTTACTCGTTATGGTCCAAGTCCTACTGGTAGTGTTCATCTTGGAAATTTGTTTTCTGCATTTTGTGATATGATATATGCCAAACAATCAGGTGGTATTTTCTTTTTAAGAATAGAAGATACTGATCAAAAAAGAGCAGTAGAAGGTGGTATTGAAAATATCACAGGAGTTTTAAAAGGATTTAATATTTTACCAAACGAAGGATATAGTTATGGTGGTGAATATGGTTCATATAAGCAAAGTGAAAGAACTTTAATATATCAAACTTATATAAAAAAGTTAATAATAGATGGTTATGCATATCCTTGTTTTATGACTGAAGAAGAATTAAGTTCAATAAGAGAAGAACAAGAATTACTTAAGACCAAAATAGGTATTTATGGACATTATGCCGTTGATAGAGATTTATCATTAGCTGAAATAAAAGAAAAATTAAAAAATAATGAAGAATATGTCATAAGATTAAAATCTCCAGGTGATGCAAATAAACAAGTAGAAATTATAGATTGTATAAAAGGTAAAATGAAATTTCCAGAACATGATATTGATACAGTATTATTAAAAAAAGATAAAACTCCTACATATCATTTTGCACATGTTATAGATGATCATTTAATGCATACAACTCATGTAATTAGAGGAGATGAATGGGTATCAAGTATACCTTTACACATACAATTATTTAAGGTATTAGGTTTTGAACCAGTAAAATATGCTCATATTGCGCCTATTACAATAAAAGATAAAGAAACAGGAACTATTAGGAAATTAAGTAAAAGAAAAGATCCTTGGGCAGGAGCAAAATTTTATGAAGAAGAGGGTATTCCAATAGATGCACTTCATCTTTATTTAGCAACAATTGCAAATACCAACTTTGAAGAATGGTATTTAAATAATCAGGATAAATCTATATCAGATTTTACATTTGATTTTACAAAGCAAGCAATAGGTGGAACTTCTTTTGATGAATCAAAATTAAATAATTTATGTAAAACATATTTTTCTCGTAAAAGTGGAGAAGAAGTATATAATGAAACATTAGAATATGCTAAAAAATATGATTTAGAGTATGCAAAACTATTAGAGGCTAATAAAGAAGATATGATAAAGTTTTTAAGTATTGAAAAAGATGGTCCAAGACCTCGTAAAGATATATCTAAATATAGTGAAGTTAAAGAAGAATTTTCATATGCTATAGATGAATTATTCATAAAAGAAGCATATAAAAAATATGATGGTGATAAAAAATATGATACTGATTTGATTGAAAATTATTTAAATATATTAAATACTAATTGTAGTAATGAAGAATGGTTTAATGATGTTAAAGAATTCGCATTATCAAATAATTATGCTGCAAGTCCAAAAGATTATAAAAAAGAACCTGATAAATATAAAGGACATGTAGGAGATATATGTGAAGCCATAAGAGTTATTGTAACAGGAAGAACTAAATCACCTGATTTATATTCTATTTTAAAAATATTAGGGAAAGAAAGAATTAAAGAAAGAATTAATTTATATAAAGAGGTAGTATTAAAATAACTATCTTTTTATATATTGGGAATATATAAGAAATAAAATAATATACTAGTACAAATTATTGAATATATTAAATTGTTGTGCTATAATATCATATTAATATGAAATAAAAGAGGCTGATAATATGTTAAATATCAAAAATTTAAAAATAACATTAGATGAAGAATTATCAAAAGATAGAAATGTTATTATTATTCCTCATATGGGCATTGATTTTGATGCAATAGGTTCAGCTATTGGATTATCATTAATTGCAACAAAGTATAAAAAGGAATCATTTATATTAGTTGATGATCCAATTCATAAAATAGACCCTGGTGTAAAAATAATTATTGATGAATCAATAGAAAAATTAGGAACAAATTATATTAATAAAAATAAATATTTAGAAAATACAAAAGAAAACGAACTAATTATATTAACTGATGTAAATAAAAGTAATTTAATATGTTTAGAAAAAGAAGATTTAAAGGATAAAGACATTATAATTATAGATCATCATAATGAGGATATAAATACTTTTAATACTGAAAAAAAATATAATGATATTCATGTATCAAGTGCATCTGAAATAGTAACAAAATTACTATGCACTTTAAAAATAAAATATAAGGAAGATATTGCAAACTATTTACTAGCAGGAATTTATTTGGACACAAAAAGATTTAGTCAAAATATTTCTAGTGATACTATGAAACTTATAAGTAAATTGTTAGAAAATGGTGCTGATTTAAATAAAGTTACAGATTTTTTCTCAGAAGATATTGCAAGTGACCAGAGAATTCTTGAATTAATTAGTCATGCTACAGTTTCTTCATATTCAATTGCAACAGTAATAGGTGATATTGGAAATGAATATACAAAAGAAGAAATAGCCAAAGCAGCTGATTATTTATTAAAATATAGAATTGATGCAGGTTTTGCTATTGGTAGTACTAGTTTAGAAGATAATACAGTATCAATTAGTGCAAGAAGTAAAGGAAAAATAGATGTAGGTAAAGTTATGCAACAATTAGGTGGTGGAGGTAATATATATTCTGGTGCCACTAAATTAGAAAATACCACTCCAACTGATGCAAATAAAATGCTTCAAAAAGTAATTAGACCTAATTTTTATATTGATAATTAAAAATATAAGTAAGATGTTGTTTAAATTAAATATTTATGCTATACTTATTAAGTCATTTGACATAAATATTTGGCCTGTTGGTGAAGTGGCTTAACACACTGCCCTCTCAAGGCAGCATTCACGGATTCGAATTCCGTACAGGCTACCATTAAAAATTACTAGATGTTATATCTAGTTTTTATATTGACAAATTAACTATAAAATAGTATAATATGACGAAGTAAAAAGAGGTGAAATATATGAAAAAAAATTATGAAATAATAAATACTATCAAAACACGTATATCTTTATTAGAAAAATTATTAAATGAAAGTAAAGAGAATAAAGAAGCTTTAATTAATAAAATACTAGTTTCATATAAATTATTGCAAAAATATAGTTATGATGAAAATTTATATGCAGAAGATATAAAGTTTTATGAAGAATTAGATGATAATAATAAAAATTTAAGATACAATAATAGTAAAGAATATTTTAATTTAATTGAGAAAGAGTTAAATTGTACATATAATGAACGAAATATAAAAATTTGTGATGAAGATAATAATTTAGTAGAAATTAATGTACTAGATAATAATGAAAACTTACTAGATTTTAGTAATGGATTAACTTCAGTATTTGAAAGTATAGAAAAATCTATTGGAAAATCAGATGTTTTCATTGAATATAGAGGAGAATTAGATAATCCAAGTTTTATGGATTTTGAAGACTACGCTAATGATAAAGCTATATGTGTAAGAATGATTTTTACAAAAGATAGTACAATATACTATTATGGTGGTAAAAACTATGAAGAAGTTTTAAAAGCTATGGATACTATTGAATCATATACTAAATTAAATGGTATTAATTATAATATTAAAAATTATAAAAAGAAAAAGTAATTTTACATAATATTTTACATAAATTTATCTATATAATAAAAAGAAAAATAATAGTTTTTCTTTTTTTCTTGCAACAAATTAAAAAATATTTTATATTTATAATAGGGAGAGGAAGAAGGATAAAAATGGAGAAACTAAAATTAAAAAAATATAAAGCTTTAATATCATTTATAATGTTAACAATAGGTTCAGTACTAGCAGCTTATTCTCTAGAAACATTTTTAATTCCTAATACAATATTAGATGGTGGTATAACAGGTATATCAATTATTATTTCTAAATTAACTAGTATTCCATTAGGAATTTTAGTATTAGTACTAAATATTCCTCTTATTTATATTGGATATAAAAATATGGGAAAAAGTTTTTTAATAAGAACAGTATACTCTATGATTTTATTTTCACTTTCACTATCATATTTTTCATATTTTGAAAGTGTTACAGAACAAATTTTACTTGCAACTGTATATGGAGGAGCATTATTAGGAGTTGGAGTAGGTTTAATTATTCATTTTGGGGGATGCATTGATGGAACGGAATCAGTAGCGCTAGTAATTAGTAAAAAATTTTCTATTTCAGTAGGGCAAGTAGTATTAGCATTCAATTTAATAATTTATTTAGTAGCAGGCTTAATTTTTGGTATTGATAGAGCGCTTTATTCATTACTTACATATTTTATAACATTTAAAGTAATTGATTTTGTATCTGAAGGAATAGATCAAACTAAATCTGCTTTAATTATTACAGAAAAAGGTACTGATATGGCAGATGAAATATTTAAAAGATTAGGTAGAACAGTTACTAAAATAAGAGGTAATGGCTTAATAAGTGGAGAAAAAGAAGTTTTATATTGCGTTCTAACTAGAATGGAAGTATTTGAGTTAAAAAAGATATGTAATGAGATGGATGAAAGTAGTTTTATATCTATTTCAGATGTATCAGAAATAATTGGTAATCACATTAAATCAAATAAAAGACCAAGAAAGTTTATAAGAAAACGTTTATCAAAAAAAGTAAAATAAATTAATAATTAATAGTAAGGAAGGATATAATGGAAGTTAAAACAATAATTACAGGAACACTAGAAGAAAATTGTTATGTATTAATAAAAAATAATAAATGTTTAGTAATAGATCCAGGTGCAGATTATCCAAAAATAAAAGATGCTATTGGTGATAATAAAGTATTAGGTGTATTAATTACACATTCCCATTTTGATCATGTGGGTGCATTAAGAAATTTTTTAGCCAAAAAAAGTGTTAAAATTTTTAAAAAGAGTAATACACTAGAAAAAGAATATGAAATAGGTGATTTTACTTTTGAATGTATATACACGCCAGGACATTCTGCTGACTCGGTTACATTTTACTTTAAAGAAATAAATTCAATGTTTGTAGGAGACTTTATATTTAAAGAAAGTATTGGTAGATGCGATTTACCTACAGGTGATCTTGCTGCTATGAATAAAAGTATTGAAATAATTAAAAAGTATGATGATAGTATAACATTATATAATGGTCATGGAGAAAAAACTACTCTAGGTTATGAGAAAAAAAATAATCCATATTTTAAATAAGAGGTGATAATATGTATATTGATTTAGTAATTTTTATTATTTTACTTGTATTAGTAATTATGTTTTTTAAAAGATTTTCATCATTTGTATTTTTCGTTGCGATATTTGATATGATACTTAGAATACTTACATTTATTAAAAATAATCTACCTTTACCTGATGTTTCTGCATTAATTGATAAATATATTCCAACAGGTATATTAGGAATAATAGATAAGTATTCATCAGGAGTAATTCAAACTATTTTAAGCTGGGCTTATGTAGTTATAATGATTATATTTTTATCATATATATGTAAGATTTTCTTTAAAAAGAAAAAAATATAATTAAGTAGTAAAAAACGACAATTAAGTCGTTTTTTTATTGCTATAGTAATTATGGTGATACCAATGAAAATATACCTAGATTTAGTTTTATTTATTAACTTTTTCTTTGATTTTATCCTATTATTTGGAGTAAATATATTTTTAAAAAAAAGAGCTAAATTATATAGATTAATTATTAGTAGTGTCTTTGGAAGTATAAGTATTTTATTTTTATTTATTAAAATAAATAGTATCTCACTCTTTATATTAAAACTTATAATTAGTATTATTATGATATTAATAGCTTTTGGATTAAATAATTTTAAAAAAACATATCTTTATTTTTATATATTAAGTATCTTTTTAGGAGGTGTTATGTATTTAATTAATGATACTTTTTCATATAAAAATAAAGGAATAGTATTCTTTTCAAATGGATTAAGTATTAATTTAATAGTTATGATGATAATAAGTCCTATAATAATATATTTTTATATAAAGGAGAAAAAAGAATTAAAAAGTATAAATCAAAATACATATATAATTGATATTTATATAAAGAATAATAAATACTCTCTAACAGGTTATTTAGATACAGGGAATACTTTAAAAGATCCATATAAAAATAGACCTGTTATTATAATTAGTAATAATAAGATAAATATTGATATAGAAAAAAGTATTTTAGTTCCATATGAGACTATAACATCAACTGGTATTATAAGATGTATAAAACCAGATAAAGTTATAATAAACAATATTGAATTTAATAATTGTTTAATAGGAAAAATTAATAAGAAATTAAAACTAAATGATAGTGATTGCATATTACCAAATAAATTTAAGGAGGAGTTATGTTAAGAATAGTAGAGTTATTTAAAAAGTTATTTAAAAAAGTAAGTAATATTTTTTATGTAGGTGCAACTGATATATTACCAGAGCCTTTATCAAGAGAAAAAGAAGATTTTT
Source organism: uncultured Bacilli bacterium (assembly GCA_947632545.1). Classification (GTDB taxonomy): domain Bacteria; phylum Bacillota_I; class Bacilli_A; order RF39; family UBA660; genus UMGS995. Next base: position 12,545 of record CANRPP010000009.1, on the reverse strand, counting down.
ATTTAGCACTTATGGAAGATGGAGATTTAAAAGCAAAAGATATTTTGATAGAGCATAATTTAAGATTGGTTGTCTTTTTAGCAAAAAAATATGAAAATACAAATGTTGATTTAGAAGATTTAGTATCAATTGGTACAATAGGTTTGATAAAAGGTATAAATACTTTTTCTAGAAGTAAAAATATAAAATTAGCAACATATGCATCACGTTGTATTGATAATGAAATATTAATGTACTTAAGAAAAACTAAAAAATTAAAAACAGAAGTTAGTATTGAAGCATCACTTTCATATGATAGTGAAGGTAATGAACTACATCTAGAAGATGTAATAGGAACAGATAAAGATATAGTAACTAAAGGTATTGAAGAAGAAAATGATAAAAAAGCTATGATTAATGAAGTAATGAGATTAAATCCTAGAGATAGAGATATAATTATATTAAGATATGGGCTTCTAGGTAAAAAAGAATTAACCCAAAAAGAAGTTGCTGAAAAATTAGGAATTTCACAGTCCTATATATCTAGAATTGAAAAGAAAGTTATAAAAAGATTAAAGGCTTTAGTTAATTATTAAAAGCCTTTAAATATAAGGATTTTAATTATTAAAATTAAAAAAAATTAGTATTTTTTTCTATTAATCTTTACAATAAAAAATAATAGTGATATACTATCTTTAGATAATATAGAGAGTAGGTTTGTGAAGTGAAAAAAGTATGTAAAAAATTAATTTATCCAGTAGTTTTAATAGTAATAGGAGTTATTTTTGGAAGTTTCATTGATAATATAGGTAGTTATATTACAACTTCACTTAATAACTTAACAAGTTTTAGTGCGTCATCATCAGATATGTCTAGTTCATACGCAACTACTTCTAATGCTACAAATTCAAATGCAACAAATTCAGATGCGTCTGAAACAACTATTACTGGAGATATATCAGTACCTTCTGACAATTTTTTGATATTAAATAATTTTAAAATCACAAATCCTGAAGCAGAAGCTGGTGATAAAGTAAATGTAGATATTAAATTTACTGGTGCTAAAGTTGCTAATACTTCTGTAACATTTAGAAATTCAAGTAATGAAATGTTTACTGTTGATATAATTTATGATAAAAATGGCGCTTATTTTATAGTACCTAATGATGCTATTACGGGAGATTATAGTATTAAAGAAATTATGTTAGTTGGTCTTAATAGTAATGGAACAACTTTTACAGTATACTATGATTCTGATGTAACTGATTTAACACAACAATTAACTGAATATGAAGGAAATATTAAAGTAAAAGAAAAAGCTAAATTAAACAGTATTTCACTTAAAACTACTTCTGCAAAAACTAATGATAAAGTATATTTAAATTATAAAGCAGATATAAATTTAACTGATATGAAGTTAATATTTAATAAAGTTGATAGTAGTGAGTCATTTACTGCTTATGTTAAAGAAATAAGTGAGATGCCATATTTCATTATTCCAACAAATACATTACCTGGTGAATATAATTTAACAGTTGCATATTTAACAACCAATGAAGGTACAAAAATGTATGTTAATAATCCATCAGGAGTAAATCCAAATACTTATTTTGATTTTAATACTAAACTAACAATATTAGAAAACACAGAAAGAAAACAAGTAAGTTTTAATAATGAAGATTATGGTAATTCAATTTTAAGTCAAGTATATGATGCTACTAATAATGCTAAAATAATAATAAATGCTGATAGTAATTCAATTATTAGTTCTGATATATTTAATTCAATAAAAGGTTCTAATAAAGAATTATTAATTAACTATAAAGATGTTCAATACGTATTTAAAGGAAAAAATATTAATTTAATTAAAGATATTAATGTATCAATGAATTATGATAGAGTAATTGATGATAAAGTAATAGGTAAATTAATTAATAATGGTACTGTATTAACATTTGCTTCAAATAAAGATTTACCTGCTAAAGCAAAAGTTAGATTAAGAACTAGTCAAGCCTTAAAAGAATCTGTAGGAACTACTAATATTTATGTATATTATTTTGATGAAATAAAAAATAAATTTGAATTAATCCAAAAAGGTATTACTGAAACTAAAGATGGATATTATGAATTTAATATTTCACATACATCAAAATATATAATGACAAGTTCAAAAATAAAGGATTCACTACTTACTACTGGAAATAGTATAAAATTCCAAAAGACTAATAAATCATATGGTATAATTCTAGCGAGTATTTTAATTATAGCATTTGCACTGATATTTTCTGCAAAGGTAGTTAATAAAAATAAAAATAAAATTGAAGAAATAGAAATATTATAAAAATTAAATACAGCAAATGCTGTATTTTCTTTAAGGTAGGAGGTATTATGGCAAAGTTATATTTTAAATATGGTGCAATGAATTCAGGAAAAACTGCAATATTGTTACAATCAGCTTTTAATTATGAACAAAAAGGTATGAAAGTATTAGTGTTAAAACCAGAAATTGATACTAAAGGTGGTAAATATATAGTATCTAGAATTGGATTAAAAAGAAAAATTGATCATCTTATAAAAAGTAATGAAAATGTATATAATATACTTAAAGATAAATTAGATAACATATCATGTATATTTGTAGACGAAGCACAATTTCTAAAATCAAATCAAGTAGATGAATTAATGCAAATAGTTGTAAATTATGATATACCTGTAATTTGCTATGGATTAAGAACAGATTTTCAAACTAATGGATTTGTAGGTTCAAAAAGACTATTAGAAATTGCTCATACAATTGAAGAGTTAAAGACAATATGTAGTTGTGGTAATAAAGCAACATATAATGTGAGAAGAGTAAATGGAAAAATTGCTTTTACAGGTGGACAAGTAGCCATAGATGGTGAAAATGAAGTAACTTATGATAGTCTTTGTCCAAAATGCTATTATAATAAATTAAATAAATATAAAAAAATAAAAGACTCTATGAATAATTAGGTATGTATGTTACAATAATATAAAGAATAAAATAGGAGATGGTTGTGTGAAATACGTGTATGCTTTTACAGAAGGTAATAAAAATATGAGAGAAACTCTAGGAGGAAAAGGTGCAAATTTAGCCGAAATGACAAATCTTTCACTACCTGTTCCTAGAGGTTTTACTGTTACAACTGATGCATGTCGTAAATATTATGAAGATAATAAAGAATTAAATAATGAGATTATTGAACAAATATTAAAAAAAATCACTGAATTAGAAAAAATTACAGGTAAAAAATTAGGTGATAAAACTAATCCATTATTAGTTTCTGTAAGAAGTGGTGCTCGAGCATCAATGCCTGGTATGATGGATACAGTCCTAAATTTAGGTATGAATGATGTTGTAGCAGAAGGATTTTCACAAGTAACTAATAATCCAAGATTTGTATATGATTCTTATCGTAGATTTATTCAAATGTTTTCAGATGTTGTTATGGAATTTCCTAAAAGTGATTTTGAAAGACTATTTGATAAAATAAAAGAACAAAAACATATAGAAAATGATACAGAACTTACTGCAGAAGACTTAAAAGAAATAGTAGAAATTTATAAAAAACAATACTATAAACATGCAAATGAAGAATTTCCCCAAGATCCTAAAGTACAGTTAATTGAAGCAATTAAAGCTGTATTTAGAAGTTGGAATAATGATCGTGCTAAAACATATCGAAAATTAAATGAAATTCCAGATAGTTGGGGGACAGCAGTAAATGTACAAGAAATGGTTTATGGCAATAAAGGTAATACATCAGGAACAGGTGTTGCCTTTACAAGAAATCCAGCAACAGGTGATAAACAACTATTTGGTGAATTTTTAATGAATGCTCAAGGAGAAGATGTAGTTGCTGGTATTAGAACTCCAAAAAGTATTGATACCTTAAAAGATATAATGCCAGAATGTTTTGATGAATTTAAAAGAATTTGTGATATTTTAGAAAATCATTATAAAGATATGCAAGATATGGAATTCACTATAGAAAACGGAAAATTATTTATGCTTCAAACAAGAAATGCTAAAAGAACTGCTAAAGCTGCTGTAAAAGTTGCTGTTGATTTAGTAAATGAAGGTAAAATAACAAAAGAAGAAGCTTTATTAAGAGTAGAAGCTAAACAATTAGAACAACTACTTCACCCAACATTTGATAAAAATATTCTAAATTTAAAAAAGCCTATTGCACATGGTTTACCAGCTTCACCTGGCGCAGCCACCGGAAAAATATATTTTACAGCTGATGATGCTAAAAAAGCATTTGATAATGGAGAAAAAGATATATTGCTAGTAAGATTAGAAACATCTCCTGAAGACATAGAAGGTATGACGATTGCACATGGTATATTAACAGTAAGAGGAGGAATGACTTCACACGCAGCAGTTGTTGCACGTGGAATGGGAACATGTTGTGTATCAGGATGTAATGAAATAATAATTAATGAAACTAAAAAAGAGTTACTAATATCTGATACTATATTCCATGAAGGTGACTATATGAGTCTAGATGGTACAACAGGTAATGTATATGGTGAGAAAATACCAACTGTAGATGTTGATATAGCAGGTGACTTTAAAACATTCATGGCATGGGCAGATGCTGTAAGAACACTTGGTGTAAGAGCAAATGCAGAAACTCCTAAAGATGCATTAATTGCAAGAAAATTTGGAGCTGAAGGTATCGGTTTATGTAGAACTGAACACATGTTTTTTGAACCAGAAAAAATATTTAATTTTAGAAAAATGATATGTTCTGAAACTAAAGAAGAAAGAAAATCTGCATTAAATAATATTTTACCATATCAAAGAAATGACTTTGAAAAATTATTTAAGACTATGAATGGTTATGAAGTAACAATTCGCTTTTTAGATCCACCATTACATGAATTCTTACCACATACAGAAAAAGAAATTATAGAACTTGCATCTTCCTTAAACATAACTACAGATAAATTAAAAGATAGAATTAATTCATTAAAAGAATTTAATCCAATGATGGGGCATCGTGGATGTAGACTTGATATAACATATCCTGAAATAGCTGAAATGCAAACACGTGCAGTAATTGAAGCAGCTATTAATGTAGAACATTTAGGTATAAAAGTAATACCAGAAATAATGATTCCATTAATTAGTGATTTAAATGAGCTTAAATATGTTAAAAATATAATCACTATAACTGCAGATAATATAATTAAAAATAATAATTCAAATATAAAATATAAAATTGGTACAATGATAGAAATACCAAGAGCGGTAGTAATTGCCGATAAAATTGCAAAAGAAGTAGAATTTTTCTCATTCGGAACTAATGATTTAACACAATTAACTTATGGTTTTTCACGTGACGATGCTTCAAAATTTTTAAATGATTATTATGATAAAAAAGTATTTGAAAAAGATCCATTTGCATCAATAGATGAAGAAGGAGTAGGTAAATTAGTTAATGTAGGAGCATCACTTGGTAGACAAACTAATAAAAATTTACAATTAGGTATTTGTGGAGAACATGGTGGAGATCCTAAATCAATTGATTTTTGTCATAGAATAGGACTTAGTTACGTATCATGCTCACCATATAGAGTTCCAGTAGCAAGACTTGCTGCAGCGCAAGCAGCTATAAATAACAAATAAATATAAAGTAATATTATAGTAGTATTTTCTAAATATTGGGGTGATTATATGAAATTTGTTTGTATTGGACATGCAACTTATGATACAACACTTGCACTTTCAACTTTTCCTACAGAAAATAAAAAAATAAGAATAAATAATAAAATAGAATGTGGTGGAGGTCCAGCTTCTAATGCTGCTTATTTACTTGCTAAATGGGGAATGGATACAACCTTTATAGGAGTTGTCGGTAATGATTATTATGGCACAAATATTATAAAAGAATTTAATGAAGTAGGTGTTAATACTGAATACATAGAAAAAAGTAAAGAAACTGAAACAGATAGTAGTTATATAATTGCCAATTTAGAAAATGGAAGTAGAACTATAATAACATCCAAAAATAGTACAATCGATGAATTAGTTGAACCTGTAGAAATAAAAAATGCTGATGTTATTTTAGTAGATGGAGAGCATTATAAAACAGCATTAAAAGTTATAAATGATAATCCTAATGCAATTAGTATACTAGATGCAGGTAGAGTAAATGAAAATACTATAGAATTAGGTAAGATTGTTACATATTTAGTATGTTCAAAAGATTTTGCAGAAGATTTTACTAAACAAAAAATTGATTATAATAATATGGAATCACTAATTACAATTTATGAAATATTAAAAATGTACTTTAAAACAAATATTATAATTACATTAGAAGCTAAAGGTTCATTTACAAAAATAGATCAATATGAGATAATTCCTAGCATTAAAGTAAAAGCAGTTGACTCAACAGGTGCAGGAGATATATATCATGGTGCCTTCACATATTTTATAGCCAATAATTATTCGTTAAAAGATTCAATTAGATTAGCCTCAATAACAGGAGCTTTATCAGTAACAAAAATAGGCTCTAGATATGCTATTCCTGAATTAAATGAAGTTATTAAGGATAATTATAATGATGAAGTTATATAGTAATGTACCAAAAATTGATCTTCATGGTGAAACAGGTGACATTTCAAAAATTTTAGTAAAAGAATTCATACTAGATAATTATAAATTAAAAAATAAATACATTATTATAATACATGGTATTGGTAAAGGTATAGTTAAAAAATCTGTTTATGAAGAACTAAAAAGAAATAAACATGTAAAAGAGTATAAGCAAAACAATTTTAATTCAGGAGAAACTATCGTATTATTAGACATATAATATGTCTTTTTTCTTTATTATAATATTTGACACATAATAGGTTTTATGCTATAATATCAAGCATTACCAAGGGGGTATATATATGTATACAGAAGACTATAAAAGAGAAGATTTTCCATATAAGAATTTTTTATTAAAATTCATAATAATAATTATAGTAGTTGCAATTTTAGTATGTATAGTAACTGCAATTTCTAAAAAAAATCAAAATATTGAACCAGAAGGATATACTGATGAAATATTTTCAGAAAATCTAGAAAAAATGAAAGAACACGCTATAAAATATTATAATGAAAATAATATTCCTAATGAAGTAGGGGAAAGTAGTAAATTAACATTAGAAAAAATGATATCACTTAAAGCAATAACTCCAATTAAAGATAAAGATAATAAACTTTGTGATAATAAAAAATCGTATGTTAAATTAACTAAAAAAGATAAGGAATACCAGTTAAAAGTAAATTTATTTTGTAGTGGTGAAGAAGATTATATAACTGCACACTTGAATAATAATTCATATTGCAAGGATACTTATTTATGTGAAATTAAATCAGAAACTATAGATAATGAAAAAGATAAAAATGAAGAAGAATCTACTGATATAGAAGAAAGTAATATAGAAAATAATTTTTCTAATTCAATAATTAAATCTAGTAAAATTAAAAAAACTACAACAACAAAGAAGAAAAAAGTAAGAAAAACTAAAGTAACATCAAAAACACAAAAAGGAACTATTAAAGTAAAAAATACAACAGATAATTATATATATGAATATATAAAAACATCAAATGTAGTATTTTCAGATTGGAGTTTATGGAGTAATTGGGTAACTGTTGACTGTAATACCTCTGCAATAACTTGTAATAATAATGATAAAACATGCTTAAAAGAATTAAAAAGATTAGATAGAAAAGAAAAATTAAATAAATATAATACTTATAAAAGTCAAAAAACATCACTTATAAATAATGCTAATATAACAACAGGTGCCTGCACAAATTACAATTATATAAAAGTAGATGGAATAATATATCAACTTGCTAGTAGTACAGATTATAAACAAGTAAATAATATAAATAAAAATACAAGAAAAAATGTAGGTAGCTGGATCTATAATGGTAGAGCAAGTTATGATGTTCCACCTACTGATACATATAATACACATTATGTTTTAGTAGATGCAGACTATAGTAATTGTGGTAATACCTGTACTAAATCACCAAAATATATATATGATAAATATACTTATGGAAAAACTATAACTAGAGTTTCAAGTTATATATGTAATAAAAACAAATCACAAACTATACCAATATATAATAAAAAAATAGAAACTATAACATTTAGTAGAAATGAAGAATTTTATGCTACAGTATGCTATAAAAGTGAAAGAACAAGAAAAATAATAAATAATGGTTCAAGTATAACAAAATGGAGTAAATATAATGATAAAAATTTACTAAATAAAGGATATTATTATACCGGTAATAAAAAGAAAAAATAATATATTAGGGGGGTCTTTATGATAAATAATAAGAAAATTGATTTAATAATATTTATAAGTTCAAAAAATAATAATAATTATGAAAGAAAAGCCTGCATATTTTATGATGACTACACTTTAGAATATAAATCATATAAAGAAGGACAAGAAGAATTAATTAAATTACTTGAAGAAGAAAAAATAAATGTTAATAATTTAAAAAATTATAATAAAGTAAAATTTTGTACAAAAGAAGATTTTTTAAATAAATATAAACATGAAATAGATATAAGAAAACAACACATGGAGAAACTAAAAAATATTGAAAAGAAAAACCAAATAAAACAAGAACAAAAATTACAGAAAAAAGAAACTAAAATTAAAAACAAGGAGTTAAAAAAAGAAAAAAAGGAAAAATCAGAAAAAAAAGGATTACAAAGATTTTTAACAATTTCAATAGTTTCAATATGTGCAGCAACTATAGGTATAGGTACAGCTGTATATAATAAATTATTTAATGATACTTCATTAGAAAGTAATTGTGATGACGATTTAAAAAATACAAATGGATTAATAAAAAATCCAAATAAAATTATTAATTTATTAAATGATAGTAGAATTAATAAAAATAAGAAAAAATTTGTTACTAAAACAGTTAATTATTTATATAATTACAATAAAACTAATGCAGATAAATATGCAGAAAAAAATACTACTGTAAAAGCTGCTCACAGATGGGATGAAATTGTATCACAACAACTTATATTTAATAACTATAATAAACAAGAATTAGGTGATATTTTTGATTATTATGATTTAGATAGTACTATAATGTATAATGCTTATTTAGAAGGTATAAAGCAAGAATCAATGCTACATATAATACAAACTAGTCCTCTTGAAAAAACTGGAATAATAAGCAAAAAAGCTAATAAAATTTATAAGAAATATGAAGAATTAAATATTAAATTCAATATACAATTTAAAAAATCAGAAAAGAAAAAAATTGCAAAAGAATTCTTTAAAGAGTTAAGAGAAGATATTAATTTCGAAGATGCATCTGATATAGAAACATATAAAACATCAATCTTACCAATAGTAGATGCAATGATGAAAAAATGTAAAAATATTAAAATTAACGGAATGTTAAATAAAAAAGAAAAAAACTGGTTTTATAATAGTTGTATAGAAAAAGCAGAAAATAAATTAACTAATAGTGATCTTAAATTAGAAGAAATAGCAGTAATAAATAACTCACTTAATGAAAAGTTTGATATAACATTCGAAGATTTAGAAACAGTTGCTATGGAATCATTAGAAAAAGAAAATTTATATAATGTTTCTAATCAAGATAGAAATTTAACAACTTATGATTCATATAAAAAAGCAATATTAAAATCTAAATCAAGTAGAAATGATAATAATTATCAAAATTATTCTGATAGTTACAATAATTATACTGATAGTGATAGTGATACTGATAATAATACAGATGATTTAGAAGTAGAAGAAAATGATAATACACAAGAAAATAACAAAAATAGTAAAACTACTAGTAAAAAAACTTCAACTTCAAAAAAAGCTAATAAAAATAATAAAACTAAAAAGAATAATGACAATAATAAAAATAATGATAATAGCAATGATAATGATAGCGATAGTATTGATTATAATGATGAAGAAGAAACAGATTACTATGATAATGATTACGATGATTCATATGATTATGATGATGATGAATATATTGAAGAAGAAAATCAAGATATGCCAAAACAAAATGAATATAAAGATGTTACTGATGATCCAACAGGAGCAGTAGATCATAATGAACCTTTACCAGATCCTAATTCATATGATACATATAGTTATACTAATGAAGAAATTGCAGATATAATAATAGAAAAAATGACTAATGATAATACTATTATTAAGCAAACAAAAGTAAAATATAAAAAATAAAATTGTATAAAACTTGACAAAATTGTCTAATTATGCTATAATATCAGTACTTTGAGGATATAGGGGGATCCTTAAAACTATAATATTATAGGGGGTTGAATATATATGAAAACTTATATATTTGAGTATTTAGATGAGAATGATTTTAGAAAAAAAGAAAGATCATTAAGAAAATATAATATGTTAGCTTATAAAAAATTAACATTTAGTTATTATCCAGAATTAAGAAAAGGTAATTTTTTGGGAGAAGAAATAAGTAAAGATGACAAAGCTAAAACTATTTCATATGAGTTAAAGTTACCTACAGATGAATTATTTGTAAAAGTTCATGGAGAAATAAGATTACATTACACTGTATATTCTGATAAAGGAGTTATATTATTAACAAATATTACACCAGAAGGAATATTAGATGAAGGACATAGAGCAGAATTATCTACCTATAAAGGTGTAATGGTATCAAAAACTGATCCTGAAAGAGATATGTTTAAAATCAATTTATTAAATATGTTAGAAAAATAGAGAAAAACTCTATTTTTTTGTTGCACTATTAAAAAAAGTATGCTATTATTAAATAGCAATGGACCCTTAGCTCAGTTGGTTAGAGCATCCGGCTCATAACCGGACGGTCATTGGTTCGAGTCCAATAGGGTCCACCATTTTTATTTAAGCGAGTATGGCGGAATTGGCAGACGCGCTAGACTTAGGATCTAGTGCCGCAAGGCTTGCAGGTTCAACTCCTGTTACTCGCACCAGTGACGTTTCTATTCGAACTTTTTCGAGTATTTATATAAAAAGATAGTCCTTTAGGTTATTTTGATATGTTGTCAAAATACCTAGGGGGTTAAATATTTTGTCAAAAATAAAATACAAATAATTAACAAACTAATAATACTGTTGGAAGTTCACTTGAATTTGCACTATTATAATATTAAATCATAGATTTGTATAAAAAAGCAAAAATAAAATATTGAAGGTATGTGAAATAATGGTTGATGTTAAAGGAATGTTGTTTGGATTAGTAATAATGTTTATAATATTTGTGCTAATAGTATTTTTGATTGAGAAGATTATATGTATTTTTCAAAAGATCTTTATGAACATGGAATATTTAATAATGAAACAATAAAAGATATTAGTGATGATTATATGTTTGTTAAAGAACATAGTAATGCCAAAGAAAAAGATGATTTTGATATTGAAATATAATTTATGCAAATGTATAATATAGCTTACAAAAGGGATTTTATTATTAATTTTAGGGAGATTAAAAAATGGCAGATATTAATAAAATAATTTTCAACTTTATCGATGAAATGAAATATATTGAGAACAAACATGTTTTAGGTGCTTTTTTCTATGGTAGTTTTCTAACAGGTTACAATGAAAAGCATTCAGATATTGATATTCAAATAATTTTTGATGATGAAAATCCAAATCGACTAATAAGAGGCAATAAATATGTAGATGGGATTAGAATAGAGTATTTTGAAAAACCTCTTGAAGATGTATATTTAACTATTGAAAATGAGTATTCTAATCAGAATAACGCATCACTATCTATAATAGGAACATCAAAAATACTATTTGACAAAGATGGTAGTTTAAGGAAACTACAAGATTATGCTTTAAAAAAATTTTCTAAACCTTTACCACAACTTGAAGATGAAGATGCAAGAGAATATGTATCTATTTTAAATAATAGAATGGAAAAAGTAAGAAAATCAGCATTTGAAGATAGTCCAAATTTTACGCATTTATATCATCTAACAATAGAAAAAATAAGAAAATTTTATCATAGATTAAATGGATTGCCCGCTGTTCAAACTTCGAAAGTATATAGAGTTTATTTAGATGAAGAATATAGAAAAAGTTTTTATAAAGATAATATACCAGAGAAAGAATTTGTTGAAATGTATATAAATGCAATAAATGATACTACATCTAATAATGAAGAAAAACTTGCAAAAATTGAGGCCTTGTTTGAATATTCTAAGCGTAATGTAAAACTAGATGAAAATGAATATAGAATTTTAATCAAGAGTAGAAATAATAATGTTAGAAAATGAAAATTAATAAAAGTTTTTTCAAGTTATTGATACTTTTGTTCTTTTTTTGTTATATCACTAATAGTGAGTGATATTTATATCATTCGTGCTTTGTGAGAGCTGTAAATAACTATGTCATTCGCACCATAGAGGTTGAAAGTCGCACCTTTGCGATTTCTTGAATATAGGTTCATAACATTTGATGTTATGGGCTTTTTTCATTGT
>CANRPP010000008.1 GCA_947632545.1 uncultured Bacilli bacterium | reverse complement strand
ATAGAATTATCCAATGAAGGAGAAATACCAAACTGTGAAGTTTGGGCATGATTTATTTATAAATCATTTTGTTCTTTGAGAGATATGTAAAATTATGTAATTACTATAGTATTTATTAATAAAATATATTAAAATTATTATGCAGTATAGTATATTAATTGACAAAATGCAAACTTTTTGTTATAATACCACTTAATTTCGAGCGGTATTAGAAATTAGAAAATAAAAATATGAAAAGAGGAAAATATGAAAAATTTAAAAATTAGAAATCTACAATTAAGTGAAAAATTTTATGAATTAGCAAATAAAAAAATAGAGTTAAAAAAAGAAAAATCAAAACAAAAAGCAAATAAAGTAATAAAAGATATACGTGAAAATAGAAATTGGTCTTGGTATAATGAATTAGTTTTTAGAAATCAGGATAATTTGGAAAGTACGGCATTATTTTATCGAGGTGTTGAAATAACATATGCTCAAATGTTTAATGAAATGAAAAGTTATGCAAAAACATTAAAAAGTATGGGTGTAAAAACTTATGATGCAATACCAATATGTATGCCATCTAATACACCAGAATTTGTATATTTATTAGGTGCTGTAAGCATGATTGGTGCAGTAGCACATATATATAGTGCTGATTTTGATAAAGATTATGTAAAAGAAATAATTAATAGTTGTGATTCAAAAATATTATTTATAGAGGATAATGAATATGAAAAAATATCTGATGTTATCAAAAATACAAAAATAGAAAATATTGTTATGACTTCATTAAGTGATTCATTTATTAATAATAAGGATATATTTGAAGAATTTGATAAACCTTATAAGAATAAATTTAAAAATAAAGTTTATGATTATATAAAAGAAAATAATAAAATTATTGATATTAATACATTTAAAAAATATGGTAAATCATATTCTGGTGAATTAATTAGTAATACTACACTCGATGATATATTTACTATAACATATTCAAGTGGTACAACAAGTACTAGACCTAAGCCAATAAAACATGCTGTAAAAAGTTTTAATATAGTAACAAGATTTCATGATAAAGAAATTAATCATACTCCATCATATAGAATGTTTAGTATGCAAGCATCAATACCAACATTTTCTAGTACTGGTTTAATATCAGGTATTTCAGATGGTTTAACTCAAGGATGTAAAGTTGCGTTAGAGCCTATTTACGAAGAAAATTTTGTAGTTGATAGTATAACTATTAATCAACCAAGTTATTTGGATCTTACTAGAAGTTTTTGGATTAGGTTTGCTAAAGATGTGTTATATAATCCAAAATATAAAGATCTTGAATTACCATCATTAACTATATGTTTTGCAGTTGGAGAGCCTACTGAAATGAATGAAGAAATACTTATTAATAAGGCATTAAAAAAAGTAAAAGCAGGTAAAAAGATTTTAAAAGTTCCACTACCAATTGTAAAATTGTCAACAGCAGGTGGTGATTGTGAACATGGTGGTATATTTTATAGATTATTTAGAGAATATTCAAATTTAAATCCAATTCATAAAATAAAACAAGAATCAGCCGGTTTAGGTACCTTTGATATGGTTGATGTTGCTATTTTAGATGAAGATGGTAATCATTGTATACCTTATAAAACTGGAAAATTAGTTGCTACTTCAGAATTAAATATGATAGGTTATTCAGATTTGAATACGAAAGGTTATAAGAATAATGAAGAAGCAACAAGAAACTTTTATATTACAGATAATTTAGGTAAATTATATGGTGATTGTAAAGTAGATGCTTATAAAGACTTAAAAGGTTATATTCATATAAAAGGAAGACAAGATGGTAATAATCCTACATATGAAATATCAGATATAATATTAAAAAATAAAAAAGATGTATTATCATGCGAAATTGTAAATGTAGATGATTATGCTGTTGCTCATGTTGAATTTCAACCAAATGTAGAGAATGAATATAAAAAATTATTTGAATTAGAAGAACAATGTATAATGAATTTAGGAGAAGAAAAAGCTAGTAAAGTAATTTATAGAATACATGATAATGATAATTCATTTAAATTAACTCATAGTGGCAAAAGAGACAAATTATCATTAATTAATGAAGGTATAAGTGATAAATGTATAAAACCTGTTCGTATTGATGGGGATATATGCATATTAAATGCTTCTGAATATAAATCTTATAATGCATTAGACAAAACAAAAACCAAGATTTTAAAAAAATAAATCAGTAAAAAAGAAGATTTTAATATTTTCTTTTTTTTATTTAGACAATTTATGATATAATAATTGTATAAATATAGTAAGGAGTTGGATATATGGGGAGTAATGTTGCATTTGGATTATTATGTATATCATTTTTATATTGTATTGTACTTAATATATTATTTTTTTTTAAAAAGCATATAAATACTCGTGAAACTAAAATATTTTCAATATTATTAATAAGTAATTTAGTTGGAATAATATTAGAAATAAGTTGTATTCTTTTAATAAAAGGTCTTGGTGTACAAAATATTTTAGCTATTTTTATAAATAAACTCTTTTTACTATATCAATTGTTCTTTACTTTTATTTACTTTTTATATAATATATTTGTAATATTTAAAAATGAATTAATTGAAAAAAGAGAAAAATTAATTAAAGGTATTATATTTTTATTATTTATTTTATCATCATTTTTAGTTATAATATTAAATATTAAATTGGAAAATAGTGATATTGGTTGCTACTCACATGGTGCAGCAGCAAATATTGTATATATTGTAGCAGGTCTAGCTGTATTTATAATTATGCTGTTATTAATTATAAATATAAATAAACTGAAAAATCAGAGGAAAAGAATTATTTCTTTAATGTGTTTTATAATAGGAGCTTTTTCAATTAGTATAATTCAAAAAACTAATCCTGCACTTGTATTGTCTACTGAAATGGAAACCTTTTTAATTTTTATAATGTACTTTACTATAGAAAATCCAGATATGAAATTAATTAATGAATTAAATATTGCTAAAGACCAAGCTGATAAAGCTAATCAAGCTAAAAGTGAATTTTTATCTAGTATGTCACATGAAATTAGAACACCTCTTAATGCTATTGTAGGTTTTTCTCAAGCTTTATTAGAAGAAGATATAGGTGGAGATGCTAAAGAAGAGGTTAAAGATATAGTAATGGCATCTAATAGTTTACTTGAGATAGTAAATGGAATACTTGATATTTCTAAAATAGAATCTGGTAAAATTGAAATAGTTAATACAGAGTATAAATTTAGGGATATTTTTGATGAGTTAGTTATTTTATCAAAAGGTAGATTAGGAGATAAGCCTTTAGAATTCAAATATTCTTATGATAATAGTATACCTAATGTACTATATGGAGATTATACAAGAGTTAAACAAGTAATATTAAATATTTTAACTAATGCTATTAAATATACAAGAGAAGGTTATGTAGACTTTAGGGTATCTTCTATTATTAAAGATGATATATGTAGACTTATTATATCTGTAGAAGATACAGGTATTGGTATAAAACAAGAAAATATAAATAAATTGTTTTCTAAATTTGAACGACTTGATCTAGATAAAAATATAACAATAGAAGGTACTGGTCTTGGACTTGCAATTACTAAAAAATTAGTAGAATTAATGAATGGTAAAATTGTAGTACAAAGCGTATATGGCAAGGGTTCTAAATTTACTATTTCAATAGATCAAAAAATTATAGAAACACAAGTAGAAGTACTAGAAGAAGAAAAAGAAGTACAAGAAGAAAAACCTATAGATGTAACTGGTAGGAAAATATTAATAGTTGATGATAATCAAATTAATCTTAAAGTTGCATCTCGTCTATTACAAAAATATAATGTTATTACAGAAGAAGTTGATAGTGGATTTTTATGTATTGATAAAATTAACTCTGGTAATAAATATGATTTAATATTAATGGATGATATGATGCCTAAAATGAGTGGAGTAGAGACATTAAAAAAATTAAAAGAAATAGATTCATTTAATATACCTGTAATTGCTTTAACTGCTAATGCAATAGCTGGTATGAGAGAGAAATATTTAAATGAAGGATTTACTGATTATTTAGCTAAACCGATTGATAAAGGGGAATTAAATAATATTATTTTAAAGTATTTAAATAAGTAATTTAATATGGTATAATTTATTATAGTTAGGGTGTGATAATATGAAAGATACAAATTATTTAGTAGCTAATGGTGTTAATGTTTCAGCTGGTATAGAATTACTTGGAGATATTGATATGTATAATCAAATAATTGAGGAGTTTTCAAAATCTTATGACGATAGAATGGCTAATATAAAAACATATAAAGAAATGTCTGATATGGCTAATTATGCAGTAGAAGTTCATTCATTAAAAAGTGATTCTAAATATTTAGGTTTTACTATTTTAGCTGATATAGCATATAAACATGAAATGGCTAGTAAAGCTGGTGATATTACTAGTGTTAATAATCATTATAATGAATTAATAACTGAAGCTAATAGGATAATTACTATAGTTAGAAATTATTTAGGTAGCATACCTTCTTCTAATAACACAACTGTACCTACTAATCAACAAACAGTACAAGTAGTTTCTCCAGAAGAAGTAAATATGGTTACTCAACATAATAAAGCTATTTTAGTAGCAGATGATTCTAATATTATTAGAGATTTTGTTAAAGAAATATTTAGTAATGAGTATGAAGTATTAATGGCATCTAATGGACAAGAAGTACTTAATATAGTTAATTCTAATCAAGATAAGATAGCAGCTCTTTTACTTGATCTTAATATGCCTGTAGTTAGTGGCTTTGATGTATTAAATTATTTTAAAGAAAATAATTTATTTTCAAAAATTCCTGTATCAATAATATCTGGTGCTAGCGATAAAGAATCTATTGATAAAGCATTTACTTATCCTATAGTAGATATGCTTAATAAACCATTTTCAAAAGAAAATGTTAAAAGTGTTATAGAAAAAACAATTGATTATGCTACTATTATATAGGTGATAATATGAAAGATGTAAATTTATTAATATCAAATGGAGTTAATATAGAAAAAAGTCTAGAATTATTTGGAGATATGCAAATGTATGATTCTACATTAGAAGATTTTTTAAATGAGGTAGGTAATAGACTTGAAAGAATAAAAAAGTATAAAGAAATATCTGATATGGCTAATTATGCTATAGAAGTTCATGCTCTAAAAAGTGATTCTAAATATTTTGGATTTGATAAATTAGCTGATATTTCATATAATCATGAAATGGAAAGTAAGAAAAATAATATGTTTTATGTAGTTGATCACTATGATGAATTAATAACTGAAGCTAATAGAATTGTTAATTTAGTACAAGAATATTTAGGACGTGAAATAGTTGTTAAACCTGTAGAAGAAAAAGTAGATACAATAAAGGATAAAACAATATTAATAGTTGATGATTCTAATGTTACTAGAAATTTTGTTCAAAAAATATTTAGTTCTATATATAATGTTAAAGTAGCAACTGATGGTAATGAAGCAATTAATTATATATCGAATAATGATGAACACAAAATAGTAGCAGTTTTATTAGATTTAAATATGCCTGGTATTGGTGGTTATGATGTATTAGATTATTTTAAAACAAATAATTTATTTTCAACAATTCCTGTATCAATTATTACAAGTGATAATTCTAAAGAAACTAGGGATAGAGTATTTTCTTATGGTGTAGTTGATATATTAGTAAAGCCTTTTAATGAAAGAGATGTAAAACAAGTACTTGATAAAACAATTTATTTTAATGATCAAATATAGGAAATAATTTATTATTTCTTTTCTTTTTAATAATTTTATGGTATAATAACATCTAGTTTCAGGAGGGTATATATGGATAATGAAGGAGAAGTATTAATTACTGAAGAATTAGAAGTAATTCAACAAAGAGCATTAGGAAATAATGATTTTTATAATGATTCAAAAATAAGAGAATATATAGAAAAAAATGGTATGAGATATATAGAAGATTTTTTAACTGAAGATATATTAAAAGAATATAATGATTTAAATGACGATGATAAAACTGAAGATTATGATTTAAATGACGATGATATAATTGAATATTATGATTTAGATAATCAGGAAATAAAGAAACTATTGCTTCTTAATAATGGTTGTTATAAGGATATGGTTCAAGGATTAGTAGTATATGAATTTGATGTATATTCAGAAATATGTAATATTAAGGGTATTGATATAAAACCAAGTGATTGGGATAAATTATTTGACGTTACGTATTCTTATTATCAAGATAAAGAAATAAAAGATTGTTATTTAGATGATATGTTAACCTTAAATAGATATGCTTTTAGTCTTGCTTTACTTAATGATAGTGATGTTAATATTGACTGTTATTTAGAAGGATTAAAATATATGGATTCTAGTTATATTGGTATTGATGATATTGTAACTATGATAGATAATTATAATAATACTAATACTAATGATACTATTAAAAATAAACAAAAATCTAAAGTAAAAAGGAATTTATCAGGAAATAAAATAATATCTTTTAATAGTTATAAGAATAGATAAATATAGATTTGACAAATTAAATATAAATATGATATAATTTTTACGTTTGACGCCTCATGCTCAAACCGCATTGAAAAGGTAAAAACAAGTTTACTTGTACCTTAAGAGCGAGTCTTAAGTTATAAATAAAGGAGGTATATTAATGAACGCTGTAATTAAAGTTGGTGGAAAACAATATTTTGTTAAAGAAAATGATGAAATTTTTGTTGAAAAGTTAAATGCCAAAGAAGGCGATAAAGTTGTTTTTGACCAAGTGTTAATGATTGATAGTAAGGTTGGTAATCCGTATCTTGATGGTACAACTGTTGAAGGTGAAGTTATTAAAAACGGTAAGCAAAAGAAAATTAAAATCTTTACATATAAATCTAAAGATAGATCTAACCGTAAAACTCAAGGACATAGACAACCATATACTAAAATTAAAATCACAAAAATTAATGGTTAATTATGATTAAAGTTAAAGTAGAAAAAAAAGATACATATTATACTAAAGTAAATATACTTGGTCATGCTATGTATGATGATTTTGGAAAAGATATAGTTTGTAGTGCAGTTAGTAGTATTGTTACTACTACAGTAAATGGTATTATATCTTTAGATAAAGATAGTTTAGTTTATACGGTTAGTAAAGAAGGTATGTCTATTAAAATAAATAGTAATGATAGAACTACTCAAGTTTTAATTCGTAATATGATTAATCTTTTAAAGGAATTAGAAAATGATTATAAAGAATATATTCAAATAAATTAAGGAGGAATATCGATGAGATTATTAAAATTAAATATTCAGTTATTTGCTCATCATAAAGGTCAAGGTTCTACATCAAATGGTCGTGATTCAATTGGACGTAGACTTGGTGCTAAAAGAGCAGATGGTGAATTTATTACTGCTGGAAGCATTATATATCGTCAACGTGGTACTAAAATTTTTCCTGGTACTAATGTAAGACGTGGAAATGATGATACACTATATTCAACAATTGATGGTATAGTAAAATATGAACGTTTAGGAAGAGATAAGAAACAAGCATCTGTTTATTCAGTAGCAGAGTAATAAAGGAGCCTAAGGCTCTTTTTTGATTAAATTAAGGAGTGATAAAATGAGTGATAAAAAAATAGATAAAAAATACTTAATGGGAATTGATGATATATTAAAAAAAGAGACAGAAAAAAGAATATTACATGGTGAGAATGGACTTATTGCCTTAAAAAATAGCATATTTGATGTAACTTCTAATTTAATTTCATTAGTAGAAGAAAAAACATGTAGTATTGATGATTTTGCTGTTATGCTAGATAAAATAGATAAATATAGTGATTTAGGACTTATTGGAAAAGTAATTTTTTATAATAAATATATTAATACTATAATTGATCTTTTTAATAAAAATAATAAAGATGAAATGAAATTTATTAATTATACTATTCCAGAATATAAAAGTAAGCCAGAAATAAAAGCATTTGGTAGTGAGATAATTTTTATACATGGATATAATAATGAAATTTCTGTAAAGGATGATGTTATATTATTATTTAATTATATTGATAAAAATTATATTATGAAGGATAATAATATTAAAGTAAAAAAATAGAAAAGAGGGTCTATATGTTTGTTGATGAGGTGGAAATTAAAGTCATAGCTGGTCGTGGTGGAGATGGTTGTACTGCTTTTCGTCGTGAGAAATATATTGCTATGGGTGGACCTTATGGCGGTAATGGAGGTCATGGTGGTGATATAATATTTGAAGTTGATACTGGCTTACATACATTACTTGATTTACGTTATCAAAAAACACTTAAAGCTAAAAAAGGTGAAAATGGACGTGGTAAAAATCAACATGGAAAAGGAGCAGAACCACTAATAGTTAAAGTGCCTCAAGGTACAGTTGTAACAGATATTGATACTGGACTAATTATAGGTGATTTAAAAGAAAAAGATGCACGTGTTATTGTTGCTAAAGGTGGACGCGGTGGACGTGGTAATACTGCTTTTAAAACTCAAACTAATACAGCACCAGATTTTTCAGAAAATGGTGAAGAAGGCGAAGAAAAAAACTTAAAAGTAGAAGTTAAGATGCTAGCAGATGTTGGTCTAGTTGGATTTCCAAGTGTTGGTAAAAGTACTATTATTTCATGTATTTCAAAATCAAAACCTAAAATCGCAGCTTATCACTTTACCACATTAACTCCAAATTTAGGAGTAACTAAAAGTAGTAATGGTAAAAGCTTTGTAGTTGCTGACCTTCCTGGTCTAATAGAAGGAGCATCAAAAGGTGATGGTTTAGGAGATAAATTTTTAAGACATATTGAAAGAACTAAAGTTATTGCACATGTAATTGATATGGCCGCAACTGAAGGTAGAGATCCATATGCTGATTATATTTTAATCAATAAAGAATTAGAAAACTTTAATAAAAAACTTTTAAATAAGCCACAAGTAATAATTGCTAATAAGTCTGATATCTCAACATTTAATAATAATTTATCTGAATTTAAGAAAAAATTAAATAATCCTGATATAAAAATATTTGAAGTAAGTGCTGCTACTAATAAAGGACTAGATAAAGTAGTTGATTATCTAGCAGAAATTCTTGATGAGCTTCCTGATACGCCACTATATGAAGAAGATGCTTTTGAAAGTCATGTTTTATATAAATTTAAGAAGGAAGAACCATATACAATAGAAAAAGAAGAAGATGACTTATGGGTAATTAAAGGAGAAAAAATAGAAAAATTATTTAAAATGACTAAATTTACATCTGAAGAAGGTATGTTAAGATTTGCTAGAAAGTTAAGAAAATTAGGAATTGATGAAAAATTAGAAGAAATGGGTGCTAAAGAAGGGGATCAAGTTAGAATATTAGATTTTTATTTTGATTTTAAAAATTAAAAGAGGTATTTTATGAAAAAGTTATTTAAGATTGATAAAAATTATTATGTAATAATTATATTTTGTTTAATTGCGCTTTTTATTTCTATTCCCGAAAATTGTATTTTTGGTTCAAAGATAGATTGGGCTACTCAACATATTGTATTTCCAAAGTATTTTAGAAATTTATTTTATAAAACTGGAAATTTATTTCCTAATTTTTCATTATCTTTAGGTGCTGGTCAAAATATATATAATTTTTCATATTATGGTCTACTTAATCCCATAATTTTATTGTCATATTTATTTCCATTTATTAATATGACTAACTATATTATTATAACTAATACACTATTATATATAGTTTTTGGTATTATTATGTATTATTTTTTAAAAAATAAATTTAAAAATGATGTATCTTTATTAACTACAATAATAATACTTTGTACAGGTCCAATATTATATCATTTTCATAAACATTTTATGTTTGTAGATTATCTTCCTTTTTTAGTATTAGGATTAATTGGTACAGATAAATATTTTGAAAATGGAAATAGAGGTTTAATTATAATAAGTGTTTTTCTAATAATAATGATTAGTTATTATTATAGTGTTTTAAGTATAGGGGTATTATGTATATATGCATTATATAAATATTTAGAAAAATGTAAGAAAGTAGTTATAAAAGATATGATACATGAAGCATTAAAATATTTATTTCCAATTTTTATAGGTGTTTTAATGAGTTCTATTTTATTACTTCCAACTATGTACGTATTAAAAACAGGTAGAGAAGATTTATCCTTATCACTTAATTATTTTAATTTATTATTACCTAGATTTAATATAGACGCTATACTATATAGTAATTATACTATGGGTTTTACATCTATTGCAGTTATTTCTCTTCTTTATTTATTTTTTTCAAAGAAAAAGGAAGATAAGTATTTAGTATATATAATTTTAATAATTATTAATATTCCATTTTTTATATATTTATTTAATGGAATGTTATATTTTAGAAATAAAATATTTATACCTTTTATTCCATTATTTGGTATTATAATAGGTAAATTTATATCTCTTCTTTTTGAAAAAAAGATTTCTTTATTTAATGTTAATATAATTTCAATAATAGTTATTTTTGTATCACTATTTTGTCTTAATAAAAATTATGCTTTCTATCCAGATATATTATTATTAATTATAGTAAGTTATTTTTATTATAAAGGTTATACTAATAAAAAATTATTATGTTTAGTTTTATTAGTAGTACCAATCACTACCTTATTAGTATCTAATGCTAGTGATACATATTTAAAAGGAAAGTATTTTATTAATTCTTCAAATAAAGTTGATAAAGAAATAGAAAAAGTATTACAAAAAGAAAAAGATATTGTAAGATTTAATAATTTAGATGATACTTTACTAAATGTAAATCAAGTATATATATCTAATTATAATCAAGACTCTTTATATTCTTCTGTATCAAATTTATTATATAAAAAGTTTTATAAAAAAATATTTCATAATGCTTTATCATATAGAAATAATTTAGTTATGTCTCAAAATAATGATATATTATTTCAAACTTTTATGGGAATAAAATATATATATTCAAAATCTGATGTTCCTATTGGTTATACTAAAATAAGTAAAAATATATATAAAAATGAAAATGTATTGCCAATGTTTTATGGTACATCTTATCTTACAAATGAAAAAATTTTTGATGGGCTTAGTTATCCCTATAATATAGGTACTTTATTAAATAGTGCAGTTGTTTCAAAAAAATCAACTAAAGATGTTACAAATTCTATAAAAGAAATTAAATTAGATTATACTGTAGAAAAAAGTAAAAATTTAAATATAAATAAAAAAGGTAAATATATAAATATTAAAAGTAAAGATAAATCAAAATTAGTATTAAAAATAAATAGATCTTTAAATGATAGTATTTTAATAATTAGTTTTAAATTAAAAGATACTCCTAATTGTAAAGATGGAGATGCTAAAATATCTATTAATGGTATAGATAATGTATTAACTTGTAAAGAGTGGATGTATAAGAATAATAATAAAACCTTTAATTATGTTATTTCTAGTAATGATGAATTAGATAAATTAAAAATATCATTTAGTAAAAATAATTATAATATTTATGATATTAGAGTATATGAATTAAAGTATGAAGATATAGGAAATGTTAAAAATGATTTATCTTTATTTGAAGTTGATAAAGATAAGACTAATGATGAAAATATCTATGGACATATTGATATGAAATCAAATGGTTATTTTGTAACTAGTATTCCATATGATAATGGTTTTAGAGTATATGTAGATAATAAATTAGTAAAAAAAGAAATTGTAAATAAAGCCTTTTTAGGATTTAAATTAAATAAAGGTAGTCATAAAATTATAATTAAGTATACTTCTCCATTATTTAATATAGGCAAGATTTTAAGTATAATAGGTTTTATTTTATTTATAGTAGTTATATTTTATGATAGAAAAAAATTAAAAAAAGCATAAAATAGGAGTAGTAATTATGAAAAAAATAGTTATTTCTGGAAGTAGTAAATTACAAGTGAAAGTAAATTATTGGATAAAATATTTTAAAAATAAAAATTATGAAATATTAGATTATCCTAAATTAATAAAACAAGAAAATTATATGAAGGAATTACCAAAAGTTTATAAGGAGTTTTATACAGCTTTAGAAAATACTGATGTTTTCTTTTTAATGAATGAAGAAAAGAATGGTATTAAAGGATATATAGGAGCAAGTGCTATTGCTGAACTTACTTATGTTGTTATTTTAAATTTAATTCATAAAAAAAATATAGAAATCTATATATTAAATATGCCATCTGAAGAAGTAACTTCATATGATGAGGTTAAATTTTGGCTAGATAAAGGTTGGATTAAATTATTTAAATAAATATTAAAAGTAAAATTACATTACATTATTTTTCAATTCTTAATATTTTACCTTTTTCTAAATAATTTACTGTATTTAGAGGTAATATATATGTATTATAGGCTTTTCTTTTATAATAAATAATAGCTTCACTTTTTAATTTAGGATATAAATATAATATTGTATTATCTTTATCTGTCAAAATAACATCAACTTTTTGACAATATAGATAAGTACTTAACCATTTTCTATTAGTTAGTAAATAACCATTTTCTAGTTTTTCTAATTTAAATTTTAAGAGTTTAAATCTATTAAAAAAACCATCTATTTTTTCTATATTTATCTTTTTTTTATTAACAATTAATTTCATATTATACCATGCCTCTTTTTTTTAATATTAACATAATTATTATTAATTTACAAACTTATACTTTATATAAAATCTATTTTATGATAATATAATTTTAGTAAATATGTTATAAAAAGGAGGAATTTAAATGAGTGGACATTCTAAATGGGCAACTATTCACAGAAAGAAAGGTTTAATTGATGCAGCACGTGGTAAAGTATTTCAAAAGATAGCAAAGGAGTTATATGTAGCTGCAAAACAAGGAACTCCTGATCCTGATCAAAATGCATCACTTCGTATGGTAGTTGAAAAAGCTAAAGCTGCTAATATGCCTAAAGATAATATTCAAAAAGCGATTGATAAAGCAAAAGGTGCTGGTAGTGGTGAGCATTATGATAATATAAGATATGAAGGCTATGGACCTAGTGGTGTTGCAGTTATGGTAGATTGTTTAACTGATAATAAAAATAGAACTGCATCATTTGTAAGAAGTACATTTACTAAAAGAGGAGGTAACTTAGGAACAGATGGCTCTGTTAGTTATATGTTTGAAAGAAAAGGTTCAATTGTAATACCTAATTCATATTCAGAAGATGAAGTTATGCTAGTAAGTCTAGATAATGGAGCATTAGATTTTGAAAATGATGGAGAAAATTATTCAATAACTACTAATCCAGATGATATGTTAAAAGTAAAAGATGCATTAGAAAATATAGGTGTTACTACTTTTTTAGAAAGTGAAGTTACATATATACCTAATATAGAAGTAGAAGTAAATGATAAAGAACAAAAAGAAAAAGTTTTAAGTCTTATCGAGCAACTTGAAGATTTAGACGATGTTCAAAACGTTTATTTTAATATGAAAGATTAAAATATCTATTGTAGATATTTTTTTTTATGATATAATGTTATTAGGTAAATTATAAGGAGAATAGTTATGGGTAGAAGAAGTCAAACTATAAGAAATAAAAGAAAAATTAAAGTATCTAACTATAATAATATTAATTTTGATACTGAAAATATAAATAAACGTATTAGTAAAGGACTTTCTAGAGAAATAAAATTTACAATAATTTCTATATTTGTTGTTACTATAGTAATGATTTCTAGTGCCTATGCAATTTTTTCATCTATTGAAAAATCTGAAGAAGCAAATGTATTAACTGTTGGAACTTTAAATGTAAAATTTAGTAATAAAGATAAAGAATTAGGAAATATAATTAATCTTAATGGAGCTTATCCAGAACCTGATTCAACTGGTCTAAAAGAAAAACCATATGAATTTAAAATTACAAATTCGGGAAATGTTGATGCAGGATATAAAATAAAAGTAGTAGATGATACTGATATGATTGAAGCAGATAAATGTAGTGATAATTTATTAAGTAAAAGTGATCTAAAGGTTAGTATTGATGGTAAAACTCCTATTATTTTATCTGATGTTGAAAATAATGGCTATATTGTTGAAACTGGTTATTTATCTGCAGGTAAAAGTAAAGAATATTCTATTAGAGTTTGGCTATCTGATACTAGTGGAAATGAAGTATTAGGTAAACACTATCATGGTAAAATTTTAATAGAGGCTCAAAATACTTCTACTTTATGTAATGTAATAAGTGGAAATGGTTCATCAGTTGGTGATGAAATTGTTTGTGGAACTGAAAGTTTTAATGTAATATCAAGTACTGAAAATAATATTACTATGCTTTCTAAATACAATTTAAATGTAGGAGATAATAAAGTAGTATTAGGAGCAGATGGTATCCAAGAAAAGGATGCTTTAGGTAAAAAAGATAATTTTCAAACTTATGCAACAGTAGCATATAATACTGATAATTCTAATATAGATCATTATTTAGATTTTTATAAAACGTATTTAACAAGTAAGTCTAAATTAGATTATTTAGAAGTTAGTTTATTAACAAAAGAACAAGCATCTTCATTGGGTTGTGATATCAATACTTCAACTTGTCTAAATAGTCCAAATAAATTTATTTATAATACATCTTATTGGTTAAATAAAGAAAGCGATAATAGTTTTATGACTATTTTAGCAAATGGTAGTTATCAAAATACATCTTCTAGTAATAATACTGATTATGGAATAAGACCAGTTGTTACTATAAGTAAAACAGATTTAAATTAAAGTCATATATATGACTTTTTATTTTATAAAATTCTTTTAAAATATATTTATAAGTGTTAAAATATATTTAGGAGTGGTAGGATGTATGATTATATTATAGGTAATGTTACTAGTGTTAATTTTAATTCTATTGTATTAGAAAATAATGGAATTGGATATTTGATATATGTAGCTAATCCTTTCTATTATCAAGAAAATAATGAGTATAAAATATATGTTTATCAACAGATAAAAGAAGATGATAATAGTTTATTTGGATTTGTTGATTCTAATGAAAAAGATTTATTTTTAAAATTAATTAGTGTTAAAGGTTTAGGTTGTAAAATGGCTTTACCTATGTTTGCTACTGGATCATGTGATGGTATTATTGATGCAATAGAAAGAGAAAATATATTATATTTAAAAAAATTTCCTAAAATAGGAGATAAACTTGCTAAACAAATAATATTAGATTTAAAAGGAAAACTTAATATTAATGTTAATAATATAATAGAAGATACTACTGATGAACTTATAGAAGTACTTAAAGGTTTAGGTTATAAAGACAAAGAGATAAAGGGTATAGTTAGTAAAGTTGATACAAAGTTATCTATAGAGGAGCAAGTAAAAGAAGCATTAAAGCTACTTTTGAGATAGTAATTTATGATATATGAATATAGTAAAATAATTAAAAATAATACTTATAATGATGGTATTAACTTATTTAATATAATTCCATATTTTTATGATGTTGAACTAGTATTTTCAGCTAATGAATTTAGAAATTTTTTAAATAATTTATATAATATATATGAATTTCATAATGAAATATATAAATATAGAGATGATGTAAAAAAATATTTAATACATGCTATTAATAGTAAACAAAAAAGTGATAATAAGAAATTAGTGATAGAAGATATATTAGATTCTATATGGGAAGTTAAGACTAGTGAAGATAATGATACTATTGATAAATCATTAGATAAAGTATTAAATATCAGGAGGATTAAATATGACTGATGAAAATATAATTAGAAATGTTGATGTTAAAGATGATGGAATTTTAGATAATTCTATAAGACCAGAGGTTATTGATGAATATATAGGTCAAACTGAAGTAAAAGAAAATATAAAAGTATTTATTAAGGCTGCAAAAATGAGGGGTGAAGCACTTGATCATGTATTATTATATGGTCCACCTGGGCTTGGAAAAACTACATTAGCATATATTATTGCAAATGAAATGGGTACTAATATTAAAACAGCAAGTGGTCCAAGTATTGAAAAATCAGGTGATTTAGCAGCAGTATTATCTTCATTAGAACCTGGTGATGTATTATTTATCGATGAAATACATAGAATGCCTAAATTTATTGAAGAAATCTTATATCCTGCTATGGAAGATTTTACATTGGATATTATAATAGGAACAGATGGTAATAGTAGAAATATAAAAATAGACCTACCTCCATTTACATTAGTTGGAGCAACAACACGAGCAGGTGATTTAACATCTCCATTAAGAGATAGATTTGGAATTGTCTCTAAACTTCAATTTTATACTATAGAAGAACTTACTGAAATAGTTAAAAGAACAGCTAGAGTACTTGAGACTACAATAGAAAGTGATGCCGCAGTTGAACTTGCTAGTAGAAGTAGAGGTACTCCAAGAATTGCTAATAGATTATTAAAAAGAGTTAGAGATTTTGCTTTAGTAGAAGGTAATGGAGTTATAGATAAAAAAATTACAGCTTTAGCTTTAGATAAATTAAAAGTAGATAAACAAGGTTTAGATGAGGTTGATAGATTATTACTTTCTACTATTATAAACAAATTTAATGGTGGACCTGTTGGAGTAGATGCTTTAAGTAGTTCAATAGGAGAAGAAGTATCAACTATAGAAGATGTATGTGAACCATACCTATTACAAAGTGGCTATTTAAAAAGAACTAGTCGAGGTAGAATAGTTACTGAACTTGGCTATAAAGTATTAGGTATTCCTTATAAAGAAAAATAATACTCTTTATAGAGTATTTTTCTATTTTATGATATAATAACAATGTTTTGGTGATAATATGAAAATTAAAATGTTTGATAATGATATTAATTATAATAAAATTAAAGATGGTATTACAAATAATTTAGATAAAATTATGGGATGTAGTAATGATAGACTATTAAGAAGTGGATTGGAATCATTAAATAAATTAAATGATTCTAAAAGATTGATTTCTATTGCAAAAAAAATAGATAAACAATATGACTATTATAATAGAAAAATACCTATATTACTTTGTTCTTCAATTATATTAGATAAGTATTCTATGTATAATTTAAGTGATATAAATATTATTTCTATTGCAGATATTAGTAGTTTATATGACTCTAAATTTTTAGATAAATATATTAATATATTTAATCAAGAATTACTTGATGAATTAAGAAATAAAACTACTAATTATGATGAATTTTATGGATATATGTTTATGATAGAAGAAAAATACGATGAGTTAGTAAAAAATAATGAAGAAGATATAAACTTAAAATTAATTATGTATTCTAAAAGTATTACTGATATTGATTATAAAAAATATGTAAATGATACTAAAAATTCTATAGAAGATTTTAGTAAAGGAGGAGTTAAATTTTGAAAACAGAAGATTTTGATTATGATTTACCAGAAGAGTTAATTGCTCAAACTCCAATTAAAAATAGATCTTCATCTAGATTATTAGTAGTAGATAAAAAATCTGATACTTTAGAGCATAAACATTTTTATAATATAATTGATTATTTGGAAAAGGGAGATACTTTAGTTTTAAATGATACTAAAGTATTACCTGCTAGACTTATAGGTAATAAGGAAAAGACAAATGCAGTTATTGAAATATTACTTTTAAAAAATATAAGTGATGACTATTGGGAATGTTTAGTAAAACCTGCAAGAAGAATAAAAGTAGGGGATATTGTTTCTTTTGGTGATGGATTATTAAAAGCAGAATGTGTAAAAGAATTAGATGAGGGAATTAGACACTTTAATTTAATTTATAATGGTATTTTATATGAAATATTAGATAAATTAGGTACAATGCCACTACCACCATATATACATGAAAAGTTAGATGACCAGTCTAGATATCAAACTGTATATGCTAAAGAAATAGGTAGTGCAGCAGCACCAACTGCAGGACTTCATTTTACAAAAGATTTATTAAAACAAATTGAAGATAAAGGTATTAATATTTGCTATATAACATTACATGTAGGATTAGGTACTTTTAGACCAGTAAATGTTTCAAATATTTCAGATCATAAAATGCATAGTGAATATTATAGTATAAGTAAAAGTGTTGCCGAAAAATTAACTGAAACAAGAAAAAATGGACATAAAATTATTGCAGTAGGAACTACTACTACTAGAACATTAGAATCAGTTATGTCAAAATATAATAAATTTATAGAAACTAGTGGTTTTACAGATATATTTATTTATCCAGGCTATAAATTTAAAGCAATAGACTGTTTAATTACAAATTTTCATTTACCTAAATCGACATTAATAATGTTAGTTTCAGCTTTTATAGGACGTGAAAAAATACTTAATGCTTATAATATCGCTGTAAAAGAGAAATATCGTTTCTTTTCATTTGGAGATGCAATGTTTATAAAATAATTTGGAGGAATAATATGACAAATAATGAAATAATACTAGAAAAGTTTTATAAAGAAATTATACCATTAGCTAGTACTAAAGGTGTAGTAATTGTAGATGGAATTAAATATCATATTGGTTTTAATACTATAATTAATAATGAAAAAGTTAAAATACAAGATAATAGTTTACCAATGCTTATGATAAATAATGTAGATTTATTTAATGAATTGTTAATAAAGTATATAAATAGTGCGATTAAGATATTTGAAGATAATAAGTTTTCATATATTAAAGAAATGGTTTGTGGAGATAAGCGTGAAGATCAAATAAAATATTTATTAATAACATTATTTTCTAATGCTAGAGAAGATGATTTTAAAAATCCAGTTAATTTTCTTAATATGCAACTAGATTTTTTAAAAAATAGACAATTAGTAGATATATATCCTTCATATACTAAAGTAGCTAATATTAGTGATATAGCTAATTCTTCTATAGAAGTTGTATCCAAAAGACAAGCTCCATTTTTAGAAACTCCATATGTTTTTTCATCTAGGCTATGTAAAGAAATTAATGATAGTATATATTATTATGACCTACCAGATATTAGTTATGGTATAAGTAATGATACCTTATATATTTATGCTATTAAAGGAAAAAGAAGAAATAAAAATAAACCTAAAACTAAATATGAAAAGAATATTAATAGATTACTTTATAAAATTAATGATGGAGTAGTATATAGTGATGAATATTTAGAATATAAAAATAATCCAGATAGCACATATTATCCTGAAAATATTATTGATGTAACTCATTCTAGTGTTGTTGCGTTAAGTGTATTTTTATCAATATTAATGAAAGAGGATTTAACAAATATTGTAGTCGTTGATTACTTACCATATAGATATATATCAAAAAATAGGAAAATACATTCACTTGCTAATAATAATGAAGATTTAAATAATTTATTGCTTGAGCAAGATCGTAATCAGAGTAATATGACTAATAAATTTATAAGAACTTTTATGAGAGTTAATCATCATTTAGATAATATGTCAGTAATAGCATATCCAAATGAAATTGATAATTCTATGCATTTAAAACTAGTAGAAAGTAAAATAAATAGTAATAATTTAATAAATAATATTTATAATTCTATCTATAAAAATGGAGGTAGACATACAAAATGAAAATAAAATATGATTTATTAAAAAAAGAAAAAAATACTAAAGCAAGACTTGGTAAAATCAAAACTAATTATGGAACTTGTCTTACTCCTATGTTTATGCCAGTTGGAACACGTGCTACTGTAAAAGGATTAACTCCTGAACAGGTTAAAGATTGTGGGGCGGGAATAGTTTTATCTAATACATATCACTTATGGTTACGCCCAGGTGAAGATGTAGTAGCGGCATCTGGTGGCTTACATAAATTTATGAATTATAATGGACCAATTTTAACTGATAGTGGTGGTTTTCAAGTATTTTCACTAGCTAAAAATAAAGAAAAAGATATAACTGAAGAAGGTGTGCATTTTAAAAGTCATATTGATGGATCAAGTTTATTTTTAACTCCAGAAAAATCTATTGAAATTCAAAATAAATTAGATAGTGATATTGCAATGAGTTTTGATGAGTGTCCTCCTGCTAGTGCCAGTTATGAATATTTAAAAAATAGTTTGGAAAGAACTTTAAGATGGGCTAAAAGAGGAAAGAATGTTCACTCTAATGAAAATCAAGCTTTATTTGGAATTGTTCAAGGTGGGCCTTATGAGGATTTAAGAAAATTATCTGCTGTTGAAACAGTAAAACTTGATTTTGATGGTTATAGTATTGGTGGAGTAGCTAATGATGGTGAAAGTAAAGAAGATATGTATAAAGCAATAGATTATTCTATTCCATATCTACCAGAAGATAAAGTTCGTTATTTAATGGGAGTAGGAGAACCTATAGATATTATTGAAGGAGTTATCAGAGGAATAGATATATTTGATTGTGTATTACCAACACGTATTGCAAGACATGGTCAAGCTTTTACAAAAAAAGGAAAAATAAATTTAAATAATAAAAAATTTACAACAGATTTTACGCCTATTGATGATAATTGTGATTGTTATACATGTAAAAATTATACAAGAGGATATATTAGACATTTAATTACAACTAAGGAATCACTTGGAGGAACATTATTATCAATTCATAATATTAGATTTTTAATAAAACTTACAGAGGATATACGAGAAGCTATTAAAGAAGATAGATTATTAGAATTTAGAGATCAATTTATAAAAAATTATGAAATTAAAAAGAAATAGTAATGAAAATTATATTGATGTGCAAATTAAGTTTTTATATAACTTTATATAAAAGATATGCAAAAGATTAAAAAAAATATATAATGATGTAGAGGTGAAATAATATGTCAAATCCATTTTTATCAAAAGAATATGTAGCTTTAGCATTAATTAAAGCAAAATCTCAAATTTTTAATGAAGATTTTGCTACTACATCAGAACTTAATCAATTTACATCATTTATGCAAAAAGAATTTAATGAACGTGAATTAGGTGTTGCAATTACATATGAATTAGATAGAATAGATTTTAATGTAACAAATGGTATTGTTACTATTACTGATAAATGTTGTTTAAATTTAGATTGGCTTCCTAATGAAATACTGGATATTTTAACTGATGAATCTTTAATTTCGAAGTTTTTTGTAAAAATCGAAACAAGAAGATTAGAACTTTTGAAAAGCTTTTCAAAAGTTACTCTACCAAGTACAAACAAACAATTGTCTCATGTAAAATCCGATGGCAAAAGAATATAGAATATTAATGTTTTCTTTCATATTTGAATTAGCTTAATTTATGATTATTTTTATAATTTTACACAATATATAATAATGTAAATACTATAATTATGATTAAGATTTAGTTGCTATGTTAATATTTTACTTCTAAAATAACAAAAACATCTGATTTCAACATTTGTTGATTTCAGATGCAATCCATACAAGGGATAACATCTGATTCACGCAATCAAATGTATCCTTTTTATTTTATGCAAGTTCTCTTGCTAAATACATAATAACACAAAATATTTACTTTAACAATAAAATACATAAACTTAAATTTTAATTTTTATATATTTAACTTTTCATTAATAAATATTTTATCTTCTCTTAAGATTTCATGTATTTCTTCTTCAAGTGAATTTAAATAACTTTCTTCAATTCTATCAACTCTGCATTTTTCAGATAAAAGTATAGAATTTACTTTTTTAACTGCAAGGTCTACTTCATCATTTACAACAACATAATTATATTTATTAACTTCATTAATTTCTTTATATGCAGTTAAAAATCTTTTAGTTATTTTGTCTTTTGTTTCAGTATTTCTTCCTTCTAATCTTTTCTTTAATTCTTTCATAGAAGGAGGAAGTATAAAGATAAATATTGTATCTTCTAATAATTCCTTTATTTTTAAAGCACCTTGTATTTCTATTTCTAGAATGACATCAATACCTTGATCTAATTTTTCTTGAATAGCGCCTCTTGGTGTACCATAATAATTATCTGCATATTCTGCATATTCTAAAAATTTACCTTCTTTTATACCTTTTTCAAATTCTTCTTTTGATAGAAAGTAATAATCACGTCCTTCAACATCACCTTTCCTAGGCTTTCTACTTGTACATGATATTGATCCCCATGTTTTATCATTTGTTTTTAATACTTCTTTAACAATAGTTCCTTTACCACATCCACTTGGTCCAGATATTACAATTAATTGTCCTTCTTCTTTAGTTTTTTTCATTTACATCTTCTCCTTATATTTTGGATGATTAATATATTCTTGCTGTATCATTTTCTTTTTATTTTCTTCATCTAATATTGATGCATATACAGCAGTTGAGATAAATTCCATTTGTATCATAGAACTTTTATTTTTAGAAAAGTTACTAATTACTGGAATATCAACATCTTTTTTTATTTTATTTAAATAACTTTGTCCTATATTATCAAATCCTAATACTCTTATATATTCTATATTTTTAGTCTTTTCTGCTAATTCTTTAGTAAAACCACATAATATATGATTTAACATTCTATTAATTTTATTATAAGTATATCTTTTAGTTTTAACTTTATTTATTAAATCATCATAACTTGTAGAATTAACTATTTCTTTTTTTATTTTATCACCAAGCCCTTCATCTACAGTTTGATATATACTTAAATCATCTTCTAACATAATTTTATATTTTAAAAATTTAAAATAATCTTCTTGAAAGTGTAAATTATTTAGATAAGGTTTTACAAAATTAGGTATTTGATTATCTATATTAATATTATTTTTTAATGCTTCTCTAATACTAGTAGCGCTACTTATTTTATCTTCTAATTCTTTATTATTATAATTATCTTTTCTTTTTATACATATTGGTTTTATTTTATAATTATTTTTCTTAATAGTTTTTATATAACTAATTCCTAATAAATCATTTGGTAAATTAATACTTTTACCTGTTAAATCAAGTAAAGCTTTAGATAGGGCAGTAGGATAGTTTTCTCCCATTTTCATATATATTTTAGTAAGTGGGTCAAACTCTTCATTATTAAGTTCTGTATCTACTAGTTCTATAAGTAGTTTTATATCATTTGTTTCACTGCCGAATACTAATTTATCTACTTTTAATTTTTCTAATATAGTTACTGCTCCATAACTAAAGTAGTCTGCACTTTCTGTTGCGATAGTATATGGT
Source organism: uncultured Bacilli bacterium (assembly GCA_947632545.1). Lineage (GTDB taxonomy): Bacteria > Bacillota_I > Bacilli_A > RF39 > UBA660 > UMGS995. The sequence continues at coordinate 23,985 of CANRPP010000008.1, read as the reverse complement.
AATTCTATAACTAAATTTATGCCTGCTTTTAAAGCAATATCAGTTTTTTTCCATTTATCAATAATTGATGGAGTGCCACGTTCAGTAAAATTACCACCTAGTACTAATATTATTTCTTCATTAGGATACATTTTTTTTATTTTATTTAGATGATATAAATGACCATTATGAAAAGGATTATATTCTGCAATAATACCAACTGCCATAAAATCACCTCTTTTAGTAGTTATAATTTTAACATAAAAAAATACTAAAATAAAGAAATATTTTTGCAAATTAAATATTTTATGTTATAATATTATGGCATATAAATTTATTGGAGGGGTTTATATATGAAAAATGTAAAAGAAATAGTTCAAAAAATAGAAAGTCAGTATGTAGGAGAAGATTGTATTGAATATATAGTTCCATATGGTAATTCTATAACTATGTTAAATGAAGATGGAATCTTATTTCATAGTGATACTGATTCTGATTTATATATAAATAAATATTTAGAAGATGAAAGAAGAAAAAACTTTCCATATTCAAACATTCCTATTCATTACTTAAATGTATCAAAAAATTTTAAAAGAAGTAATAGTAATTCAATTATAAGTTATACAAATCAATTATTTGAATTTGAAAAACCATATATTAGAATTGGTGATGGTATTATTGAAAGTTTTGTTATAAAAGATAATAATGAGGCATTAATAATAAATAAAGTCTTAAACTTTTCTAAAAGAACTGAATATATGAAAAGAGAAGAAATAGAAAGATTATTTGAAAAAAACACTGAAGATGAAAAGGCATATTTAATATATTTATCAGGTAAAATGTTTAATAAAGATATATCATCTGAAGAAAAAGTATCTAAAGTCATTATGCAAAGTTTAAAAGAAAATATTGATTATATAGAAAGATATCAATTTAAATATGGGGAAACTATGGTAGGTCAATATGTATATCCAAATTCAGACTTTTTAAATATTGCAGGTCCAAGTACAGGACAATCTAAAGTAAATAAAACAACTAAACATAGTAGTAATACAATGATAATTGCTAGAGTTAAAGACTCTAATATATCACTACAACATATTATAATAAATCATATAGGTCTTGATAATTATAAAATTACTATATATGATGGCTTAATAAATAAATATAGTAAAGAAGATTTAATACAATTTCCAATTAATAGTAGTAAAGAACCAAAAATACCTTTAAGATTAAATAAAAATGTTACAAGACAAGATTTACAAGATGCTAAACAAATGGTAAAATCTTTAAGAAAATAGTTATTATATAGTTAGGAGAATTAAATTATGTATAAAAAAGAATTAAAAGAAAATTATAATAATACATTAACTGAAATTATGAATACAGAGAGAAAAATTAAAGAATTAGAAGAAAAAGAAGAGATTAAAGAATATAAATTATTAATTAGTAAACTTAGAACAAAAAGAGCAGATTTAGATGGTTTGGCAAGGTCAATAAATTACATCAATATGAATGAATGTAATCACATATTTGTATTCTCAACAAGAAATTATCCATTATGTATAAAATGTGGACTTGATTTTAGTGTGGAAAATTTATATACTGATATGCTTAATACAAAACAACGTGTTATGCAACAAATTTTAGAGAATAAAGATAATATTAATTGTGAACCTATAAAAGATGGTGATGATTATATTTTCTGTCCTTCTTCTTTGGCAATGGAAATATATAAAGAGATTATTAAAGAAAATCCTAATATTAGTGATGATGCTACTAAAATATTATTTAAAGAAAAATTAAAGGCACAACAAAAAGTAAAAAGTAAAAAATGGTGATTATATGTTTATAGATTTAGATTTTGATAAAGAATTTATTATAAATCAAAATATAGTTATACCTAAAGATTATTATAAAGATAGCGAAGTAGTAGATATCAATAATTTGCATATTTTTGGAAAATTATATTATGATAGTAATGATACAATTCATGGTATTTTTGATATAGATGGTAAAATGATTATAGAAGACGCTATCTCATTAGAAGAAATAGAGTATCCATTTTCTATAAAATATGATGATATTTTAGAAGAAACTTTAAAAAATGATGAAAATAAACTTGATTTATTTGAGTTTTTGTGGGAAAATATTGTACTAGAGGTTCCACTTAAGTTTACTGAAGTTACAAATTTTAGTGAAATTAAGGGGGATGGATGGAAATTAATTAGTGAAGATGAAGAGATTTCTAATAATAATCCATTTAGTGATTTATTAAAAAACTTTGATAAAAAGGAGTGATATTATGATTAAGTTAAATATTCAAATGTTTGCAGTACCATTTCATAAGGTTTCTAAAACAAGAAAGAGAACTAGACAAGCACATAAGGCACTAGATGTACCTACAATGACTAAATGTCCAACTTGTGGTGCGATGATAAAACCTCATAGAGTTTGTAAAAAATGTGGTAGCTACAAAAAAGAAACTATTGTTAATGTTGAAGAAGCATAATATGCTTCTTTTATTTTGTAATTATAAATGATACAATATTAATAGGTGATAATATGGACTTTGACAAATATAAAAATGACAATTTATTAATAGTAACACCAAACTCTTCAAAATTATATTTATTAAATAATAATAAAAATATAATGAATATTAAATATATGACGATAGAAGAATATAAAAGTCATTATTATTTTTCTTATGATTATAAAGCTATAAGTTATTTAATTAATAAATATAATTATAATTTAGATATATGTAAAATAATACTTAATAATTTATATGTAATTGATATTAATAAAAATTATTCTACTGATAAATTAAATTTATTAAAAGATATAAAAATAGATTTAATTAATAATAATTTATTATATTTTGATAAATTATTTAATGACTATTTAAAGAATAAAAAAGTAATTGTATATAACTATGAAACAATAGAAAAATATGAAAAAGAAATGTTAAGTAATAGTGAATTTATTAATAAAGAAAAAAATAAATTAACTTCTAAAGTAATTAAATGTAATACTTTAGAAGATGAAATCGCATATGTTTGTAGTAAAATTATAGAATTACTTAATAATGGTATTTGTATAAATAATATATATTTATCAAATGTATATGATGATGATTTATATACGATAAAAAAGGTATTTAAATATTTTAATATTCCTATTAATATTGATATGAAAGAATCATTATATGGTACTAATTTAGTTAAAGATTATTTAGAGTATAAAAAACTTCCATCATTTACTAATCGTATTAGTAAAAAACTTATAGATGTAATTAATTCTTTAGTATTAATAGAAGATGATCCTAATTATAGGGATATTTTAATTGATAAGTTAAAACATACTTATATAAAACCAGATAAATTAGTTAATGCAGTAAATATAATTGATTATAAAGATATGGTATTAAGTGATAATGATTACTTATTTGTAATTGGTTTTAATAGTGATTTAATACCTAGAGTATATAAAGATGAAGATTATATAAAAGATAATATGAAAGATGAAGTATCTTTATATAAAACAGTAGAAAAAAATATAATAGAGAAAAACTCTGTTATTAATAATTTAAGTAATATAAAAAATTTATATCTATCATATAGAATAAATAGTAATTTTAACACTTATTTACCTTCTACTATAATTGAAGATGAAAAACTTATAGTAGAAGAGTTTGATTCTAATAAAATATATAACTCTAATACTTATAATAAAATATTATTAGGTAAATATTTAGATAATTATTATAAATATGGAGAAATTAATTCTAATTTAGGAAGTCTACTTAATAATTATGATATTAAATATAATACTTATGATAATAAATTTACAGGTATATCTAATAATAAGTTTATAGAGTTTATTAATTCATTATTAAAACTTAGTTATACATCTTTAAATACTTATAATAATTGTGGTTTTAAATACTATGTAAATTATATTTTAAAACTTAATTCTAGTGATTCAACATTTTCTATATTTATAGGTAATTTATTTCATCATATGTTTGAAGTTATGTATAATGATAATTTTTCTTTTGATAAAGAATGGGATTTATATTTAGAAGATAAAGAATTATCTATTAGTGAGGTATTCTTTTTAAAGGATATAAAAAATAAATTATTTGATGCGATAGAAATTATTAAAAAACAGGAATTACTTACTACTTATAATGATAAATTATGTGAAAAAGAAATAAATATAAAAATAGATAAAATGATTGATGTTATATTTACGGGTAAAATAGATAAGATATTATATAAGAAAAATATTAATGATACTTATTATTCTATAATTGATTATAAAACTGGTAATGTAAGTACATCTCTTAATAATATGAAATATGGTCTTGATATGCAACTTGCGATATATTTATATTTAATTAATAAGTCTAATCTTTTTGATAATCCAATATTTACAGGTATATATTTTCAAAGAGTATTATTTTCTAAATATAATTTTTTAAAGAATAAGAGTTTAGATGATATTAAGTATAATAATTTAAAATTACAGGGATATTCAACAGATGAGGTTAATAGATTAGTAGAATTTGATAAATCATATGAAAATAGTGAACTTATAAAAAGTATGAAAATAAATAAAGATTCTAGTTTTTCAAAAGATAGTAAAATACTTAGTGATGTAGATATTTATAATATTTTAAAATATACAGAAGAAGTAATTTCTAAAACTATAGATAAAATATTAGAAGGAGATTTTTCTATTAATCCTAAAGTTATTGATAAAACATCTTCTTGCAAGTATTGTGAATTTAGTGATATTTGTTTTGTAAATAATAGTAATTTAGTATATTTAGATAGTGTTAGTAATCTAGACTTTTTAGAAGGTGATATAAGTGGCAAATAAGTGGACTTTGGAGCAAGATGAAGCAATTAATACTGAAGGTAGCAATATCATAGTATCAGCAGGAGCAGGTAGTGGTAAAACAGCAGTATTAACAGAAAGAGTATTAAGAAAAGTAAAAAGTGGTATTCATATCAATAATTTATTAATACTTACATTTACTAATGCAGCAGCGAAAGAGATGAAAGATAGAATTAGAAAAAAACTTATTAAAGAAAAATTATATGATGAAGCAAATCTAATAGATAATTCATATATTACAACCTTCGATAGTTATTCTTTAAGTATTGTAAAAAAATATCATACTTATCTTAATATAAATAAAGATATTAAAATAACAGAGCAGTCTATATTAAATATAAAAGCTAGAGAATTACTAGATGATATATTTAATGAATATTATATGGGTAATAATAAATTATTTTCAAATCTTATAAATGATTTTTGTTTTAAAGATGATAAAGAGTTAAAAAAATTAATATTAAAACTTAATGATAAATTAGATATGAGAATAGATAAAGAAGTATATTTAAAAAATTATTTAAAAACATATTTTGATTCTTTAAAAATAGATAATGATATTAATACATATTTTTTAGAAATAAAAAAACTAATCGATAAAATAAAAGATATTATAAATGAATTAAGTTTGCATTTAGATTCTGATTATATTAATGAATTAAATAATAGTTTAAGTAAGTTATTTTCTTCTACTAATTATGATGATGTAGTTAAAAGTCTTGATATAAAATTACCTAGAATACCTAAAAATGCATCAATGGATGCTAAAAATATAAAAAGTAAGATACCTATTATTTTAAAAAAGATTAATGAATTAGTAATTTATGAGAATATAGATGAAATTAAAGACATAATTAATTCTACATATGATAATATTTCTATAATTATTGATATATTATATGAATTCGATAAAAGATTTAATGAATATAAAATAAATTATAATATGTTTTCTTTTAAAGATATAAGTAGAATGGCTATAAAGATAGTAGAAGATAATTTAGATGTAAGAGATGAATTAAGAAATAGTTATCAAGAAATTATGGTTGATGAATATCAAGATACTGATGATATAGAAGAGTATTTTATTTCTTTAATTAGTAATAATAATGTATATATGGTAGGGGATATTAAACAATCTATTTATAGATTTAGAAATGCTAATCCATATATATTTAAAAATAAGTATGATTTATATTCAAATAATTCAAATGGTATAAAAATAGATTTATTAAAAAATTTTAGATCAAGAAGTGAAGTTTTAAATAATATTAATTTAGTATTTGATACTTTAATGGATGATGTTTATGGAGGAGCAGATTATAAAAAATCACATCGTATGATATTTGGTAATGATACTTATAATAATGAAGGTAGGACTAATCAGTCATATGATTTTTCTATACTTACCTATAATAGTGATAATAAATTTACTAATGCAGAAAAAGAAATGTTTATAATAGGTAATGATATATTAGATAAAATAAATAATAACTATAAAGTATTTGATAAAGATAGTAAAATATTAAGAAATATTACTTATAGTGATTTTGTTATTTTAATAGATAGGGCAACAGAGTTTGATAATTATAAAAAAGTATTTGAATACCTACATATACCACTTACTTTATATAAAGATGAAGAATTAAATAGTGATAAAGATATATTAGTAATTAAAAATTTATTAAAACTTATTTTATGTATAGATAGGGAAGATTATGGTAGAGAATTTAAATATTCATTTATGTCTATAGGAAGAAGTTTTCTATTTAGAAAAAGTGATCAAGAATTATTTGATATATTTGTAGATAATAAATTTATGGAAAGTGATATTTATAAAAAATTAATAGATGCATATAATTATTTTTATGAATTATCTCCTAAAATGTTTTTATTAAAATTACTAGACATATTTAATTATGAAGAAATGTTACTTACTACCTATAATATTGAAATAGGAAGAGTTAGAATTGAGTATTTTTATAATTTATTATCTGATATAGAAAAAACTGGTATGACTATAAATGATTTTATATGTTATTTAGATAATATTTTTGATATAGATGAAAAAGTAAAATTTTCTCTAAATACTAGTGATAGTAATTCTGTAAAGATTATGACTATTCATAAATCTAAAGGATTAGAATTTCCTATATGTTATTTTTCAGGCTTTAGTAAAGAATTTAGTTATAAAGACTTAAATGATTCTATTTTATATAGTAATAAATATGGTATAGTTATTCCTTATTTTAATAGTTATACTAAACCAACTATTTATAAACAATTATTAAAAATAGATACAAGACGTGAAGAAATAAGTGAAAAGATTAGACTTTTATATGTAGCTTTAACAAGAGCTAAAGAAAAGATGATTATAGTAATACCTAAAATAGAAAATTCTGATATAGAAAAAGATAAGATTAAATCTTTTCTTGATATGATAAAAATAGTCTATTCTAATTTAGATAGTTATATTTCTTGTGTTGATCCTATATGTAGTAGAGATTATTTAATTAATAAAAAATATAATGATTATAATAAATTAGTAGAAAATAAAGAGATAAATATTTATGAAGTTAATTATAGTGAAGAAGTTGAAAATGAAGAAAGATTTTCTAAACAAACTAATAAATTAATTACTAAAGAAGAACAAGAAAAAATGGATTTTGGTACTAAAATCCATGAAATATTAGAGATGATTGATTTTAAAAATCCTAATTATTCTGTATTAGATAATTTTTCTAAAAATAAAGTAAAATCTTTTATAAATAGTAGTTTAATACAAAGTAATTTAGATTCTAAATTTTATAAAGAATATGAATTTACTTATTTAGAAGATAATAATTTAATGCATGGTATTATTGATTTAATGATAGAAAATGATAATGAGATAATTATTATTGATTATAAATTAAAAAATACTATAGATGATTTATATAATAAACAATTATTAGGATATAAAAAAGTAATTGAAAATAGAACTAATAAAAAGGTAAGTACTTATTTATATTCAATAATAGATGAAAGTTTTATGGAAGTTAATTTAGTAACTAGTAAAAATTTAATGGATTAACTGAATTACTTTGATATGGATAGCCCTCCCATACTGCAAAATGTAAGTGAACTCCTGTTGCATATCCAGTTTGTCCCATAATCCCAATTAATTGACCTTTACTTACTTTATCGCCCTCATTTACTAATTTCTTACTTAAATGAGCATATAAAGTATGATAACCATTATCTTGTTTTATAACTAAATAATTACCATTATCAAATTTATAACTATTCGTTACAACAACTCCACTATAAGCTGAATATATATTAGTGCCATTTATAGTTACAATATCAATTCCAGGATGATAATTAGAATATTGTGTAGTTAAATAATAATTATCTTCAGTAGGCCACTTCCATGACGTATCTACATAACTTATTAACTTATAATTATTTAAATCATAACTATCACTATTTTCATATAAAGTATCCACTTCTTTTAAATTTAGATTTAAATCATTATTTAAATTATGTGATATATATAAACCTATAGTTAGTATAAATATTATAGTAGGTAAAAATAATTTTTTAAGCTTATTTCTTTTAGTAATTTTTGTCATAAGTATAATCTCCTTAAAAAGATTGCAGTTTATATTTTATAATATAAAAGCTAATTTGTAAAGAAATTAATAATTTTTATAAATAATAGAAATTTATAAATATAATTTCTTTTTTTTATAGACTTTATATGATATAATTGGTTAGTAGAAAAGAGGAGATATATATGAAAACAATGATTTTTGGACATAAAAAACCAGATACTGATTCTGTTATGGCTGCTATATCATTATCTTATTTAGAAAATAAATGTGGTAATGATACAGAACCTAGAATACTTAGTACAATTAATAAAGAAACAAGCTATGCTCTTAAATATTTTAAATTAGATGAACCTGATTATCTTAATGATGTTAAGTTGCAAATAAAAGATGTTAACTATCATAAAGATTTCTATTTAAAAGAAACTGATTCTATTTATAAAGGTTATCAACATATGTTAGATAATGAATTAACTGGTTTACCTATAGTTAAAGATAATAATAGTTTTATAGGATTAGTTACTATAAAAGATTTATCTAGAACAATGATACATGAAAATGGGATAAATCTAAATACATCTTATGATAATATTCTTGATGTATTAGAAGGAGAAGAAGTATTAAAATTTGATGAAGAAATTAAGGGTAATATTTTAGCAGCTGCATATAAAAGTACTACTTTTATGGAAAATATTAATCTATCAAATAATGAGATTTTAATACTTGGTGATAGACATAGTATTATAGAATATGCAATTAATTCTAAAGTTAAATTATTAATTATAACTGGTAATGGTACTATTAAAGATGAACATTTAGAAAGTGCAAAGAAAAATAAAGTAAATATAATTAGAACTAATTATGATACATATCATGTATCAAGAGTTATATCACTAGCAAATTATATAAAAACTATGATTGGTAGTTATAATCCTACTAAATTTGTTGATACTGATTACGTAGATGATGTTGTTGAAATAAATAATAAATTAAAACATACTAATTATCCTATAGTTGATAAAAATAATAAGTGTTTAGGATTACTTAAAATTACAGATTTATCTGATAAGACTCCTAAAGAAGTTATATTAGTTGATCATAATGAGAAAAAACAAACTGCTGAAGGAATAGATGAAGCTACTATTCTTGAAATTATTGATCATCATAATATAGGTAGTATTACTACAAATCAACCAGTTAATTTTAGAAATATGTCTGTAGGTTCTACTTGTACTATAATTTATAATTTATATAAAGAAAAAAATGTAGAAATACCTAAAGAAATAGCAGGAGCGATATTATCTGGAATTTTATCAGATACATTAATATTAAAAAGTCCTACTGCAACTATAAAAGATAGAGAGGCTATAGAAGATTTAGCTAAAATAGCAGGAGTTGACTATGAAAAATATGGTCTTGACTTATTAAAAGCTGGAACTTCATTAGATGGTATGAGTCATGAAGATGTATTATATAATGACTTTAAACTTTATACAGTAGGAGAATCAACTTTTGGTGTAGGACAATTTTTTACAATGAATTTTGATGATATTAAAAAAGATATGGATGGTTATATAAAAACACTTGATAAAGTAAGTGAGGCAAATAACTATGAATTTTTAGCATTATATGTTACTGATATTATTAAAAATGGATCTTATATCTTATTTAATACAAAAGCTAAAGATAAAGTAGAATTAATGTATGGAAAAACTTTAGAAGAAGGTAGCTTTATAGAAAATTGTGTATCACGTAAGAAAAACGTTATTCCACTTGTAATGGATGTATTTGAAAATTAAGGAGAAATTATGAAAAAAAATATTATTTTAGTAGTCAAGGGGTTCATAATGGGTATTGCTAATATAATTCCAGGAGTTAGTGGAGGAACACTTGCTTTAATTCTTGGAATATATGAAGAATTTATTGGTGCAATAAGTCATTTCTTTAGTAATCTAAAAAAGAATATTGCATTTTTAATACCTATTGCAATAGGTATGGTTCTTGCTATATTATCACTTAGTAATGTTATTGATTATTCATATAAGCATTTTCCAATACCTACATGTTTATTCTTTGTAGGATTAGTACTTGGAGGAATACCTTTGCTTGTTAATAAAGTCAAAGGAAAAAAAGAAGTAAAACAAACCTCAAGTTATATTATATTTTTACTTACATTTTTACTTGTTATTTTCATGGCTTGTTCAGATTTAATTTTTAAAGAAGGTTTAAAAGTAAGTTTTGTTAATATCAATTTAACAGGTTATTTATTACTATTTTTAGTAGGAGTTGTTGCTGCTGCTACTATGGTAATTCCAGGGGTTAGTGGTTCACTTGTATTAATGTTACTTGGGTATTATTATCCAGTAATTTCAGTTATTAAAGAACTTACAAAATTTAAAAATTTAGGACAAAATATAATAATTGTTGGAGTATTTGGAATAGGTGTTTTAATAGGAATTGTACTTATTTCTAAATTAATAGAATTTTTATTTAAAAAATATGAGACTAAAACTTATTTTGGAGTATTAGGTTTTATAGTAGCATCTGTTATTGCTATACCATTATCTACAATACTTGATGGAAATATTTCATTTAGTATATCACAAATATTAATAGGTTTAATACTTGCAACACTTGGTGTAGGTATAAGCTATAAATTAGGTGGAGAGTAATATAAAATGATAAAAATAATAGAATATATATTTTTAGGAATGCTTCAGGGTATAACTGAACCAATTCCAGTATCTAGTAGTGGTCATTTATTAATACTTCAAAGTATTTTAGAAAAATTTAATGGAAGTATTAATATTGATTTTGAAACACTTGCAACTATTACTAATCTTGGTAGTTTAATTGCAATAATTATAATTTATTTTAATGATATAGTTAAACTTATAAAATCATTTTTTACATATTTATTTAAGAAAGATAAGAAAAAAGAAACTCAAAAAGATTTTTCTTATTGTATAAAAATAATTATTGCAACTATACCGGCAGGAGTAGCAGGACTTATCGCAACAAAATTAGGTTTACTTGATTTTTTAGAAGATAATGTTAAATTCGTAGGTGTAATGCTTTTATTAACTGCATTATTTCTATTCTTAATAAAAGATTTTAAAGGACATAAAACTAAAGATGATATAACATTTTTTGATTCTATTATAATAGGTCTTTCTCAAATGATTGCCATAACACCTGGTATTAGTCGTAGTGGGGCAACTATAGTAGGCGGAATGTATAGAAACTTAAAAAGAGATGTTGCTTTTAATTTCTCATTTATCTTATATATACCAATTTCACTTGCTACATCTATTTTAGGTATTAAAGATTTAGTTTCCTTATCTATTTCTAGTTCTATGTGGGTTTTATATATTATAGCAACTATAGTAGCAGGTATGTTTACATATATTTTTACAAAATGGTTTGCTAAAATAGTAAAAGAAGGAAAATTATTATACTTTTCAATATATTGTGTTATTTTAGGATTATTTGTAATTATTTTATTATAATATTCTATATAATTAAGAGTTAATAGCTCTTTTTTTTTGAAAATCAACCACATGTAAACTTTACAAGTCGATTATTGCCATATATTGACAAAATGCTCTGGGGGGGGGGTATGATTTAATTAGATAAAATAATAAGGAGGAAATATATGAAAAATAAATTTAAAATTTTATCTATATTTGCAGTTATAGCAATAATTTTTATTGGGGTTGATTTAAAGGAGGTTAAAGCAGAGTCATATCAAATTAGTTTTAAGGAAAATGAGTTATGTATTGTAGAAGAAGAAAAGTGTAGTTTTTCCTATAATACTAATGCAGAAGAAATTTCAAATATTGAAGTGCATTATATAATAAATGGTGTTGATTATACTAGTGATAAAGAAACTACTGTTCCAGGTCAAGGTCATGTACCAAAAGAATATCTTACACAAACAGAAAATACAATAACAGTATATGAAAAAAACACATCTACAAATGCAGAAACTAATCGTATTAACATTAATTTAATAGCAGTTCATGAATCTAAAGAAGTTGAAAATTTACCTGATAATGATTTAAAAATTTATATGTCTCTTAACTTTACACCAATTGATGCCAAAGTTTCTATAAAAAAAGTTACTGATAAAAATATACTTAATAAATTAGGCACAAATTATGTTTATCATTTTCAACTATTATCAGGCAGTAAAAATATTTATGATTTGAATCTTGAGGGGGCAATTAGTGGGTTTATGACACCAGCAGGAACAAAAGTAAAACTTGAAATTCCTAGTGAAATAAGAGGTAAATTAAATACAACTGCTAGTCATAACGAAGACTTATATTTTCTTAGTTCTTCGGATTTAAATTTAAATGATTCACTTAATATTAATAATCCGACTGCAATAGAAAATGACTATGCTATTTTAAATGATGTTGGATTAGATACAGCAGACTTTTATTTTTATTTTAAAACTGATCCTTTTGTTAATGCTAATAGTAATGGTAGTCAAACAATACATAATGTTCCTAATACTGCTTTAAATAAAGCTATAATTATTATAGTTGCTGCTATAATATTAGTTGGTGTTGGTTCAATTATTATTTATAAAGTTACAAAAGATAAAAAACAAAATGTTAAATAAAAAAGGGTAAGGAGAAAGTATGAAAAAAAATAAAACTAATCCTTTTGCGGGGATTATATTTGGAATTATATTAATAATAGGGGGTACAATATTTCTTTGGTGGAATGAAGGAAACACTGTTGCTAATTTGAAAAAAGTAAAAGATGTATCTGATAATGCTATTAGTATTAGTAGTGATAAAGTTGATTCTAAATATGAAGGTAAATTAATTACTACTAATGGTGATTTAGTAGTTGATGATGAAAAAGTAGAAGATTCAATGTTTTATGTAGGTGTTAAAACTCCTATATTAAGAAGAGTTGTTGAAGTGTATCAATGGGATGAAGATGAAGTTAATGGTGACAATAATAATAAATCATATAATTATAAAAAAGTATGGTCAAGTAATATAATTAATTCTTCTAATTTCCATGATCCAGGTCATGATAATCCTAGTTATATGGAATATGAAAATCAAGATTTTACTGCTTCTTCTGTAAAAGTAGGAGCATATAGTTTGACAAATGATCAACTTGATTTATTAAGTACTGATAAAACACTATCACTTGATAGTTCAGTTATGCTACCTACTGGGTTTACTGCTAGTGGACAATATGCTACAAATTCTAGTAATTTATCTTCTCCTGAAATTGGAGATGTTAGAATATCATGGAAATACAACGATTATAAAGAAGTAAGTGTTTTAGCGGTTCAACAAGGTAATAGTTTTACAGACTATGTATCATCAAGTGGAAAGACTGTAAATAGAGTTGATGAAGGATTATTAACTAAAGATCAAATAGTAAAAAATATGCAAGATGAAGACAATACATTAAAATGGATTTTTAGATTAATAGGTGTAATTGCTATTTCAATTGGTTATATACTTGTTATTAGTCCAATTACTACTTTAACTTCATATATACCTATTTTAGGTGGAATTATAGGTGGTGCTTTAACCTTTATCTTATTATTAGTCGGATTCATTCATTCGTTATTAGTTATAGCTGTTGCATGGATTAGATTTAGACCATTATTAGGTATTTGTTTACTTGCAGTATGTGTTGGTCTAATATTTGCAATAAGAGTATTAATTAAGAAAAATTCTTCTAAAAAAGAACTTGATAATAATAATTTAATTGTTAATCAAAATCAAGCTATAAATAATACAAATACAAATGAAAATAATATGATAAATCAAGATTTAATTTTAAATAATAATTCTAATATGGATAATTCAAATATAGATAGTTTAAATAATAATTCTAATATGAATAATTCAAATATAGATAATTTAAATAATAATTCTAATATGGATAATTCAAATAATAATGTATTGTAATTAAAGGGAGTTCTCAATGTATTTTGAGAACTTTTTTGATTTAAATATATATAGAATTAATATTTTATTTGTGATATACTTTAATTGTGAGGTAAGAATAGTATGTTGTATAGTTTTTGTAGATTATTTATTTTATTTATAATTTATTCTATGATTGGATATTTAACTGAACTTATATATTGTAGTATTGAATCTAGAAAAATAATATTAAATAGAGGTTTTTTTATAGGCCCATATCTACCAATTTATGGAGTATGTTGTATTTTAATGAATTTCTTTTTAGAAAAATACAATAATGATGTAGTAGCGTTATTTATAATGTCTGTTGTACTTTGCTCAATTATAGAATTTGTTACTAGTTATATATTAGAAAAAATATATAAAGTTCGTTGGTGGGATTATTCTAATATGAAATTTAATTTTGAAGGAAGAATTTGTTTACTTAATTCGTGTTTATTTGGAGTAGGTGGAGTATTTTTAATTCATATTATAAATCCTATAATATATCCATTAATTGATAAATTATCATATAGTATGATAATTATTATAGGAATTATTTTAATATTTATATTTATTACAGATTTATATCTATCAATTAAAACTTTACATGATATAAAAATATCATCTGATAGATATTCAGATCATGATGCTACTGAAGAAATAAAATCACTTGTTAAAGAAAAAATTAGAAAAAGTTCACTACTTACTAGTCGTTTATTAAATGCTTTTCCAAGTATAGGTGGTAGAAATATGAAAAAAATAGTAAGCTTCAAAAAGTTTAATAATGATATTAGAAGAAAATTAAAAGAAAATCATAAGTTATTAAAAAATAGAGGTAACAAATAAATAATATATGGAGGATAGCATGCAATATAAAAAAGATATAGATAGAAATATTTTTAGAGGATATGATATTAGAGGAATTTATCCTAGTCAAATAGATAGTGATACTGCCTATACAATAGGTTTAGGTTTTGGTAGTTATATTAGAAGTATAGGTAAACAAAATTGTGTTGTTGGTCATGATAATAGAATATCTAGTGATGAATTGTATAATGCTTTAATAGAAGGTATTAAATCTACAGGTATTGATATTATAAGTTTAGGACTTTGTACAACACCAATGTATTATTATGCTTGTATTAAGTTAAAAATATATAGTGGTGTTATGGTTACTGCATCACATAATCCTAAAGATGATAATGGCTTTAAATTCGCTTTTGATGAATCAGGAAATTGTAAAGGACAAGAAATTCAAGACTTTTTGGCATATATTTTAAAGGGTGAATTCTTAAAAGGAGAAGGTTCTATTACTTCATATAATATAGAACCTGACTATATTGAATTATTTAAAAATAATTTAAAGTTTGGAAATAGAAAAATAAAAGTAGTATTAGATCCTGGTAATGGTACAACTAGTATAATAATGAATAAATTATATAGTATGTTTCCTCTTGATATTATTACAATAAATGATACTTCAGATGGTACTTTTCCAAATCATCATCCTGATCCTTGTGTTGAGGCTAATTTAGATCAATTAAAGAAGAAAGTATTAGAAGTTAATGCCGATATTGGTTTATCATTTGATGGTGATGGTGATAGAATGGGAATGATTTCTAATACAGGAAAATTTATTCCAACTGATAAATTTATGATTATTGTAGTTAGAGATATAATTAATAAAGTATCAAAAAAAGAGTTTTTAGCAGATGTAAAATGTAGTAAATCACTTTCTGATGAAATAGAAAAACTAGGAGGTAAATGTATTACTTATCGTACAGGTAATTCATATACAAAAAAAGCAGTACGAGATTTAGATTTACCATTTGGTGGAGAACTTTCTGGTCATGTTTATTTTAGAGATAGATGGCCTGGTTTTGATAGTGGTTTATATGCTGGTCTTAGAATGCTAGAAATACTTTCAAATACTGATAAAACAGTTGATGAATTACTAACAGGTATTAATGAATATTATTCAACAGAGGAATTAAAATTTGCATCGAGTGATGATAAAAAATTTTCTATTATAGAAAAAATTGGAGAATATGCTACATCTAAAAAATATAAATATTTAGATATTGATGGAGTAAAAGTAATTTTTCAAGATGGTTTTGCTTTAGTTAGAGCATCAAATACTGGACCTAATATAACTGCTAGATTTGAAGCTGATACTAAAGAAAGATTAGAACAGTTACAAAATGAATTTATATCATTAATAAATGAATATAATAAGTAATTTATAATGTATGAACTTATATTTTTCATAATAAAAGAGATTAAATAATCTCTTTTATTTCTTCTTTTGATAATTCGGTATATTTTTCTATCATTTCTATAGATAAATTATCTTTTAACATTTTCTTGGCCATTTCTCTTTTACTTTGAGAAATACCATTCTTAAATCCTTCTTGAAGTCCTTTTTCCATGCCTTCTTCAAAACCTTCTTCTATTCCCTTAAGTTTACCACGTTCTTCAGCACGGAATTCAAGTGTATATGCTTCCATAAATCTACTGTTGTTACTAGCGTCTTTTACATCTTTAACAAATTCTCCCATAATATCGTCACCCCTAACTAATTTTTTAGAAAACTCAATATCCTCATCAACCATCGCAAGTATACATTTTTCTAAATCACTTAAGCTCTCTATACCATTATTATACATTACTTCATATAAATTTGGAATATAAATCATAATAAAAAAATTTATTAAGATATTTATATATTAAATTTATAAAATTTATTATAAATAAAGTAAAATTATACTTTTATATCAAAATAATGTAAAGTAAATTGAAAGCTTTAAAAAAATATGGTATCTTATAGTAGAGTATGATACAAGGAGAATAATATGGCTATTAGTGATAAAGAAATAGAAAAGGAAAAGAAAATATTAAAAAAAGTATCTAAATTACTTAATGAACATATTGATAATTTAAAAGAAAAAGTGCATATTTCTACTGAAGAATTAGTTGAATTTAAAAAATTAGTATGGAGTGATTCTGCTTCTTTTGATAGTGGTGATATAATACAGGCTAAATCATTTACTGAGGAGGAAGCAAATAGGATATATAAAGAAGAAATATATTTAAAAAGACTTTTACGTATTAAAAATAATCCTTATTTTGCATCAATAGTTTTTGAAGATACTGATGGTGAAATTTTTAATATTTATATTTCATTAACTTATTTAAAAGATAAACAGTCAAATAATATTTTATATGATTGGAGAAGTCCTATATGTAGTCTTTTTTATGATTATGAAACTGGTCCATGTAGTTATAAAGCTCCAATAGGTATAATTAATGGTAATCTACTTAGAAAAAGACAATATAAAATAGAAAATAATAAATTAATAAGTGTATTTGATAATTCTCTAAATATAGATGATACAGTTTTACAAGACGTTTTAGCCCAAGAATCTGATGAAAAAATGAAAAATATAGTTAATACAATTCAGCAAGAGCAAAATTTAGTAATTAGAAATTTAGAAGATAAAAATTTAATTGTACAAGGAATAGCTGGAAGTGGTAAAACAAGTGTTGCACTTCATCGAATTGCCTTTTTACTATATCAAATAAAAAACTTAACAAGTAATAATATATTAATATTTTCTCCTAATAATATATTTACAGAATATATTTCAAATGTTTTACCAGAATTAGGTGAAGATAATACTTTACAGACTACATTTGATGATTATATATCATATTTTATAAATGAATATAAAAAAGTAGAAACATATACAGATTTTATCGCAAGATATTATTCTTATAGTGATGTAGATAAAAGTTTAATTACATATAAACAAAGTGATGCTGTTATTAATGATTTAGATAATTTTTTAGAAGATTATATTGCAAATGCTAAAATAGAAGATGATATATTAGAATCTAAAAATCATTTAATGACTATGGAAGAATTAAATGAAATGTTAACATATAAATATAATAGATTACCATTATTTGAAAGAGTAGATGAAATGGCTTCTAAATTAAGTGAGACATTTTATAAAGGAAGCTTAAAGAAAAAACCTACTTTCTTAAAAATGATAAAAGATGTTTCTAATTTCTATAAAGATTATAAAACTATCTATAAAGAATTTTTTAAAAGTAAATATGCTAGAGTTACACTAACTGATACTGAAATAAATAGTTTTATAAATAAAGATATAATTAATTATGAAGATTCGCTACTTTTTGCATATATAAAGGGTAATTTAGAAGGTTTTAGATACGAAGGTAATATAAGACAAGTTGTTATTGATGAAGCACAAGATTATAATAAACTTCAATATATTATAATATCAAAAATATTTAGAAAAGCAGATTTTACAATACTTGGTGATATAAATCAAAATATAAATCCATATTATAGATATAAATCACTTAAAGAATTAGAAAATATATTTAATGGTGATACTAAATATTTAGAATTATTAAAAACATATCGATCTTCACCTGAAATTATTGATTATACTAATAAAATTCTTAATTTAAATCATGTTAATGCTATAAGAAAAACTGCTAATAAACCAGTTATCTTTATAAAAGGTAATATTAATTTACGTGAAAGTTTATTAAATGATATAAATACACTTCAAACTAAATATAAAAGTATTGCTATTATAACTAAAGATTATAAAGAAGCATATAAAATATATGATTTATTAAAAGATAATATAAAAATATCATTAGTAGAAGAAAAAACAAAAGAGTTTTTTAAAGAATTAATAATTATACCAGCATATCTTTCTAAAGGATTAGAATTTGATGCTGTAATAGCTTATAATAATCGAGAAAATAGTTATAGAAAAAATGAAAAGAATCTATTATATGTTGCCTGTACTAGAGCACAACATGAACTATATGTATACAATTGATGGAGGAGTGTATGAAGTTACAAATTATTTTTATAATAATAGCTATTATTATTTGTATTTATAGTTTTATAAATACAAATAAAGTTAATAAACATAATAAAATAATTAATCTATTTGAAAGTAAATATATTTATATAGTTTTATTTATTATTGTTATTTTTACTTCCATATATAAATTAGGAGATATACCAAGTTTAATTAATATTGATGAAGCAGGTATGGGATATGATGCATATTGTTTATCAAAATATGGTGTTGATAGATGGACTACTAGATTCCCATTATATTTAAGAAATTTTTCGTCAGGACAAAGTATAATGTTAGCATATTTAGTTTCATTATTTATTAAGTTATTTGATCTAAATATTATCACTATTAGATTACCTATGGTTTTATTTAGAATCTTTTCATTTATAGCATGTTATTTTTTATCTAAAAAATTTGATAACAAAATACATAGATTTATATTTTTGTTATTACTTGCTATATCTCCTTATTTTATTATTAATTCAAGATTTGGTTTAGATTGTAATTTATTATTACATTTTATGGCTATATCTATTTGTTTATTTATATATAGTTTAGATAGTAAACATAAAAATTTAATGCTATTATTAAGTGGAATATGTTTTGGTTTAACATTTTATACATATATATTATCATTAATTATATGTTCAATTACAATATTTTTATTTATTATATATTCTTTATATATAAAAAAAATAAATATAAAAAATGTAATAGTTTTTCTTATACCAATTTTTATATTTATAATACCTTATATTTTATTATATTTAGTAAATACAGGAGTTATAAATGAAATAAATGGAATAGTATCTATTCCAAAATTATATCCTTTTAGAAGTAATGAAATTTCATTAAAAAATATAGTAAATAATTTATATATATTTAAATCATTATTAACATATGATAAAGAAGAAGTTTTATTATATATGAGTTCATGTATAAAATATGGTACGTTATATTATTTTTCTATACCATTTGTTATTATTGGATTTATATATTTAATTAAAGATCTATATTATATTATAAAATTAAAAAAGTTTGATATTAAATTTTATATATTTTCATGGTTAATTGCAGTTATAATATGTATGTTAATAATAGAAAATCCTAATATAAATAAAAGTAATGCTATATTTATACCATTAGTTTATTTATGCTCTTTAGGTATTATTAAAATTATTAAAAATAATTATAGTATATTTTATATTATTATGATTTTATATATAACTAGTTTTATATCATTCTTAAATTATTTATTTTATAATTATAATTATGATAATAATAGTTGGTTTTCTAGTTGTGATTATTCTTTAGCATTAAAATATATAGACAATAATTATTCTAATAGAAAATATATACATCTTGAATTAATTGATAAAAATAAGGCAGAATATATATATTTAGCGCTTCACTATAAATTAAATCCATATGAAAATGATGTTATTCCTTATAATATTAGTGATAATGATAGGTATTTTATAGATGATAAAATTTATGATTTTAATGTTAAAGATATAGATACTAATCAAATATATATATTAAGAAGTCAATGGTTAATAGATAGAATTAAAAATAGTAATTATATTTATAAATGTAAGAAGATAGAAAATTATTATGTATTGATAACTTGATTGACAAATTTCTAAATTTATGGTAGAATTTATACGATTTTAGGGGGATGTTATATATGAATAATAATATGAATGATAAAGAATTAACTGTAAAGAAAATTGAAAAATTATCTTTTGATAAAAAGGCAATGAAAGGATTTAAATGTTTTTCTGTTGCTACATGTGCATTTGCAATATGGGCAGGTGCAGTTTTGGCACCAGTTAGTTTAGGAGGAACAATTGCTATATGGGCTTATGTAGCAATATTTAAAAAGACTGCATATAACTATTCAAGAGATAAAGTAGATGAACTAAAAGAACAAATTTATAAAGAAAAATCTAAAATAACTTATAATGAATATAAAATGTATCATAAACAACCAAAAGTTATAAAGAAAGCTAAAAAATTATATAATTCAGTTAGATATAGAAATAGGAGGGGTTTTGCTAGTAGCAGTCAAACTAGTAATACTAGAAATTATTAATTATGGATATTGATGTTAATGATAAAATAACTTTAAGTGATGATATTTCATATTTAGTAGTAGGAAAAACTATATATGATAATAAAACATATTTTTTCTTAGTAGATTTTAATAATTATGCTAATATAAAATGTTGCTATGAAAATAGTCTTAATCATTCAGTAATAGTTGTAGATGATAAAAAACTAATCCAAAAATTATTACCAAAATTTATAGATTCACAAAATAAAGCATATATTGATAGTCTAGTAGAAAGTATGGATGAGAATTAGTATAAAAAAGGTACTAATTCTTTTTTATTATAAAGTAGAATGTAGTACCTTTATCTTTTATAGAATTAACACCATATTCATAGTTATGTAATTCTAAAATAGATTTTACAATAGAAAGACCAAGACCTGTTCCTATTAAATTTCTTTTATGTTTTTTCTTATTCTTATAATACTTATCCCAAATATATGGAATATCTTTATCATCAATACCTTTACCTGTATCAATAATTTCAACTTTGATATTTCCATCTATATTTTTTATTTTTATAGTTACTTTTTTATCATCACCAGTATAGTTAATAGCATTATTAATTAAATTATAAATAACTTGCTCTAACTTTATTTTATCTGCATTAATCATAATTGGTTTTTTATTTTTAAATATAAATTTATAATTTTCTTTTTCTATTAAAATATTATATCTTTTTAATATATTATTAATTAATTCTACTAAATCAAATTCTTGATATTCTAATGCCTCAATATTTGATTGAACTTTAGATAAAGTTAAAATATCATTTACAAGTATAGTTAATCTATCAACTTCTTCTATAATAATATTCATATTTTTATCTCTTTTTTGTTTATCATTACCACATAAATCACGTGACATCTCTGCATATGCTTTAATCATAGTTAGAGGAGTTTTTAAATCATGAGATACATTTGCCATTAAATCTCTTCTTAACTCATCAGTTTTTTCAAGTTCTTCTTTAGCATAATTTAAAGTAGTAGCAAGTTCATCAATTTCTTCAATTTTACTATGTGAAAAATTAATATTATATTCCTTATTAGCTAAACTTCGTGCAGCTTTATTAATTTTTACAATAGGTCTAGATATATGTCTAGATATAAAATAAGCTACTACAAAAGATAAAATTAAAACAATAATAGTAACATATATTAATTGATTTTTTAAAATTAATACTGTAGAATCTATTGGTTCTAGAGAAGTATTAACAAATGCATATAAATTTTTATTTGTATTATTTAATTTTAATGCATATACTAAAGTTTTATTTTTATATCTAGGGTTAATTATTTCATATGTTGTAGAATTATTATTACTTAAAATAAAATCTGATTTATAATCTACTTGTAATTCTTCTCCAGTTAGGCAACCAGTAGATTTATATTTACTAGAATATATAGAAGATGTAGTATCAGTTATTTCAACACATATGTTTTTATTATAAGCAGCATTGTTTATAATATATTTTAATTTATCAATACTTTTACTTTTAGATATTTTATCAGCTACTTCATATAAATCTTTTCTCTTTTCCCATCTATAATATTTATTTAAAAATAATACTTGAAATGTCCATAGGAATACTAAAATTAAAATAGAAAATATAATTAAATATTTCCATATTTCTATATTTAAATTATTCTTCTTCATCATTAAACTTATATCCTATTCCTCTAATTGTTTTAATTAATGTTCTATATATTCCTAAATTATTTCTAAGCATTTTTATATGAGTATCTATTGTTCTATCATCACCAAAATAATCATATCCCCAGAGTTTTTCTAATAATTGTTCTCTAGAGATCGCTATATTTTTATTTTCAATTAAGTAGGTTAGAATTTCAAATTCTTTTGGAGTTATATTTATAAGATTATTATTTATTTTAATTGTATGAGCAGAAAAATTTATTTCTAAAGTTTTATATTTATAAACAGTGGGTAAGTTTTTCATAGTACGACTTGTAACAGCTTTAATTCTGGCTATTAACTCTTTAGGTGAGAATGGTTTAGTTATATAGTCATCTATTCCTAAATCAAATCCATTTAATTTATCATATTCATCTCCTCTAGCAGATAATATAATAGTGGGAATTTTTCTTTCTTTGGGAATATTTTTAAGAACTGTAAAGCCATCCATTTCGGGCATCATTATATCTAATATTAATAAATCATAATCATTATATAGTAATTTATTTATAGCTTCTTTACCATTAGATGATTCATCAATTTCATATTTTTCTGCTAAACAATATTCTTTTATTACTTCACGTATCATTTTTTCATCATCTACTATTAATATTTTCATTTGAAATTCCTCCCTAATACATATATTATACAAAAAATGTGTATAATAAGTGAAATTAATAGCAAAAAAAGAGAAAATATGTTAATATTATAATAGGTGATAATATGAAGATAAGTGATAATTTAAAAAAATTAACTAAAAATATAAAAGGATTTACATTAGTAGAAATGTTAGTAACAGTAATAATATTAGGGTTATTATCAGGAGTAGCAATAGTATCAGT
>CANRPP010000007.1 GCA_947632545.1 uncultured Bacilli bacterium | reverse complement strand
TATTTTTTTTATCTTATAATACAATTCTACCCCCCCCCGAGCCAATTTGTCAATAAAATTTTTCTCAAAAAAAAGAAGCATTATAGCTTCTCATCAATGTAATTTATATATAAGTTTTAATTATATTAATTCTTATTCCATACCCAATCTTTTATATATGGCATATCTTCACCAAATTCTTTTATATATTTATTATGTTTTTCTAGCATATCATTACACCAATCTATTAATACATTAGCGTTTTTCTTATATCTTGGCATTTCTTTTAAGGCAGATATTACTAAATGGAATCTATCTATTTCATTTTGAACTCTTATATCAAATGCAGTTGTTATTGTTCCTTCTTCTTTATAACCATGTACATGTATATTTCTATTATTTCTTTTGTATGTTAATTGATGTATTAATGATGGGTATCCATGAAAATTAAATAATATTGGTTTATCTTTTGTAAATATTTTATCATATTCTTCATCTGTCATACCATGAGGATGTTCAGTATTTGACTGTAGTTTCATTAAATCTACTACGTTTACTACTCTAACTTTTATATCTTTTACTGCTGTTTTTAAAATATCTACTGCTGCAAGGGTCTCTAATGTTGGAGTTTCCCCACAACAAGCCATTACTATATCAGGATTTTCAGTATCATCACTGGCAAATTCCCAAATACCTATTCCTTTAGTACAATGTTTTTTAGCTTGCGCTCTTGTTAACCATTGAGGTCTAGGATGTTTAGATGCTACTATTACATTTATATAATCTCTAGTTCTAATACAGTGATCAAAACATGATAGTAAACAGTTAGTATCTGGTGGTAAATACATTCTTACAATATCTGCTTTTTTAGTTACTAAATGATTTAAAAAGCCTGGATCTTGATGGGTATATCCATTATGATCTTGTTGGAAAACATGTGATACTAGTAAGAAATTAAGAGAAGATATACTTTTTCGCCATGGAATTTGTTTAGATACTTTTAACCATTTAGCATGTTGTGAAACCATAGAGTCAACAATTCTTGCGAATGCTTCATAACTATGAATAAAACCATGTCTTCCTGTTAATAAATAACCTTCTAACATCCCTTCACATACATGTTCAGATAAAAATGAATCCATAACTCTACCTGTTGATGATAAAAATTCATCACTTCTATAGGCTTTAGAATTCCAAGTTCTATTTTCTTCTTCAAAAACATGATTAAATCTATTAGATAATGCTTCATCGGGACCAAAGAATCTAAAGTTTTTATTTTTATTATTCATTTTAAATACATCACGTATATAATTCCCTAACTCCATTGTATCTTGTCTAATTATCACACCTGGTGCTGGTACTTTTATAGCATAATCTTCCCAATTTGGTAATTCTAAATCTTTTAGTAATAATCCTCCATTAGCATACATGCTTGCACCCATACATTTAGAAGGAGAAGGTGCCAAATCTTTTAATCTTTTAATTAATCTTCCTTTTTCATCGAATAATTTTTCTGGATGGTAACTTTTTAACCAATTTTCAAGTAATGAAATATTATCAATATGTAGATTATCTACTGCAATTGGAACTTGGTGTGATCTAAAACTTCCCTCAATTTGTTTTTTTTCTATATTCTTTGGCCCTGTCCAACCTTTTGGGGTAGTTAGTACTATCATTGGATACATAACTTTTTTTACTTCTCCACTTTTAATTTTTTTAATATCTTTAACTACCATATCTAAAGTTTTAGCCATTGCTTCATGCATTTTATATGGTTCTGAACCTGATACATGATATACCTTATAACCACATCCTGTAAAGAAGTAATCTAAATCCATTTCACTCATTCTTCCAAATACAGTAGGGCTTGCGATTTTATAACCATTTCTATGTAATATTGGTAAAACTACTCCATCAGTTTTTGGATTTAAAAATTTATTAATATGCCAACTTGTCGCTAGTGGTCCTGTTTCTGCTTCTCCATCACCTACTACACAAGCAGCGATTAAATCTGGATTATCAAGAACTGCTCCTGCTGCATGGGATAAACTATAACCTAATTCTCCACCTTCATTAATACTACCTGGAGTCTCTGGTGCTACATGTGAAGATATCCCGCCTGGAAAGGAAAATTGTTTAAATAGTTTTTTCATACCATCTATATCTTCTGTTATATCATCATAAAATTTACTATAGGTTCCATCTAAATAATTATTAGCAACCATAGCTTCTCCACCATGCCCTGGACCTGATACATAAATCATTTTTAAATTATATTTTTTTATTATTCTATTTAAATGTACATATATAAAATTCTGTCCTGGTGCAGTTCCCCAATGACCTACTATATTAGGTTTAATATCATTCATACTAAGTTTTCTTCTAAGTAGTGGATTATCAAGTAAATATAATTGTCCTACAGATAAATAATTAGCAGCATTCCAATAATCATTTATATTTATTATTTCTTCTTTAGTTAACGTCTTCATCTTATCCCTCTATTCTTCTAGTATAATTATACCATAAAAAATAGATTCGTCTATATGGAATCTATTTTATTTTTTCTACACTTATAAAATAATAATTATTACTACTAGTATCTTTAAAAAATTTATATTTATATATATCAAATTCTTTATAATTATCTTTATCTATTTTAAAGTTTTTTACATCATCTATAGTTACTTCTTCTTTATATATAGCTTTAGTATAACCTTTATATATATTTAATTTTTTATCAATATCATTATTATTTATATCTGATTCAAAAGCAGTACCAATACTTACATATACATATGCTAAATTATTATCCATAGTATATTTAATATCATATCTATATTCTTTATTAATAGTTTCACCTTTAGTACATTTACTAACTTCATAGTATAAATTATTAATTGAATCATATAAGAATGTAGGACAACCTTCGATATTATAAAAATTATTAATATTACTTCCAAATAATTCATTATATCTTTCTTTTACTTTATCAATAGATATTTGTTTATTATCTTTTATAATACTATCTACATAGTATAGACCTAAACTTTTTTCTATTTCAGATTGTGGTATAGTTATATCTGTATAATCATTTTTTAAAGATTCTAAAACTATATTTAATTTATCTTCTTCTCTAATATAAGTTATTTTTTCTTCTTTATATAAATTAGGTATAATATGATCTAAATATATTTTAGTTGCATTTAAATAGTTAACTTTATTTTTTAATTCTAAAATTGTATTACTATCTGTTATTGTTTTTTCTTTATTAGTATTATTATTTACTACTTTATTTATATTAACTTTTTCATAATTATCTTTATTAAATATAATTATATCTTCATCTATTGCTATATATATTAATAGTGCTACTACTAATATAATTATTACTAATATTATATTTGTTATAATTAAGCCTTTATTTTTTTTATTATTTTTTTTAATATTTTCTTTTGTCATAATCTTCTCCTAATAATTAGTATCTATATTTTTTAATTTAAATCTATTTTTTTCTTTTACAAATGTATATACTGTTGTAGGTAGTGTATCTTTTATATTTTTATATTCACTTCTTCTATATGTAACAGGATTAGTACCTTTTACGACATCATTATATGATTTATAATAACCACCCATAGGATTACATGTTCCATTACAATAATTACTATATAAAATATGTGTATCTATAATATATTCGTTATTATCTATTTCTCCTTTTACGAAATAAGTATCTATATCTACTGTAGGATTATCATGTTCATGACCTGACTTTTCTGTATAGGTTTTTGTTTGATCGTTTAATTCATATAATACATCATCTTTAGCATCACAATTTATATCTTCATATATAGCATTAAAACCATCTACAAAATAATCATTATATATTTCTTCCATATCTTCTATTTTATAATAATTATTAATATTTTCTACTTCTTTTAAAGCATATATACCAAATTTTAATTTTAATTGATTATCAATACTATTAATATCTTCTATTGGATAAGCATCTTTAAATATATAATTATATAATTCAATTTGCTTCATCATAGTTTCTACTTCACTATAATATAATTGTCTTTCTTCAACTACTTTTTCTTTTTCGTTATCTGTAATAAGTTTTTGATATTCATTATATCCAATATATGATAGTGAACATAGTAATAAAATAATTAATATTATAATCGAAATTGTTTTTCCAGTAGACTTTTTTTCTTTATAAACTACTTTTACTCTCTCTTCCATACAACCACCTATTCTATATAGAAAATATCATATAATTATTATATATTCTATATAAATAAAAAAATAAGTTGTCTAATTTACAACTTATTTACATTTATTTACTTGAAGATCTATTTCTTGATAGTTGATTTTCATATAGAGCATTTTGTAATTCTATAATTTTATTTTTAGCTTCTTTTTGAATTATAGTTAATTGTTTAGACATAGCTTCTAAATCTTTTTTTGTTAAGTATTCTCTGTATTTATTTTTTATGATTTGTCTAAATTTTTCAATTTCAGTTAAAGCTTCAATTTGACTTCTTCCGGTATCATCATCACTTACTAATAATTCTGTAATCATTGAAACTAGTTTTTTATATTTTTTATCTACTTGTTTTTTTACTATGGGATTTGCAAGTTTTTTATTATATATTATAAGTTTTGTTATATCATTACCATTAATTTTATGTACTTTTTTATTTGAACCAAATTGATAACCTTCTATTTTTTCTAATGCTTTTTTGTCTTCTAGTTTATATTTTACTTTTTTATTTTCTATAATATACATAAAATACACCTACTTTTCTAATAAATCTGGTCTTAATTCTTTTGTCTTTTTTATACTTTCATTTTTACGATATTCTTCTATTTTCTTATGATCTCCTGATAGTAATACTTCTGGAACTTCCATACCCTTATAAACTCTTGGTTTAGTATATGTTGGATAATCTAATAAGAAATTATTATTAAATGAATCTTCTAGATGACTTTGTTCTTTAATAACTCCAGGTATTAATCTTGTAATGGAATCAACTAATACCATAGAAGCTATTTCGCCACCTGTTAAGATATAATCACCTATACTTATTTCTATATCTGCAAGAGTTCTTATTCTCTCATCAAAACCTTCATAATGACCACATATAATAATTAAATGTTTTTCATGTGATAAGGAATAGGCTAATTTTTGTTTATATGGTCTACCTGATGGTGTTAATAATATAACTTTAGAATCTTTAGTTTTTAATTTTTCTACACAGTCAAATATTGGTTGAGGAGTAAGTACCATACCACAGCCTCCACCATAAGGTGTATCATCAACTTTATTATGAGGATCTTTAGTATAATCTCTAAAATTATGAATATTTATTTCTACTAATTTATTATCAATTGCACGTTTTATAATTGATTCTGAAAATACACCTTTAAACATATCTGGAAATAATGATAATATATCTATTTTCATCTACATCATCCCATCTATTAATTCTACTTCTACTATTTTTTTATCTTTATCTATTTTTTTAATCATTGGAGAAGATAGAGGTATTAATATTTCTTTATCAAATAATACTCTAATTATTTTATTAGAACTACTAGCTAGAAATATTTCCTTTATTATACCACTTTTTTTATTTTTATCAATAACTTTATAAGTTAATAATTCACTATCTAGAATTTCATCATCAGATAGATTTAATTCATCCTTTTCTTTATATACATTCTCTTTTAATAAGTATAATACATCATTTATATTATTATAATCATCTATAGTAATCATATCATAATTCTTATGTCTTCTATATGACTTTATAGTATGAATTTCATCCTTTATATATAAATTAGTTCCTACTTTAAAAGCTTTATCTTTAAACTGAAAATCACTAAGTATTCTTAACTCTCCTTTTATACCATGTGTTGAAACTACTTTTCCTATATATATTTTTTCCATAATATCACCCTAATTCATATAATAATATACTAGTAGCAACTCCTACATTTAAACTTTCTACATTTTTATTTGTTTTTATTGTTATAGATTTATCTGCTAGAAGTTCTATTTTTCTACTTACACCATTTCCTTCATTACCAACTATTAAGATATATTTATCACATTTTCCTATATCTTTAACATCAATACCACTTGATACATTAGTTGTATAAATAGGTATATTTTTACTCTTTAACTTAATTAATTCATCTTTTATATCTCTTTTAATAATATTAATATAAAACATCATACCTTGAGTACTTCTAATTACTTTAGGATTATATAAATCTACAGTATCATTTGACATAATAATAGTATCAATATTAAAAGCAACTGAACTTCTAATAATAGTTCCTAAATTACCAGGATCTTGAATATTATCTAATACTAAAACTTTATTACCTATTTCTTTTTCTTCTAATATGTTACATATTCCTATTACTTTAGGAGGAGTATCAAGACTAGATAATTTTTTCATTACCTCATAACTAACTATTATTTTTTCTATATCAATATCTATATCTATATTATAATTTTCTAATACAATTATTTTTTTTAATAATTTATTCTTATAAGCTTCTTTTATTAAATGTTCTCCTTCAATTATAAATTCTTTTTCTAAATCACGATATTTTTTTTGTTTTAATTTATATATTCTTTTTATTTCTTTATTATCTAAACTAGTTATTATCATAAAATACCTCTAAAAATCTTTCATTTCTTTTCTTATTTTTTTATAATCTTTATAATTTTTTTCTACTATAGACCAAAATCTACTTGAGTGATTAGCTTCTATTAAATGTGATAATTCGTGAACAATTACATAATCTAAATATTTTATATCTCTTTTTATTAATTCTAAATTTAGAGTTATAATTTTAAGTTTTGTATTACATACTCCCCATCTAGTAGTCATTTTTCTTATTTTTAAATCTGGATATGGAATATTTTCAGTGTAATTATTGTAAATATAATCAAGTCTTTTTCTAAATATAGTTTTAGCTTGTTTTTTATACCATTTATCTATATCTAGATTTTTATTTATAAATACTTTTTCTAAACCCATCTCTAAATCACAATAATCAACATATATAATATCATATTTTTTACCTAAATAGTTAAAACCTTCATTACTTTTTCTTTTTATTTCTTGTTGTTTTATCATTTTTACAATACTTGAATAATTATTATCTAATAATTTTTTTATCTCTTTATCTCTTGTAAAATAATTAGTTGTAACATATATAGTCATATCTTTTTTTACTCTAATATATGTATTTTTATTAGTAGGTTTTTTATCTATTACTACATCATAGGTTTTATCATTATAATTAAATACCATAACATCATCCACTTTTCTTATAGCTTTACTATATTATACTAAACAATTTCATATATTTAAAGAGCACATCTTATAAATAACTACATAAATTACTATAGGTGATTATATGTATTATAATAAAGATGATATTTCTATGTACTATGAAAAATATGGGGATGGTAATAAATCTATTATTATATTACCTGGATGGGGAGATACTAGAAAAACATTTAATTTTATGATTAATTCTTTAAAAGATAATTATTCTGTCTATATAGTTGATTATCCTGGTTTTGGTAAAAGTATTTTTCCAGATAAAGATTTAACTATTTATGATTATGCAAATATTATTAGAGATTTTATAAAAAATGAAAATATTAATAATCCCATTATTATAGCGCATTCTTTTGGAGGTAGAATAGCAACTTTAATATCTGGATATTACAAAGATAAAATAGATAAACTTATTATGATTGATACTGCAGGTATTAAATCTTTTAAAGGTCCTATTAAATTATTAAAACAATATATTTATAAGTTTTTAAAAAAATTAAATATTTTTATTCCTAAAAGAAAAAGAAATCTTTATTTAAAGAAGTTAATTAAAATATTTGGATCAAGTGACTATAGAAATCTTAATAGTAATATGTATAATAGTTTTAAAAATATTGTTAATGAAGATTTAAAATACTATATTAAAAATATTGATACTACTACATTAATTATTTGGGGAAAATTAGATCGTGATACTCCATTAAGATATGGTAAATATTTACATAAAAAAATAAGAAAATCATCATATGTTGTTTTAGCAAAAGCAGGACATTTTTCTTATTTAGATTATCCCACATATACTAATAAATTAATAAGTGATTTTCTTTTATTAAAATAAATTATGGATTAAGTCTATTTGGCCCTCTAAATAGGAATTGTGTTTCTTTTACACTAGGAATATTTAAAAGTAACATAGTAAGTCTATCTATACCTACTCCAAAACCACCATGGGGAGGACAACCATATTTAAAAAATTCTAAATAAAATTTAACATCTTTGTCTAAACCTTTTTCTTTGGCATTTTTTACAATTTCTTCATAACGATGTTCTCTTTGTGCACCTGTTGTTATTTCAACACCTTTCCATATTAAATCATATCCTTGTAATTTATTATCTTTATCTCTCATATGATAAAAAGCACGTTTATCTGCAGGATAGTCAACAACAAATAAGAATTCATGATTAAATTTATCTTTGGAAAGCTTGTAACAAAGTCTTTCTGCTTCTGTAGTTAAATCTGTCTTTTCAGAGTCTTCTACCTTAAAATTATATCTCTCTTCTAACTCTTTATAAACATCTTCTAATGTCATAATAGGAAATGGTAATTTTGGAACATTTAAATCTACTCCAAACATTTCTTTTATAGTATCATTATAATCTTCTTTTAATTTAGAAAGACTATATGTAAGCATTTCTGCTTCTAAATTCATAACATCATGATATGACTCTACATAAGAAAATTCAACATCAAATGAAGTAAACTCTGTAGCATGTTTATTAGTATTTGAATTTTCTGCTCTAAAAGCTGGAGCTACTTCAAATATTTTAGATAAACCACTTGCCATAGCCATTTGTTTATAAAATTGAGGAGATTGAGCAAGATAGGCTTTTCTATCAAAATATTTAACTTCAAATACTTCTGCACCACTTTCACTAGCTGTATCAATAAATTTAGGAGTATGTATTTCAGTAAAATTATTATTATATAGATATTCTCTCATATATTTTACTAATTTACTTTGTATTTCTAACATAAGCATGTTCTTATCATTTCTTAAATCAATGAAACGATAATCAAGCCTAGTATCTAGGTTAACTCCATCTAAATTCTTATAATTAAATGGTAATTCTAAAGCACTAGTACTAGTAACTTCAATATTAGTTGGAATAATTTCCATTCCATTTAATTTTACTTTAGGAGATTCCATTATTACTCCTGTTACTTTTACTGTACTTTCTAGTGGTAGATTACTAATTAGTTCTACCATTTCTTTATTTTGTTCTTCACTTTTTTCAATAGTCATTTGAACTTTTCCTGTATTGTCTTTTAAAATTACAAATTGAACCCATTGAAGATCTCTTATATTATCTACAAAACCACTAAATTCAATTTCCTCTCCATAGTGATTTTTTAATTCATTTACGTATATTTTTTTCATAAATCCTCCTCATTACTATGACAACTACATCCACTATCATCACATTCATAGTTATATTCATCCATATCATCAGCTAATTTTTCATCTAAATAATAAATTAATGCATCTAATGAAATTGTATCTTCTTCTTTAGTCTTTGTATTTTTTATAGTTACTTCATTATTATCTAATTCTTTACTATTTAATACTATAGTATATTTTGCCTTTAATCTATCTGCTTGTTTAAATTGAGCTTTTAGACTACGAGATGTATATTCTGTATCAACAACATATCCTGCCATACGTAATTCTTGAGATAAGTAGGCTGCATATTTTTTTTCATCTTCATTTACATATAGTAAAAATAAATCTATATCTTCTTTTATAGGAATATTTACATTTTCTAATTCAAGGGCAAGTGCTAGTCGACTAAATCCTGTTGCAAAACCAATACCAGGTGTTTGTGGTCCATCTAACATTTCACATAAAC
Organism: uncultured Bacilli bacterium; assembly: GCA_947632545.1. Taxonomy (GTDB): domain Bacteria; phylum Bacillota_I; class Bacilli_A; order RF39; family UBA660; genus UMGS995. The sequence goes on along the minus strand of CANRPP010000007.1, from coordinate 38,343 downwards.
CATTATATCTTCCCCCTGCACCTATTACATTATTACTTCCAAAACCTTCTATATCTGCTTCAATTTCAAAGACAGTATGATTATAATAATCTAGTCCCCTTACAATTTTAGGATTAACTACATATTCAACTTGCAATAAATCTAAATATTCTTTTACTTTTTCAAATCTTTCTTTACTTTCATCATTTAAATAATCAAGAGTAGTAGGAGCATTTTTTAATACTTCATTATCTTTATCTACTTTACAATCTAATATTTTTAAAGGACTTTTATCAATTCTATTTTTACAGTCATCACAAAAATCATTTATATATGGCGCAAAGTACTTAACTAATGCATCATGATATTTATTTCTTGATTCAACATCACCTAGTGTATTTATATTTACTTTAATACCTTTTAGGCCTAGCATTTTATAAATATTTACAGCAAGTGAAATAACTTCTGCATCAATTAAAGGATCATCACTACCTAATACTTCAACCCCAAATTGAGTAAGTTCTCTTTCTCTACCGGCTTGAGGTCTTTCATAACGATACATTGTTCCATTATAATATAATTTTACAGGATTATTTTCTCCATACATTTTATTTTCAATATAGCTTCTAACAACTCCTGCAGTACCTTCTGGTCTTAAGGTTATACTTCTATCTCCTCTATCTTTAAAATCATATGTTTCTTTAGTTACTATATCAGTAGTTTCGCCTACACCTCTATGAAATAATTCAGTAGATTCAAATATCGGAGTACGAATATAATTATAGTTATATTTTTCCATTACAGAATCAATAACTGTATCAATATATTTCCATACTTTTGCTTCTCTTCCATAAATATCTTTACATCCTTTTGGTTTTGTTATCATACTATTCCTCCTAAAAATAAAAAGATGACATTCCAAAGGGCGAATATATCGCGGTGCCACCTTATTTTTTCTCATTATACTTATAACGTAGTTACACGCTTCTATTTTATGTAAGTGTCTTCAAAATATCTCTCTAAATGTTTTCACCAACCACATTTTCTCTAAAAGATTAATAATTTTTACTATTCTTACTAGAATATACTTTTATTATACATTATTTTTTTTTATTGAACAATATAAATTTATAAAAATATTATTTTTTTATTTTAGATATTTTATAATCTTTTTGATTATTTTTTATTTGATTAGATAAAATATTTCCTAATTCTTCTACTGTAGTACCGATTTTTTCTAAATCATTTATATGAAATTCATCATATCTTAAATTCATAAAATTATTAAAACATATTTCATATCTTTCATTATCATTTTTTTCTAAATATGAAAAAAATACTGCTAAAACACCACCAATACCATATAATAATTCATCATCAATATCATAATTCATATTTATAGAAGTTGGATCAATATCTATATTTTTCTTTTTAATATTATTTATTAATTCTTCTTTTGTTAAGTCCATATATTTATTATCATTTAAATATTCTTCATCTAAAAGTGATAGTATTACTAATTGATTTAAATACATAAATATATCTATATAAAATTTATCTAACATAGCTTTTGCTTCTTCTTTATGAATATTATTATCATATAAATATTCTATAAAATCTAATTCTTTTTTTAATGCTAAAACTTCTGGATATATACTAATAAGTTGATAATTAATTGAATCAAGTAAAGATTTATTTTCTATTAAATTATCAAAATCTTTTATATGTTCTATCTCATGAATTAATGAAGGCAAAACTATAGTAGTCATATTATTATTAAATAAAAGAACATATGGCTTTAATTCACTATAATTATATATTGTTGATGCAAAAACAGAATCATCATTATAATTATAATTATGGATTCTCCTATTTTTAATTAATGAGTTAAATATTTCTAAACCTTCAGTATCATTTTTATATTTATAATAATCACTAATAATTTTATATATATTGTCTTCATCTAATTTTTCATATACTGGTTGTTCTAAATAATATATGTCATCTAGTATTATTGATAGTATAAGTGATGAAAAGTCTAAAAAATATTTTTTATTTTTAATATAATTAATATCTCTTTTTTTATATATAGAATTATATATATTAGTAGCTTTATCGAATAATGATTCATCATAATTTAATTCTTTTTCATTATATTCTTGATTAGTATATGATTTATATATTTCTTGTAATAATTCATATGATGCAATTAATATAATTGCATCATCTATTTCATTACAGTTATTAATTTTATCTATAATATTTTCTAATTCTTTTTCTATAGTTTTTACATTTCCTAAAAATAACTTCATAATTAATCCCTCTTTGAATAAATACAGCCACAATAATTTTGTCGATATAAATTATATTCTTTTGATAATTCTATACTTCTTTTATAACCATTATTTTTCTTAAAATCTGAATATAGATAATTTATATTATATTTTTCTTTTAAATTTTTTCCTATTTCATTTATCCAATTACTATTTTTATAAGGACTTAAAGATAAAGTAGTTGTAAAATAATCAAAGTTTTTTTCTTTTGCAATTTTAGCTGTTTCTTCTAATCTTAATTCATAACATTTATAGCATCTTTTTCCTCTTTCTTTTTCATTTTCTAAACCTTTTGCTATAGAGAAAAATTCTTTAGGTTCATATCTACCATCTATAATATTTATTTTATATTTTGTTTTAAATTTTTTTATGAATTTATGTATTTCATTTAATCTTTTTTGATATTCTACTTCTTCTGTTATATTTGGATTATAATAAAGTATTGTTATTTTAAATATATTTCCAAGTCTTTCTAATACAGCAGATGAACATGGAGCGCAGCATGCATGTAAGAGTAAAGTTTTTCCTTCTCCTATTTTATTTATTTCTTCTTCCATTAGTAAATTATAGTTCATATAACCACTTCCTAAATAAGTATTTGTATTCTAACATATTTTGGAATTTTTAACAATAAAAATCATAGTATTAACTATGAATAATATACAATTTTCTTTTTTAGTTACTTCCATAGCAGGGTTATCTACTATGCTTGGAATGATACCAATATTTTTAAAAATAAAAAATAAAGATAATGTTATTAATGCATCTTTATCTTTTGCTAGTGGTGTAATGCTTTCAGTATCTTTATTTTCTCTATTTCCAGAAAGTTTATCTCTTCTTAGTGAAAAATATAATAACAAAGGAATATTTGTAGTAGTTTTATTATTTGTAATAATAGGTCTTTTTTTAGCAAGTTTTATTGATAAAGTATTTAAACGTATTGATAATAAATTATATAAACTTGGAATAATAAATAGTCTAGCTTTAATGTTACATAATATTCCTGAAGGTATATTAACTTTTAGTACTACAACAGTAAATGTAGGTTTAGGTATTACTCTAGCACTATCAATACTTTTTCATAATATTCCTGAAGGTATAAGTATATCAGTACCTATATATTATTCTACTAAAAGTAAATTTAAAGCATTTATATATACATTTATATCTGGATTTTCTGAAATACTTGGTGCTGTTATAACTTATATATTTTTATATAAATATATTACTAATTCATTTATAGGAGTTATACTATCTCTTACTGTGGGTATTATGTCATATATATCAATATATGAACTTCTTCCTACAGCATTTGGTTATAAAAATAAAAAGGTTACGATTTTATTCTTTATAATTGGATTTATATTTATGTTATTTTTTAAATAATTTTTTCTTATTTTTAAATTTTACTATTAAATATATTATTATGATAATAGATATTAATATAACTATTGATAATTTATAATTAGTAATAAGATAATTAATTAGTGAAAATTTTATAGTATCAGATAATAGTATATCTATAGTATCTATCTTTTTATTATTATATAAAATATCTAGACTACCTATTTTTTCATTTTTCTTTATACTTGGATTTAGTACTTTTATACCTTTATATTTATATTTAATTTTATCTTTAGAAAAATCATTTTTTAAATAATGTTTTATATCTTTTTTTGCATATATATTTATTTTATCTTTTGTTGCATATTTAGTTTTAAGTGTTACTAATAGTTCACCTTTATTAATTAAGTTATAATATTTATAATTTTTAAAATAATAGTTATAAATATTAGTTGCATCTTTAAGATATTCTTCTATACTATCTGCATTAGTAGTTATTAATAAATAATTTATGTTATTTTTTTTATCTATAGCTGTTGTTGATAGTGAATATAAGGAATCACCAGTATATCCTGTTTTAGCACCCAAAATATAACTATCATCTATATTATATTTAGTTGCTGATTTACGAAATGAGTTTTTTACAGTTATATCATAATTTTTAAATGTATAACTTTTAGTTTCGTATATTTTTTTAAATTTTTTATTTTTTAAGGCTTCTTTTAATAATATAGCAACATCATTTACTGTAGAATAATGATTATTAGAATCTAATCCTATTGGATTTTCAAAAGAAGTATTTTTAAGTCCTAAATCTTCTGCTTTTTTATTCATTAATTTCACAAAATTTTCTTTACTACTTGCTATAGATGTGGCAATTGCCATAGTAGCATCAGCGCCACTTGTTAAAAACATGCCATATAGTAAATCATTATAAGTTAACTTCATTCCATCAGTTAAACCAATTACATAGGCACCTGTACCATTTAAACTATCAAACATTTCTTTTTTTATAATAATTTCTTCTTGATAATTATCAATATTTTCAATAGCCACTAATAAAGTCATAATCTTGGTAAGACTTGCAATACTTGTTTTCTCATCTTTATTTTTAGAATATACTACACTATTATCTTCTAGATTATATAATAAAGCATACTTACTATTAATTTCTAATGCAGATACATTAGTAGTTATTAAAAATAAGAAAATAAGAATTATAACGATATTAATTTTTTTCATCATATCACCTAATTTATTTTTAATTCAAAATATATTCTTTTATCTCACAATTATTTGGCAAGTATTTTTCAATTTAGCCATCTTTTGGTAATTCATTAAAATAAAAATGAATTGCTCTTGCTACACCACCATGTGTTACTAGAAGTATATTTTTATTTTTATATTTTTCTTTTATTTCATCTAATAAACTTCCATTGTATATATCTAAAACATTACTATTTGTTTCACCATGTCTAATTACATACAACTTCATTTTTTATATTCCTCCTAATATCATTTTTTAAAAGTGCCATAATTGCTGTTATTAATAAAATAAGATCTCCTCCTACCATAAACCAGCTATGATAATAAATATAATATGAACCATAGAATATACCTGTTGTTATTCCAGATATTCTAACTAATTTCATGTTTGATTGCCATAAACAGTACGCTCTAATAATTGAACCTATAGTTGGCAATAATGAAATCCAACCTGCCCATGAAAAATAACAATTAACTATAATTAATCCTTCAAATAAAAATAAAATTATTAAATATACTAATTTATTAAATCTATTTTTATTTATAAATATAAATGTCCTTATTAAATTTATTATACTTAAAATTGCACCTGTAAAAGCTGATATTATAAAATCATATATTGCTTCAAAAAGACAATTTAATGATTGAATATATAAAGATTTTTTCTATCTTTAATGCTAATACTAACACATACAGCTAATAATGCCAAAATACTAAATATCATTTACATCTTCTCCTATTTTGTTAAATACCTAATTTATTCTTTTATATCTATCAAAAATAATTCTTTTAAAAAAGGTGAGATTAATTCTCCTTCTAAATTGTTTAAAGAATTTATTAATCTATATTCACTATGTTCAGCTTCTTGTAATTTTATATTATTGATATTATCATCTAAAATACATAGATATACTAACCTAATAAAAATCATATCTTTTTCTTTATCATGATTACTATCTTCATGTATTACTTTTGTTGGTATTATTTTTAGATTAACTTCTTCTTTTGTTTCTCTTATAACAGCATCTTTAGGTAATTCACCATAATCAGCAAGACCACCTGGTATATCCCAATATTCAGGGAAGGTTGTTTCTTCTTTTGATCTTTTTGTAACTAAATATTTATCATCTATTTTTATTAAAGTATGAACTATAATTCTATTTCCATTCATAAATATACCACATCCTTTTTTTATTTTTTATACTAAAAATTATTATTAATAAAATATAGTAACTGTGTGATGGCAAGCACTTTTTATATTCTTATTGTTTTTACCCATCTTCCGCAGTTGTTAAGAATTTCTTAACAACTGCTTTTTCTACTTAATAAGCTCAAACATTCAACATGATAAGTATTTGGAAACATATCATATGGTTTTATATAATTTATATTATAATTATCTTTTAATAACTTTATATCTCTTACTAAAGTATTTGGATTACATGATACATATATAATATTTTTAACTTTTAATTTATTAATTACTTCTATTACATTTTTATCTAGTCCACTTCTTGGTGGATCTACTATAACTGTATCTATATCTTTATAAGTATTATTTATTTTATCTTCAACTTTTCCTAATATAAATGAAATATTATCTATATTATTTATTTTTCTATTGTATCTTGCATCAACTATCGCATCATTTACTACTTCTATACCAATTATTTTATCTACTAATTGAGAAATATAAATACCAATTGTACCTGTACCACAATATAAGTCTAATACATTTTTTGAATTTAATTTTTTTATAATACTTTTGATATCATTATATATTTTTTCTGTAATATAAGGATTAACTTGAAAAAAAGAATTTTTACTAATCTTATATTTCATATTGCCTATATTAGATATAATATAATCCTTTTTAGTTATTTTCTTATCATTAATAATTAATACATCTACTACTTTTAATAATTCACTATAATCATTAATCACACCTTCTAATACTAGCATTACTTCATTAGTAATATTTCCTAATTTTATAGTAGCTTTATTTAAATTAGTTTCTTTTTTTACAACCTCTTTTAATACCTTAATTACATCATTTATTTTATCATGTACTAACATACATTTATCTATTTCTATTAAATCATTACTTCTTTTTTTATATAAACCTATTTTATCTTTATTTATATGTAATACTATTTTATATCGATAATTATAAAATTTATTATATTCAATTTTTTTATATTCACATACATTAATATTTCTAAATAATTCTTTTATTTTATTTTCTTTAAATTCTTCTTGATATAAATCTTTTATATGAGAAATATTACATCCTCCACAAATATCATAATACCTACATTTAGGAGTTACTCTAATATTCGATTTTTTATTATAATTTGTTACTACTGCTTCATTATATTTTTTATTTTCTTTAATTATTTTTATATCAACATCTTCATCTTTTAAAGCATTTTCTACAAATATAATTTTATTATTAAGTTTTAATATTCCTCTACCATAATAATCTAATTTATCTATTTTCATAATACTTTCCTCTACTTAATTATAGCATACAATATCTTTTTTTTACCATACTAATTATAGGTGATTATATGGATAAAATTGTTAATAAAACTAAAGAAATAGTTGGTTATAGTAAAGATTATATTTTTAAAGAAATTGATATTGAAAATAAAAAAATTTATTTTATGTTTAGTGAAGTATTATGTAGTGGTAGTGATATAAATGATTTTATCTTAAAAAAGTTTTCTCATATTAAGAAAAAAGATTTAAAAAAAATTATTAATATATTACCTGATAATAATATTAAAAATATTAAAGAAGATGAAATAGTATCATATATGAATAAGGGATTTATAGTATGTTTAGTTAATAATAATATTTTAGCAATTGAAGTTAAAAAAATTCTAGAGCGTGGTATTACTACAATAGAGAGTGAATTATCTATAAGTGGCCCTAAAGATTCTTTTTCTGAAAATTTTAATACTAATTTAGGACTTATTAGAAGAAGAATTAAATCTAGTAATTTATGGTGGGATGAAATAAATATTGGTAAAAGTAGTGAAACTAAAGTTGGTATTTTATATATGAATGATATTGTTGAAAAAGATTTAGTAGATAAAGTAAAAAATAGATTATCTAAAATAGATATAGATGCGATTATTGATTCATCATATTTAAAAGATATTTTAGAAGATAATAATGATAGTTTTTTTCCTACTATTATGTCTACGGAAAGACCTGATAAAGTATCTATGGCTCTACTTGAAGGAAAAGTTGCGATACTAATTGATATGTCTTCATATGCACTTATATTACCTAATTTTTTTATAGATTTTTTTCATACTGTAGATGATTATTATCAAAAATCTATTAATACAACATTTGTTAGAATAATACGTTTATTTGCATTTTTTATTGCTATATTCTTACCTGCTGCATATATTGCAGTTACTACTTATAATCAAGATGCAATACCACTTTCTCTACTTCTTTTATTAAAAGCTCAACGGTCATTTGTTCCTTTTCCTGCTGTAGTTGAAGCGTTATTTATGATTATATCATTTGAAATACTTAGAGAAAGTGATCTTAGAATGTCATCAACTACTGGTAGTGCAATATCAATTCTTGGTGGTTTAATTTTAGGTGATGCAGCAGTATCAGCTGGAATAATGTCCCCTATTATGATAATTATTATTGCTTTATCATCAATTGCTGGTTTTGTATTTACATCAATTGAATTAGTTAATGCTATTAGAATGTATCGTATTATATTTCTAATACTTTCTTGTATTTTAGGTTTATATGGAATATATTTAGGAGCAGTATATCTTCTTTATAAATTAATTACTTTAACCTCTCTAAATAAACCCTATCTCGCACCTTTTTCTCCTTTTATAAAAAGTGAAATAAAGGACTCAATATATAAAGAAGCAAATACTACTAATAAATATAGAAATCCTATTTTAACAAAAAATAAATATCGAGGTAGATATAAATGAAAAAAATAATATATATAATAATATTTTTATGTTTAGTATTTGGTACTAATAATTATCAAGAATTAAATAGTATTTCTATTATTACTAATATTGGTATAACTAAAAATAAAGATAATTATAATTTAATTTATCAAGAAATAATACCTATAAGAGAAGATGATAGTATAAAAAATAAATATAAATATTATTCTTCTTCTGGTAATAGTATAGAAGAATGTATGAAAAAATTAGATGATAAAATAACTAAAAAAATATATTTAGAGCATTTAGAAAATGTAATTATAAATACTGATAGTAATAAACTTATACTTAATCTTAATAATGTTTTTGATAATGAAAGAGATAACTTTAATATTTATATTACAGATGATAAAGTAAAAAATATTATAAAATATGGTAATAATTATAAATATATTAATAATTTAGTAGATAAAAAAATAACTTATAAAAAAGTTAAAATAAATAAATATGAAAATAGAAAAACTATGATACCTGTTATTGGTATGAAAAGTAATAATTTAGTATTTATAAAGTATAAGAATCTAGGTGATATAAATGATTAAAAGAGATATTTCTATGGTAGCATTAATATTCTTTTTAACTAGAACTTTCTTTAGTCTATATAACTATACTAATATTTATAGTTATATTATTATGTTTATATCTATATTAATTTCTATAATTATAATAAAAAAGATAAATATAGATTTATTAAGTAGTAAGATTTTAAAGATAATATATTTATTAATAATATTTTTTATATTTATAATAATTTTAAATAATACTATTTTATTTATAAATATGAATTATTTTAAGTATAATAATTATTTTGTAGTACTATTATCATTATTATTACTTACATATATTTTAGGTAAGAATGATATTAAAACTATTGGATCTATTAGTGAAATATTTATGATTATATTTGTAATTACTTCTATTATTATATATATAGGTCTTATTTCATTAATAGATATTAAAAACTATAATACCTATATTAATATAAGTAAATTATCTATTAATATTATTCCTGCTTTAATTATATTTATTTTATATTATATTAGACATAATAACATTATATTTGGATATATAATAGGTTCTATTTCAGCTTTTATAGATAATGTTTTATTAATAGGATGTTTAGGTACTAAACTTATTTTAACTTATAAGTTCCCAGGTATATCAATATTAAAAATTCTTAACTTCTTTAATTTTATTAATCATATAGATAAACTATTTTCATTTATATATTTATTTGAATATACAATAACTTTATCCTTAATATTTTTTATAGGAAAAGACATAATAAAAAGACTAAAGAATTAGCCTTCTATTATTTGGCACTTATAACCTAATAATTCGTAATTTTCTTTTTGTATTTCTATTGGATTATAATAATTATCTATATTTTCATTATTTTTATTTTTATTATATATTTTTTTATCAATTACCATATTTGTTACATTATCATTAACTTTTATATTTATATCTTTTAAAGTTGTTAATTTTTGATACTCCTGTTCATAAGTTGTATCACTACTACTTTGATTATTATTTTGATATGGAGTGTTATTGGTAGTTGGATTATTTATTATAGTAAAATTAATAGTATTAGTAATAATTTCATCATTAATATATTTACTTGTACTACTTCCTTTATGTATATTATCAGAAAATGTTTTATTACAACTTAAAATTTGTATAGTATTAACTTTATTATTAATTTGTTGATTTTCTTTTGGAATATATTTTCTAAAAATGGGTGGTACTACTATTAATAATAGTAATAAAAACATACATAAAATAACTAATACAGGGGGTTTACTTTTTTTCATTTTTAACTCCTATATACATTCAATTTCATCATCTACTTCTTTTTTAGTAGAAATATTATCACTAATTATACTATTATTTATTTTTTTATTACTATGATTTTTTATTTTTTTATTATGATTATCTTCATTTATTACTAATTTAACAAATTTAGGTATAAGATATACTAAAAATAAAATTGGTATTAAAGGACATATAATTGCAATAGTATATAGAATATATTTATTACCTACTATTTTATTTTTTAATATAAGATTAAAGAAATTAACAGAAAAACTTACTGCAATAGCTAGTAATATTATTGTTATAACTATTGAAATTAATGTAGAATGAAATTTAATTTTTTCATCAATATTTTCTATTTGTTTTTTTCTTGCACGTATAGCGTATATATCTATTACTATCTTTACTACTATTACAATAACTAATATTGGTAAAAAAATTTTTAAAATCATGCTAGTAAACATGTCATTTGAAAATATCAAATTACTCATAGTCAATCACCCTATCCTAACTATAGCATAATTTAATATTTATTTCAATTTATTTTTTAGATACATTAATATATCAATAATTAAAATTATTGTTCCTAATATTATTAAGCATAAGCCATAATTTGATATTTTACCATCTGTACAGAATTTAGGATTTTTCCTATCACAATATATTTTAATTTTAGTACCCATTTTTATATTTTTATCTTTAGTAGATAAAACACTATTATAATTTTTATTGTTTATAACATATTTTAAATATAATGTTTTTATACCATTATTATTAGATAATTGATATATTTTAGCAGAAGTTATAATTGCATTTTTATTATAATTAATTTTATTTATATGATAGATTAAACCATATACTAATAAAATTACTGCTACTAACATAATGATTATATAATGTATATTCTTTATTATTTTTTTCATTATCTAACTCCTATTTATAATTTAAAAAAGTGTATTAAATACACTTCTATTCTTCACATGTTGTACCGTATTTTTTAGCAAATTCCTTCCAATCTGATATTTTTATTTTACCATTTGTTATAGTAAGATAATCTTCTATATTTTCTATTTTTAAAAGTTCATCCATATTAATTTTACTATAATTTATATAGGTAATGCTAGTTACATTATCTTCTTTTTCTTCTATAACGTTATCATAATATTCTAAATTTTCATATGCTGAATACAATTTTTTATATGCATCTTTATATTCTTTTATAACGCTTTCATTTGTACTAGTAACAGACTCATTTCTTTTTAATATTGATAAATATCCATCTTTATCATAATATACTTTCATTTTTATATCTATATCTACGCCATCTGATGTATCTGTATCTGTTTTACAATTTATTAACTTTAATCCATCTGTTTTATATTTATTAGTATCAATTCCTTTTACTGATGATTCATTTTTCTTACTATTACATCCTGTTATTAATAACGCTACAAAAAGTATAAGTATGATATATATTAATTTATTTTTCTTCATTTTCTTGTTCTCCTTCTAATAATCTTAATATTTTCTTCTGATTTTTAGATATTTTATCTAAATCATCATGAAGTGATTCTAATATTAATTCACTTTTTAAATCTGTTCTATAATCATTTTGGTTTCGTAAACTATCTTTTTCAGCTTGTCTATTTTGACTCATCATAATTATTGGAGCTTGAAGTGCTGCGATACATGATAAAACCAAGTTTAGTAAAATAAATGGGTATGGATCTATTTGATCTTGTTTTGTTAAAATAACAGTATTTAAGATTATCCAACCTAATAAAAATATTATGAACATTAATATAAAACCCCAACTACCTGCTATCGCACTTATTTTATCAGCCACTTTATCTCCAAAAGTCATTTTTTGTTCTTCTTGTTTATCTACATCTATTGCGATTGGTTGATCTATTAATAAATCTAATAATTCTTCTTCATCTTGTTCTAACAAATCAACATTTAATAACATTTTAACTATTTCTTTTTTGGTTTTTCTTTTATCCATTTTATCCTCCTATATAATCATTAATTTCACTATATATACGATTATTAAGTGCAGTACTATTACCATTAAAGAAATCATCTAAATACATTTTTGTACAATTACAGTTAAATAATTTTTTATTATCATTATCTTGATTTATAACTATTAAACTATTCTTTAAATTTTTATCTTTTAGTGAAATAGTAGGCTCTAACAATATCGATTTATTTATTTTGAAATCAGAAGTCTCTATTGATTTATTTATAATATATTTTTCTATATCACTACCTTCATTATCTGACATTATTGTTATATTATCTGCTTTTATTTTTATATTATCAGTATTATTATATATATATTTTATGGTATTATAATAATTTTTCTTATTACTATCATAATCTAATACAATAACTAAATTGTTAGTATTTATAGCTAAATCATTATATAAATTAGTTGTTTTATTGTCTCTAGGAATATATATAATAATATTTTCTAATTTTATATTTTTATTTGGATAATATACTTCTATTGGTAAAATATCATTATCAATTACTACTTTATAGTTTGAGATATTTTTTCTAGATATTGAAGGAACTATAATATCTTTTAAATTTCTATATAATTTATAATTATGCATATAATCACCATTTTTATTTTATCATAAAAAAAGAAAGATATTTACACTCTTTCTTCTATTTTACATATAGTTTTACATTAATCTTTAAAAAATGCCAGTATACCTCTTTTTCTAAATAAAGTTTTTATATTTATATCATTTGTAATAGAATTAAAAATTGTATTTGATAAATCATGAGTATCACCATATTTTAAGGTATATTTTGATGCTGGATAATTATTATTTATTATAACAGCAGGTACTTCTTTTGAATAATCTAATATTACTTTTTTATCTATACCTACTATATATTCTTTATATAGTCCATATAAAGATGATATATATAAATTATAACCATTTTGATCACAACTTTTATATATTTCATCTATTTGATTATCTAGTATCATTAAAAAGTCTTTTATTTTACCAATTTCTTTATAAATACCTATATCATAATCAAATATAATATATTGATAAGTTCTATTTAATAATTCTGTTATATTTAAGTCTTTATCATTTATATTTAGATAATCAATATTTGGTGATTTAGTATCTTTTAGTCCACATAAATTATATGTTATTGTAGGAATTCTATCTTCTGTTGTTAAAATTAAACATTTTAAGTGATTAGTTTCTAAAGTTTTAGAAAAGTAATCATTTGGTGGTATATCTTTATATATATTTATAGCATATGGATATAATTTCATAGGAAATAATGTATATAGTTTAACTTTTGATAATTTTTTTATAAAACCATCGCAATCTACATCTTCATAGTTTAAAAACAATGCAATATCATTTGCTTCTAGTTTAAAACCTGTATTCATATAGAATGGTTCTATATCACGTGGTATTGTTCCTGTTGTTTTTTCATAATTAAACTTTCTAGTATAGTCTGGCCATTTTTCTCCCATTTGTTTTAGTAGTAACTCATAATATTTATCAGAATTTATTTTTCTTTCTCCTACTACAGTACCAATTTGTACATTTTTAGATAAGGTTATTTTATCTTCTAATTGTTTAACCATCTTTATAATATCATCATAATTAAGTATATCTTTTTGCCTAATAACAATATGAATATAAATTCCAAATGTTCCTTTTGGTCTTAAGACGTTAACTATTTTTACAATTTGATTAATTACTTGTATATTATCTAAAAAACAATATAATTGTACTTTAGTATTGTTAGCAATCGCATCTACTGCAATATTATTAACTATTTGATTATTTTGAAAATTAACATCATTTTCTAGTATATGATATGTTGGCAATAAATCACTACCTAAACTAAAGTTTCTAAAACCATTTCTATAATTATAACTTTTATTTTCTAAATGGGCAAAAATATAATTTTTCATTAACATACTTAAATTAGGCATCATATCATTAAATTTAATATCAAATGAATCTTTTGATGCTACACCTAATCCATTAATTAAAAATAATATTGATTTTGTATTATTCATATAATCACCAACTTTATCTTTTCTATTAATATACTATATCTATTTTGCAATAAATTCAATTAATAATTATCTAATTTTACTTATTTAGACAATACTTATATTATTATTTTGATTTTATTTGTTTGTAATATACGAATAATTATAAAAACGCACTTTTATTAAGTACGTTTTCTATTTTTACTCCAAAGTTCGAGTTTCCTATCTATCTGGTGTTCTCGGGGAGATTCGAACTCCCGACCTATCGCTTAGGAGGCGATTGCTCTATCCTACTGAGCTACGAAAACGTAATAACTGTATATAAATAATAACATATATTATTTATTTTTTCAAAAAAAAATAAGCCTAGCTTATCTTTGAATAAAATTTATAAGTAATATTAATAAGAAATTGATAGCTGCTTTAGAATGAATGCAACTACTTTTACATCTTTCATAAATACTAGCAACATCATCAACTATATCAACTATCCAACTCTCTATATATTTTGGTGGAGTTTTAGTAACAGGAAACATATGATTTTTTATTATATCTTCTTCTCTTTCTGTTAACTTATAATACTTTTTAGCATTTTCTAATGCGTATGTTGGATGATTTTTTAAAGCATTAATCTGTGATTCTCCTTTAGTTTCATTTGTAAAAAAATCATGTAAAAGTCCTGCACGTGCAGTTTCTTTATATTTTAATTTTAGAAATCTAGTAATTATATATGAAAAATATGATACCCTAATTAAATGATCAAATCTATTTATACCATGATGAGTTTCTTTTTTAGTTTTTAAAAACTCATTATTATTCGTTATGGGATTTATAATATCTATAAATTCCTTCCTGTATCTATCTAACATTTATTAATTCACCCTTTATATTTTTTGACTACTTTTTAATGATAACATATGTATTTGTAAAATACAAGTAAATTATTTGTCAATTTTATCCTCTATTTTTAGTAATGGGTAATAACATTCATTATCTTCTTTTTCTTTATCTAACCATAATTTAATTGACATTTTCTTTGATTCATTTGGATTTAACGTGCTTTTATAAATAATACCATTAATTCTTACATTTCTATCTACACTATAACTATCATTTGATTTTATACGAAATTTCAAATAATTATTTGACAATATTTTACATTTTTTTAAAATACTTTTAGTATAATCATTTACTAAAATAATTTCATAATCAGTTTTCTTATTAGTCTTATTAATGACATTAAAATTATATGCTTCTTTATTATATTTTAATGTATCATTACTAGTAATTACTATATTTTTATTTTTTACTCTAGAATTATTTATATTAATAGCAGCATATACTAATTTTTCTCTAGGGCCAAATATAAACCATGTAGAAAAGATTAAAAATACTATAATATATATAATTGATAATACTCTATTTCTTACTTCTTTTATAGACATAAAATAAGAAATCATATTTTTTAGTTTATTCATTATAATACTCCTTAAAACGTTTGATATTATACCATAAAATAAAGAATTAGACAAGTTCTTTTAAGATACTTTCTAATTCTTCCTTTTCTTCTTCTGTTGGATTTTCATTTTCTATATTTTTATCAAACCATGCAGGTAATGGTTCTTCTTTAACTATTTTAGTTGTTTTAGGTGTAGTATTTTTATTCATTATCTTTTTCATTTTCTTATGTTCTTTTTCTGTTATTTTCATAGCGTCTTCTACTGTTTCAATATTTAATCTTTTCCATTGTCCTACAATTGATTCAATAAAATTTTTATTTAATTTCTGGTTATTTACTTTTAATACATACGCTAGTAAAACATTTACAACACCTGGAGATAATTTCTGATCTATTAATAAGTTTTCTACTAATTTTAAATCTCTAGTAGTAGGTTCTGCTCCTTTATATTTTGCTTTTAAAAAATCATATGGAGTAATATTTTCAAAAGTATATACCATTTTAGCCCATTTACTATTATCACCTTCAGGCTTTTTTAAATAATCTGGTTGTTTATTATAAATAAGTGTTGGAAGTTTTCCTGACTCTTCAAATTGATAATAATTTCTAGCACTTTTTCTTAAAATAGTTTTATCTATTAATCCCTTTTCATTTATAGAATTTCTTACTAAAGATATTATTACATTATCATCTAAATTATATGTAAAAGCTAAAGCATTAATTAAGTTTTTTACATCTTCAGTAAAACATTTATCATTTACCATACTAGTTGGAATACTTGAGATTAACATATTAAAATCAATACATTTTTCTAAATATAACTCATTTTTATTTTTACTAGCTATATCTTCATTAAGTTCAATACTTCTATTTGGAACTGTAGTAAATACTTCATCAAATTTAGAAGTTATATCTTCATAATTCTTTAAGCTTAATCTTGGTACTTTATAATAAGAAATTAATTTATCATATTCATTCTTTCCTAAATTATTATATAATACAATATTAAGAATAGGATGATTAAAAAATTCATTAGCTGATATTGGTGAAAATAATAAATAAACATAATGATTTACATTAGACTTTTTTACATATGTTTTTAATAAACCTACAGCTTCTAATTTTTCTCTTGCATTAACTATACTTTCTAATTTTAACTGCATTGTTGCCATTAAATGGTGATGTGTTAAATCATCACTTATAAGTTCTAATTTATCTAAATCATCTATTAATGTAAAATAAAGACTTGTTGCAGTATAACCAATAATAGGTTGATATAACATAGTAATTATTTTTCTATCATTACTATTTATTATAGTTTTATTTACAACAGTATAAGTATCAGCTGGAAGAATTGTTAAATTTTTCATTAATATCACCTTTTCTATATAATAAACTAAAATTTAAAAAAAAGAAAGTATAACTTTCTTATAGACCTAACCAATTTATTATATCTAGACTTGTTATTTTAGTAAAAAATATAAATGCAAATCCTAATAAAAGAAATGGTCCAAATGGTATAACTTTTTCATTATTTGAAATATATAATAATATCGATATAGGTAGAGCAAATAAACTACCTAAAAATATTGTTAAGACACCTAATAGCGGATCTAAAACTAGACCAAATATAAACATCATTTTAACATCTCCGCCACCCATACTTTCTTTTTTAAATACTTTATTTCCAATAATCATAATTAAATACATGATAATGAATAAAAATATACCAACTGCTAAATGAGATATTACTCCTTTAAAGCCTAATAATAAAAATTGAATTATTATAAAGTATATTCCAAAAAATATTAAAATTTCATCAGGTATAATTAAATAAGTTAAATCACTAACAATTACAATGGCAAGTAATGATACTACTCCTAATGCTAATAATAATTCTATAGACATACCAAAACTGTGATATGATACTAGAAATAATAATCCTGTAAAAAATTCTATATATGTTGATAAAATATCTATTTTACTCTTACAGTATCTACATTTACCACGCAAGAATATGTAAGAAAATATTGGAATCATATCTAATAATGATAATTTATGTTTACAGTCATCACATCTTGATCTTGCAAATATAAAAGGTTCATTTTTAGGTATACGAAGTCCTACTAAAGTATAAAATGATCCCATATATGTTCCTAGTATAAAAAATAAAATATAATACATAACGTTTTCCATAAATACACCTATTGAATCTTTCTATATATATCAAACATTGGAACAACTATTGATAATAAGATAATACCTACTATTACTGCTAGGACTATTATCATAAGTGGTTCTAATAAACTTTTCATTTGATTAATCATTGTTTTATGTAATTCTTGAAAATGATCAGCAACTTTTTCCATCATTAAACCTAATTGACCTGTTTTTTCTCCAGTTACCAGCATTTCATAAGCAACAATTGGTATTGCCCATTCTCCTTTAAAAGCTGATGATATAGAGTCTCCTTTTCCTAAATTATTTAAGGTTTTAGCAATTATTGATTTATATACTTCATTATTAGTAATTTTTGATAATATTTCCATACTATCAGTTATAAAGACTCCATGATTTAAAAGTGATGCGAAGGTTTTTGTAAAGTTAGCTATTTCATTATATATAATTATATTTCCAAAAACAGGAATATGCATTAATATCTTTTGAATAAAACATCTAAATTGTTTTATATTATTATATAAATAATAAAATAGTAAAATTGTTATTATAGTTATAATAATTATAATTATGTAATTATTCTTTAAAAATTCACTTGTACCTATAACAAATAATGTTATAGCAGGAAGTGTAGCATCTTGACTTTCAAATAACTGAACAAATTGTGGTACTAAATATACTAACATAAATATAAGTACACCTATTGCTAATAAAATTACAACTGCAGGATAAGTCATAGCACTAATCATTTGTTTTCTTGTTTTTTCAATTGATGTATAATAATCAGCCATATCATCTAATATAGTAGGTAAATCTCCTGTCATTTCAGCTGTTTTTATCATATTAATTAATAATTTTGGAAATTTTTTTCCTTGTCTTATCATAGCATCAGATAAATTTTCACCTTTTAATAAATCATATACCAATCTTTCATAAGCTCTTCTTTCATTTAGTTTATGAGATTGTCTTGCAAGAATTCTTACAGCATCAACTAAAGGAATTCCTGCTTTTATATATGTTGATAGTTGAGTTAGTGAAAAAGATAAATTTCCGGCTTTTAATGGACCATTACCACCTAATTCAATATCATATGATTTTTTCTTTTCTACTTTTAAAACTTTATAACCTTGACTTTCAAAAAAACCTTTAACATCACTTTCACTTTCAGCATCAAATATTCCCGTTTCTTTTCTTTTATTTGCTGCTTGGATTGTATATCTGTATGAGATTAATTTTTTTTCTTCTTCATGTTTAGCAATACCTTCAAAACTATTATCATTAATTCCTATACTATCATTTTTTATATCGTTATTAAGTCTTTTTTGTTCAATATTTACTGCTACATCTTCACTAGTCTTTTTAAGTAATTTAGAAGGGAAACTAAGTACTTTACTTACTACATGATATATTGCAATAAATGGTTTCATAATATTATCCATAGTATTCCCTCCTTATTATTCTATTTTATTATAACATAAAACAATTTCTACAACAATATTTTTATTAACATTATAATCATAATATCATATATTGTATTAGAGGTGGATTTATATGTTCAATAATCCTTATTTATATCAAAATGTCGCTAGAGGTGGTCTATTATCAAGATTATTTGGTGGGGCACGTGCTGCAGGTGGTATTGGAGCGGCTACTAGAACAGGAATTAATTGGGGAACTCTTTTGAGTAATACTCAAAAATCTTTAGGTATAATTAATCAAGCAATACCTATTGTGTATCAAGTAAAACCTATGATAAATAATGCTAAAACTATGTTTAAAATTGCTGGTGCAGTAAGAAATTCATCAGATAGTGAATACAATAATACTTCTTCTAATAGTAAAACTACTACAAATACATATACTAATATTAATGAAAATAAACCTATTTTTTACATATAAAAAGTAATTCATATGAATTACTTAATTAATTTATCTATTACATAATATCCTATTAATAGTCCTGCACTGGATGGTACAATAGAATTAGATCCTAAAATATTTCCGTTAGATATTGGTACTTCTTTAGATGATAGAACCATTACTTTTTTAGTTATTTTTTCATCTTTTACAAACTTTCTAATAATTCTTGCTACAGGATCATTTATAGTTTTTCTTATATCAACTATTTCTAACATACTAGGATTTAATTTATTAGCAGTACCCATACAAGTTATAAATTCTATATTTCTATTTAAGGCTTCTTTAATAAGAAGTTTTTTACTTTTAATAGTATCACATGAATCTATTATAAAATCTATTTTATTATTTAATATTTCATCTTTTGTATTAATATCAAAAAATTTATCATACTTAATAACTTTACAATCAGGATTTATATCATGTATTCTTTTTTCTGCTACATCAACTTTTTTCATTCCAATTGTTGATGTTAAGGCTAATATTTGTCTATTTATATTAGTTTCATCTATTATATCATTATCAACTATAATAATTGTACCAATATTACTTCTTATAAGAGATTCTAATACATAACCTCCTACTCCACCTATTCCTATAATTAGAATAGTTTTTTGTTTTAATAATTCTACTTTATCTTTACCTATTAAAGATATTAATCTATTAAAGTAATTATGCTGCATCTTTTTTATTTTCCATATCTTTTGTTTTTTCTATAGTTTTAACTAAAACTTTAGATTTCTTTTTACTTTCAATTAAATCAATTGGTTTACCATAAAGTATTTTATTTATTCTTGTAAGTTTTTTATATACATCCATATTATCTTTAGCTGTTTCATAATATTTTAATAAATTTTTATATTCTTTTGTATTTGCTAATTCAAGAAAATCTAATATATTTTTAAATTGTTCTTCTTGTATAGTATTTAAAATTGTATATTTAAATTTTTTTACGTAATCTACTGTAGTTTGTAAGTCACTGACTCCATTTAATTGCATTAAATTTTGTCTTCTTTCTTCATTTTTTTCTACTGCTATTATTTCTTTTAATTTATCTATCTTATTTTCTGTAATATGTCTATCAATACCAAGTTTCTTTAGTGATATAACTCTTCCTTTTGGTTTACCTCCAGGTATTTCATTTTTCATATCAAGAATAGCGCTACCATATAAGTTATCTAGTCCACCACTTATTTTTCTAGGAGGCATTTCTACACTATATACATCATATAAATTTGAATCAGGATATTCTTTAGTAGTTATTAAAAAATTCTTTTTATTACTTTTTGTATTAAAATATCTTAAAAAATTAACTGTTTTATTTGCCTCACCATTAGGAATATTAAATACTGAATTATTATATGATGTACCATTTATAATAATATCACTTTCTTCATACCCTTTTATTATAGTACCCTCTTTAATTTTAGAATGACTTTCTCCTTTTAATTCTAATTCGATATTATATATTATTGAATCGCCTTTTCTATTTTTATTTACCATAGGTATTACCATCATGTATATCACCTCTCCGTCTTGATATTATATCATATATTTTATATTTATGCAACAAAAAAGTCCAAAAGTGCGTCTTGGCAAAACGATAAAACCTGCATTATTACAGGTGGGTGTCCATACATCAGTTTTAGGATCCCTAATTAAAGGTATTCAACACCACTGATAGATCCGAACTCCCGTATCGTCAATTTAGTCGGTTTTATAAGTTGCTAGTTTCGCATCTTCTAGACAATTTAATTATATCAATATATTTTTATTATTTCAAGTTATTAATTATATTATATTTTTTTATTTAATTATTTTATTTATATTACTTAATAAGTATAGTGTAAATTTACATTTTTTAATATTATTGTATAAAAATTTATTAATTATAACACTATAAGTATGAGGAGGATAAATATGAGTATAAGAGAATATATAATAAATAATTTTAAGGGTGATGATTATGATAGTTTACAAAAAGCTATTAATGAATCGATTGATGACAAAGACGAAGTAACATTACCAGGTATGGGAGTATTTTTTGAAATAGTTTGGACTGGTGCAGATCAAAAATTAAAAAATGAAATGCTTGAAATTATTAAAAATCGAGTTGCAGAAGGAAATAAAGAAAATAGTTAATTCTATTTCTTTATTTTTTTTTATCCTTTATATATCATTACACTTCCATCATAAAAATCAGTAATTTCATACTTATCATCTTTAAATATATTATAGGTATCATCATCAATTGCAAATAAATAAGTTAATATAATTCCATCTTTAGCTAAATTAAATTTATCTAGTAGTTGTTTATATTCTTTTGGATCATTATAATCTATTATATTTGATAAATTAACTAAATCATATTTATCCTGAAATTGTTCTACCATATCAAATATATTACCAATATAATGATTGATCGTACAATCATTTATTTTAGATTTTAAGTTATTATAACAATCTTCATTTTGTAAATATGGAGTATTATAGTAATTATCTATTATAATAGGATATATTGAAGAAATATTTGTTTCTTTAAATAAATTACTTTTAAATATCATACTAGGAGAAAATTCTTTAAATAATTTATCCCAAAATATTTTGTTATCTCCATCTAAATTTTTATTTATAGCATAATATAATTGTAATAAATCTAATTTATCTATTTCTTTAGGTAGATTATTTAAAAAAACAGTTATAGCAATTTTTCCATTAATTCCATTTATATTATTATTTAATTTTAATATATCATTTTTAAAAATAATTTCTGGAATGAAAAAATTAATGTATTCTTTTAGTGATAATGTTTTTATGGCAGCCGTTTTTAATTCATAATAATACTTTGGAAATCTACTTATATCAATACTATCTATTTCTTTTGCTCCATATAAAATACTAGATAGTATTGCATCTGATGATGCAGTTATTATAAGGCTTTTTTTCTTTTCATATAGATATTTTTTATACTTTTCAATATATTCATTTGAAAATCTATATACAGAACTATTATTTGTAAAAGGATATTTGTTATTATAAATTCCATTATTTTTATCTTGTATCATTCTTTTTGCTTGTTTTATATCTTCATATACATTAGTTTTTATCATATTGTCCCCCTGAATTTCAATTATTATAGCACATAAGAAAAAAGATGTAAAACATCTTATTTATCTCTTAATTGTGCATTATAAGTTTTTTCTACTTTTTCTATAATATTATTAAATACTTGCATTACTTCTTCATCATTTAATGTTTTTTTAGAATCTTCAAAATATAGTGAAAATGCAATTGATTTTTTATTTATTTCTACTTTTTCTCCTGTATATATATCAAAGATATTAATATCTTTAAGAAGCTTGCCTCCTGCTTTTTTAATGGTCTTTATTAATTCTTCTGCATATATATTTTTATCTATAATAAAGGCTAAATCTTTAGTTACACCAGGGAATTTAGATATTTCTTTATATTTCATTTTGCTTACTTTTTTCTCTAGTAATTTATCTAGGTTTATTTCAAATACATAAACATCTTCTTTAGTAATACTTGGATGAATTTTTCCTATAACACCAACTATATCATTTGCTACATCTATAGATGCAGATTGACCCGGATGTAATTCTTTAGGTATATCTTCTTTTGTAAAACTATATCTGTTAGAATAACCTAAGTAATCAAGTAGTTCTTCTACTATTCCTTTTATTATATAAAAGTCTACACTTTTTTTATTATTGATTCCAAAATAATAGTTACCATACATTAATGCACATAATTTATTATTTTCGGAATAAGTATCTTTTTTATAGAAACCTTTACCTATTTCAAATATTGAAATATCTTTAATATTTCTTTTTTTATTATATTCAAATATTTTCATTAAAGATGGAATCATTGAATATCTTAATGTATTTCTATCTTCTGTTAGAGGATCTAATAATTTTACTTCTTCAAATTTATCATTTGTATATTTATGAACATCTTTATCATTAATTAAAATATAAGATAATACCTCATTTAAACCTAAAGAAATCATTTTATTTCTTATTTCTCTTGTTGTTACATCATAACTTCCTTTTTTCATTGGTACTATTGGAAGTTTTCCTTTTATATTATTAACTCCATATATTCTTCCTACTTCTTCTATTAAATCTTCTTTTATAGAAATATCTAATCTTCTAGTAGGCACTACTACTTTTATAATATCTTTATAAACATTTGTTTTAAATCCTAATCTTCTAAATATATCTATTATCTCTTCTAATTTTAGATTAGAACCTAAAACTTCATTTATATTATTTACTGTAATATCTATTTCTTTTTCTTTTTTATCAGTTTTATCATATACTACAGTATTTCCCATAATAGTTGCATTAGCATACTTTTCAAGTAATGCTGCAGCACGCTCTATCGCCATATAAGTTCTATTTGGATCAATTCCTTTTTCAAATCGATTAGAAGCTTCACTTCTTAAAATCTTATTAGAGGTTTTTCTTATTAGTACATTATTAAATATAGCTGATTCTATAATAATATTTTTTGTATCGTTTTCTACTTCTGTAGAAAGTCCACCCATAACACCTGCTAAACCTATTGGTTTAGTTTTGTCAGCTATTACAATATCATTTTCTGATAATACTCTTTTTTCATTATCAAGTGTAGTTAGTAATTCATTTTCTTTAGCCATTCTAACTACTATAGTATCACCTAATCTATCAGCATCATAAAAGTGAAGGGGTTGACCTGTTTCTAACATAACGTAATTTGAAATATCTACAACATTATTTATAGGTCTTATTCCTGATGCTATTAATCTATTTTTTATAAAAGTTGGACTTTCTTTTATTTCTACATTTAAGGCTTTTTTTGCTAAAAATAAACTACAATTATCTGTTTTAATATCAACATTAAAGATATCATTAATATCTTCATTATTTTCTTTATGAGATAGATCAATATCTTTTACTTTTTTATCATAGATAGCACCTATTTCATAAGCCATACCTAAAATAGATAATAAATCTCCTCTATTTGCAGTTAGATCAAAATCTATTACTTCATCATCTAGCTCTAAATATTTTATAGGATCTTCTCCAACCGGCGCATCACTTGCTAATTCTTTTATACCATTAATATCTTCATCTTTTAAAAATTTATGATCTAATCCTAGTTCTTCTATTGAGCACATCATACCATTTGATTCTACTCCACGAATTACACCTTTTTTTATAGTTCCACCTGGAAGTTTAGCTCCATCTAGTGCAACTATTACTTTGATTCCAACTCTAGCATTAGGTGCTCCACAAACTATTTGAAGGATATTACTACCAATATTTACTTTACATACTTTTAAGTGATCACTATCTGGATGTTTTTCACATTCTACTATTTCACCAATAACTAAATTAGTAGCATTAATTAATTTTTCAGCACTATCAAATTCATTACCTACATCAGTAAGTTTTAATGCTAAATTTTTAATATCAACATCTTCTGGAATATCGATATAATCGCTTACAAATTTTCTACTTAATAGCATCACAATCATCCTTTCTATCAAATTCTTCTAAAAATCTTATATCGTTTGTATATAAATATCTCATATCTGGAATTCCATATCTAAACATAGTAAGTCTTTCTAATCCAGGACCAAAAGCAAATCCTCCCCATTTTTCTGGATCATATCCATTCATTCTTAAAACGTTAGGATGAACTATACCAGCACCTAAAATTTCTATCCAACCTGTATCTTTACATAATGGGCAACCCTTACCTCCACATTTAAAACAAGATACATCTACTTCATAAGATGGTTCTGTAAATGGAAAATAACTTGGTCTAAATCTTAAATCTAAATTATCTCCAATTACTTCTTTAACAAAGATTTCTAGTGTACCTTTTAAATCTGCTAGTGATACATGATTTTCTTTTTTATCAATAACTAGGCCTTCACATTGACAAAATTGATGTGAATGAGTAGCATCATCTTCTTTTCTATAAGTCTTACCTGGTACTATTTCTCTTATTGGTTTTGGTTCATCTTTATTAGCAAGTAATGTTCTAGCTTGTACTGCACTAGTTTGTGTTCTAAGTAAATATTCATCAGTTATATAAAAGCTATCTTGCATATCTCTTGCTGGATGTCCTTTAGGTAAATTTAATCTTTCAAAACAAAATTCATCTGTTTCTAGTTCAGGTCCTGTCATAACATCATAACCCATAGATACAAATAAATCTTCAATTTTTTCAATCATTCTATTTACAGGATGTTTACTACCTCTTTTTATCTTATCACCTGGTAAAGTAATATCAATAGTTTCTTTTTCTAGTTTTTTATTTAATAATTCTTCTTCAAATAAGTTTTTCTTTTCTTCATAAAAATCATTAAATATAGTTCTAATTTCATTTACACTTTGTCCAAAATTTTTCTTTTCTTCATTTGGAATATCTTTTATAAGACTATTTAATTCTGTAATTAATCCTTTCTTTCCTAAATATTTTACTTTTAAATCATTAAGTTCATTCATATTAGAAATATTATTTTTATCTATTTCTAATAAGTTTTTTACCTCTTCAATCTTTTCATTTTTCATAACAATCCTCCTTAATATAATTCTTTTATTTTATTTAAACTTTTTACTTTATCTTTTATATTTTTATATTGATCATCTTTATCATATAATAATGAATTCATACCAATATTTCTTGGTCCTAGATAATCATTTTCATAACTATCACCTATCATTATACATTTTTTAATATCATAGCTTCCTATAGCTTCAAAATAGCTCTTACTATTTGGTTTTAGATAATTACCACAATATATATCTGATATATATGGAAAAAGTTCACTATTTTTAATTCTTTTTTCTTGTACTTCTCTTATAAAATTAGTTAATATAGCTATATTTTTACCTTTTCGTTTTAAATATTCAAAAACTTCTATTGCAGTATCTTCTATTTCATAATTTATATTTTTAGAAATATCTAACCAATTATCTATAACTATTTCTGTTACTGGTAAATTAGACTTTTCTTCTAGAAATTTTCTTAATAGCTCTTTATCATATCTTATATGAGTTTTTTCATATTCTATTAACCAATTATTTATATTAGTATTAAAGTATTCACCTTTTTCTTTAAAGACTTCATTAAAATATCTTTTTTCTTCCTTATAATCACTAAATAATAAAGTATTATCTAAATCAAATATAAATCTTTCCATAAATCCCCCTAAAAAAAATAACTATAATTTAAGGACGAATTGTTCCGTGGTACCACCTTAATTTATAGTTATTACTATACACTCTAATCTTTTAACGCAAGATATACGCTTACTATTAATAAGAACTCCTAAGACGAATTCATAAACTATTATTAATTGTTTACACCAACCACAATCTCTCTATAAATAAATCATTTATTACTACTTCTTAATCAAAGTCGATATCAATATTATAACATTTTTTTTTAAATAATCAAGCCTATTGATATCATTGCAATACCAATTACTACTAATATTAAACCTATAGTAATACCATTTTTATTCTTCTTTTCCATACTTATTCCTCACTTTTAAATTGAGCTATTACATGTTTATTTTAGCATATATTTTATAATTTTACTACTCATATTATACAGTAAGTAGTTCTTCTTCTTTAGCTTTTAACATTGTATCTATTTTTTTGTTATATTCATTTACTATATCTTGAATTTCTTTTTCTACTTGTTTTTTTTCATCTTCAGGTAATTCTTGTTTTTTAGCACTATCTAATCCATCATGTCTAGCATTTCTAATTGATACTTTAGCATCTTCTGCGATTTTCTTAACTTGTTTAGTTAATTCTTTTCTTCTATCTTCCGTTAATGCTGGTATAACAACTCTAATAGATTCTCCGTCATTATTTGGTGTATATCCTAAATTAGATTCAAATATAGCTTTTTCTATATCTTTTAAAATGCTTTTATCAAATGGCTTTATTAAAAGTTGTGTTGCTTCTGGTACAGATATTGTTGCTAGCTGTTTTAATGGAGTTAATGTACCATAATAATCTACTGAAACTCCATCTAAACTTGAAGGATTAGCACGTCCTGCACGTACTGTTTTTAATCTTTCTTCATATGAGGTTATTGATTTATCCATCTTTTCTTTTATTCCATTAATAATATCATTCATTTTCATCTCTCCTTAACATAATTATATTATAAATATTTGAAATATTAAAGAAAAAGTAGTAATTATTCTACTTTATTAATTCTATACTAACTAAATAGTAATTATTATTTTCACTATCATAATTAAATGTATATTTATATTGATTTAAGTCTTTATAATCTATATCAATATCAAATGATGTTGCATCAACATTATCTAATTCATCTTCTCCATGTGATTCTTCATCCTCATTATATTCTTTATATACTTTATCATCATCATTATCTATTATAGCGACTGCAACATTAACTTCAAGAGTTTTATTTGTTTTAAGGGTAGCTTTTACTATTTTTCTTTGCATTTCTAATGATGTTGCACCACCACAACCATCTTTTTCTTCTCTTGTATATTCTTTATTTATATTACTATATTTATATGTAGTACAACCTATTTCGAAGTTTTTATCTTCTAATGATATTTTATCACCAAAAAGCATAGTAATTGAATCTTTTAATTCATCACTTTTAAAACTTCCCGTAATTAAATTGTTTTTAATATTAGAAGCTGATACTAATCTTAAATAATCCTTATCTATTTCTTTAGCAGATATTTTATCTTCACTATATAAATAATTATATATTTCTACTTCTGATATTACTGAAAAATCATATCTATTAATTAGTGATTTAATAAATAATCCATCTGGATTAAATTCTTCTTGCTTTACTTTTTCTTTAGTTTCAGCTTTAGGTGTAGTTTGAGTTTCTTTGGCATTTTTTAAGTTGAAGAAATAATAGCCGCCTCCTGCTCCTATTATTAATGATAAAATAATTAAAATTACTAACACTACTTTATTAGTACTTTTCTTTTCAGGTTTATTAGATATATCAATAGTATCTTTGGTTTTTTTATTTTTTTCTTGTTCTTCTTTTTCTTCTTTTTTAGGTTTAATTTCTTCTATGTCATCTTCATCTACAATAGCTGATTTTTGTCCTACTTCTGCAATGAAAGTTTGACTCATATCTTCTTCTTTGTTTTTATTTTTTTTCATATAATCCACCTTCTCATATTCTATATACATTTTATAATAATTTTAAATCTATGTAAAGAAAAAAAGTGTCTAATTACAATTAGAACACTCTTCTTTATTTAATATTTTTTTATATTCATTTTTTATTATATTTATTTTTTTCTTTGTTAATTTTTCTTCTGATAAATGGCTTTCTTTAGAAAAATAATTACTATAACCCATTATTTTACCATCTTTTACTGATATAACAATAGGAAGACTTAATGAGACTTCATCATCTTTTGATTTTTTTAAATATTTTTCTAAATATTTAACTAATTTTTTATATTTTTTTGAATTTTTTTCTCTGATTTTTGTAGAATTATAGTAATATATTTTATCTGTTTTAGTTGTTTTAGCAACTTCATTTAATATTTTGGCAGCTTTTTGTGAACCAGCATAATCTGGACTCGCTAAAAAGATAATTCCATTGCTTTTAAATATGCTATCAATTTCTTCATAACTTGCATAAATAAATGGATTTTTATCACTTATATTATATTCAGTTGCAAATTTTTCAGCATCTGTTAATTCTTTTACTTTTTTTACAGAACAACCAGTTATTATAAATAAACACAATATAATAATTATTAATTTTTTCATATAACTACATTATTATCCTTTAATTTGATTCATAACCTCTTGTGCAAAATTTTCTTCTTCTTTTTCTATTCCTTCTCCAACACCAAATCTATTCATTGATATGATACTACCACCAGCATTTTCTACAAATTGTTTTACTGTTAGGCTATTATCTTTTATAAATTGTTGTTCTTCTAAACATACTTCTTTATAGAATTTGTTAAGTCTTCCAGTAACCATTTTCTCTGCGATATCTTCTGGTTTCCCTTCTTGCATAACTTGTTCTTTAATTACTTTAGATTCTCTTTCAACTAAATCAGTTGGAACTTCATCTCTTTTTATTGCAGTTGGATTCATTGCTGCTACATGCATAGCAACATCTTTTGCTACTTCTTCTGTTGTATCAGATAATACAACTAAAGCACCAATTCTTCCACCCATATGTTTATATGATCCAAATACTTCATTTTCTTTCTTTTCTATTTTTACGAAACGTCTAAAATCAATTTTTTCACCAATTTTAGCAATTTTAGAAACTAATTTATCATTAACAGTTTCATCTTCATCTTTATAATTTAATACATCTTCTTTTGTTTTAAAATCATTATTTAAAATTAGTGTAGCTAAGTATTCTACAAAACTTGTAAATTCTTCATTTTGAGCAACAAAGTCTGTTTCTGAATTAACTTCAATAAGTACAGCTTTATTACCATCAATTTTTATTTCACATAATCCTTCTGCAGCTACTCTTCCTTCTTTTTTAGCAGCTTTAGAAATTCCTTTTTCTCTTAACCAATCTATTGATTTTTCTATATCCCCATTGCATGCTTCTAATGCTTTTTTACAATCTAGCATTCCTGCTCCAGTTCTTTCTCTTAAGTCCTTAACATCACTTGCTTTATACATATTTATATCCTCCTATCCTTTATTTTATAAAAGAGGGCAAATTTATAAACCCTCTTTAATTACTTACTTAAAGCTTCTACTAATTCAGCTTTTTTCATTGTTGAATAACCTTTTAATCCAGATTCTTTTGCTTTTGATTTTAAATCAGCTAAAGTTAGACTTGATAAATCTTCTTTTACTTCTTTTTCCTTTTTAGGTTTTTCTGCTACTTCTTTTTTTGTTTCTTTTTTAGGTTCTTCAACTTTTTCTTCTTTTTTAGGTTTTTCCACTACATCTTTTTTATCTTCTTTTTTAGATTCTTTTTCTTTTTCAATTACTTTTGTTTTTTCTTTTTTAGTTTTATTTTTATCTTCTTCATTTACGTAATCTATAACTTCATTACCATTAACTTCTGCTATAGCATTAGTTAAGGCACCAATTAATAATTTAACAGCACGAACTGCATCATCATTTCCAGGTATTACATAATCAACAACATCTGGATCACAGTTAGTATCAACTATACCAAATACAGGTATACCTAAAATATGTGCTTCTTTAATTGCTATTTCTTCTTTACGAGGATCAACTATTATCATAGCTTGTGGAGCTTTTTTCATCTCACGAATTCCTCTTAAGTTTCTATTTAATTTATCATATTCTTTTTTTATTTTAACTACTTCTTTTTTAGGTAATAAATCAAAAGTTCCGTCTTTTTCCATCTTTTCGATTTCTTCTAATCTTCTAATTCTTCCTCTAATAGTTTTGAAGTTTGTTAATGTTCCACCTAACCATCTTTCATTCATAAAGTACATGTTAGTTCTTGTAGCATTTTCTTCTACTGCTTCTTGAGCTTGTTTCTTAGTTCCTACAAATATAACTTTTCCACCAGCTTCTGCAATAGATTTTAAAGCTTGATATGCTTCTTCTAATTTTTTTACTGTTTTTGCTAAATCGATTATATAAATGTCATCTCTTGTTGTATAGATGTATTCCTTCATTTTTGGATTCCATCTTCTTTTTTGGTGTCCAAAATGTACACCTGCTTCTAATAAATAACTCATTGATATTACTGTCATTTTATTTTCTCCTTTTCGTTTTTTCTTCTATTAGTTTCTAATATTTATCACCTATCGGCACTAGATAAATAAATTCACTAATATGTTTATTTTAAAGCATCAATTAAATCTGCTTTTTTCATTGTAGAATATCCCTTTATTCCTTTTTCTTTTGCTTTAGCTTTTAAGTCAGCTAATGATAATTTAGATAAATCTTCTTTTACTTCGGCTTTAGTTTCTTTTTTTACTGTTTTAGTAGTTTCTTTCTTTTCTACTTTTTTTGGATCAGTCTTTTTAACTGTAGTTTTCTTTCCACTACCTTTAATAGTTACTTCATTTTCTACTACTTTTTCATTTTTAGTAATTTTTCCTGCTTTACCATCTAAAGCTACTTTAACTAATTCTTTAAATGCTTTTTCATCATTAATTGCAATTTCAGATAGCATTTTACGATTTACTTCAACACCTGCTTTAGTTAATCCTTCTATAAATCTTGAATAACTTATTCCATTTTGTCTACAAGCTGCATTTATTCTAGTTATCCATAATTTTCTAAATTCTCTTTTCTTTTGTTTTCTATCTCTATACGCATATTGACCTGAATGCATTAATTGTTCTTTAGCAGTTTTATATAATCTATGTTTACTACCAAAGTAACCTTTAGCTTGTTTCAATACTTTTTTGTGACGAGCTTTTGTTACTGCTCCATTTTTTACTCTTGCCATTTTATTTCCTCCTTAATTTTTTATTAAATAATATTTTTTAATCTGTTGTAATCTGCTTTTGATAATGTTGAACCTTTTCTACAACTTCTATTGAATTTAGTAGATTTTTTTCCAGTATTATGTCTACTACTTGGTTTACCAATCTTTGTAACTTTATTTTTATTAGTTCTAAATACTTTTTGTGTTCCTTTATGTGATTTTATTTTTGGCATATCAATTCCTCCTATTATTTATCTTTTTTTGGGTCTAACATCATAGTCATTACTCTACCATCAAGTTTTGGTTGATCTTTAACTTCTGCATATTCACTAACTCGTGAAGCAAAACGCATTAGTACCTCTTTTCCTAATTCTGTATGAGCCATTTGACGACCTTTAAACCTAATTGTTAATTTAACACGATCACCTTTTTGTAAATATTTTGTAGCATTTCTAAGTTTAGTTTCGAAGTCTCCTACATCTATTACGGGTGATAATCTAAATTCTTTTAATTCAGACATATTTGCTCTTTGTTTCTTTTGAGCTTCTTTAGCTTTTTTTTGTTTTTCATAACGATACTTGTTATAATCCATTACTTTACAAACCGGTGGATTTGCATTTGGACTAATAAGTACCAAATCAAGTGATGCATAAGTTGCTAAAGTTCTTGCATCTTCTATTGGTTTTATTCCTACTTGTTCTCCATTAGGACCAATAACTAAAACTTCACGTGCTTTAATTTGTTCATTAATCATCAAGTTATCATTATTTTTTGCGATAACTAACACCTCCATAAATTAAGAAAAGTGGATACCATAAGATATCCACTAAAAAACCATAAATAATTATAATAAATAATTATATATATTTTATTTTCGGCCTTTTACCTATTGCTACTTGCTAATCAGGTGGATATCAAATCGCTTTCCTTTTCTTGACTACTAGAATTATATGATAAAACTTTTAAAAAGTCAACTATTTTTTTTATTATCACGTATTTTACTTAAAATTTTAGTTAATTTTGTTCTTTGAATATCAACTTCTGCATTATTAGAATCATATAAGTTATTTAATAATTCATTCATTTTATTTTCTACAGCCAACGGCTCATTAAAGATTCTCTTAAGAACATATTCACTATATGAAATATCACCTAAAAAATCAGATAAAATAAGCACTTGTTCAAATATATTTCTATTAAATAAAAACTTGTCGGGATTTTCATAATACTCCTGTTTTCTAACTGTGTAAAATGCATTTAAAAATGTTTCTGCAGGTATTGGTTTATCATATAAATCCAAATATCTATTTAAATCACTAATTATCATATTGCTAGGTTCAGTTATTTTTAAATTATCAATAATTATTTTTTTATCTACTAACATGGAATGATGATTTATTATTTTAATA
The DNA here is from genome assembly GCA_947632545.1 of uncultured Bacilli bacterium. Classification (GTDB taxonomy): domain Bacteria; phylum Bacillota_I; class Bacilli_A; order RF39; family UBA660; genus UMGS995. Next base: position 4,147 of record CANRPP010000007.1, on the reverse strand, counting down.
TATTCAAGTTCTAAATTTAAACATAAATTGTATCGATTACTAATATCAATGCTATTTATGTAATCTATAAACTCCTTATTCAATAAAGTACTTTCACTATAATCTCTATTATGTTCTTTATTGTATTTTTCCATATCTTTAAGAGTTTTAGCACAATACTTATAACTATTAATATATTTTATATTATCTTTTCTTTTTTTACTATCCCATGTAGTATCAAAATAATATATTCCTTCTACTTTATATTTTGGATCGTTAATATAAACTTTATTTCTGGCATGATAGGATTTTCTTTTTTCATCACCAATAATTATTATGTTAGAACTAATATCTAGTTTAGTTACTATTTCATTAAATATTCTTGAAAAACCTTCACAAACTATATTTTCACCTAATAAAGACTTGGTTATATCTCTAGATGATCTGGCACTTTCAAAACTAGATTCTTTCTTATATATTTTATCTCTAACAATATCATATACATATATTAGTTTTTCTAATGGACTAAAATTATATTGATTTACTTTATTTACAATTTGATTTATTATGTCAATAGTTTGTTTATATTCAGTAATAGATATAGGTTCTATATTACCTTCTGATATTAAAGATAATTTTTTAATATCACCAAAATTAGTCATTATATTATTATATTCATTTTCATCATAATCAAATCTATTATCAATAATTATTCTTTTATTTAATAATTCTTTATTATTGTCTATAAAATTTCTTATTAATAAAGATTCTCCAGATAAAATAATATCATCTACATTATCTAATAAATCTTTATACTCATTGTCCGTTAAGTTACTATATTTTTTATAATGATTATTATCTTCATTATTACAGTCAAATAATGATTCATAATAGTTTTTTATTTCTCTTCGTATTTCTTTATAATTAGATATTAACGATTTATAGTCAGAGTCTTTATATGCTAATATAGTAAGATTAAAATTACCTTTACCTATTTCTTTAAATGAATATTTACAATCATAATAGTATTCTTTATCTTTCAGCATAAATATTGATATATAATTCATACCTATATCACCTTTATTTATATATTTTTCTGGTAGTCATATATTATATAGTATATATGATTATTATGTCAATTAAAAATACAAGTATTTATTTACCTGTATTTTTATATTTTTTAGCACAATTTACAAAATAATCTATTAGTTTTTTAGAATTTTCATCAAAATTATAACTTATTTCAGGATGCCATTGAACTCCTATATTAAATGTATCAGAAGGATACTCTATTGCTTCTATTAGACCGTCTTCACTATAACCTACTGTTTTATATATATGATTTTTAGTTGCATGACGTTTATGAAAACTATTAACCATAAATTCTTCTTTACCTATAATTTTATATAATTTACTATTTTTATCTATCTTTACTTTATGACTTAGTATATTTTCATCATCTTGTTTATGATTTTTATATTCTTCATTTAATTCTATAACAATATCTTCTTTATAACAACTCATCATTTGCATACCTAGACATACACCTAATATGGGAATATTTTTTTCTATTGCTCTTTCTAAAAGATATCTATCATAGGGAACAAATTTATATCCTCCTTGAAAAAATATACCATCTATTTTATCTAGACTCATTTCTATTATTTCTTTTTCTTCCTCTGTTAAAGGTTTAAATGAATTACCTTTAGTTTCAATATAGTCTACATCTTGTACAGGTGGTATAGGATATACTATCGCTCCTGCTTTTTGAAATGTTCTTCTAACATATTCATTTATATAAATAATTGGTTTACCTTCTATTGAATGTTCATATCTTAATGGTACTCCTATTACTGGTCTCATAATTTCTCCTTAAAAATTTATTTTTTCATTTATATAGTTTTCTACTTCATCAATATTTAATGTTATCTGTTCCATAGTATCTCTATCTCTTATAGTTACAGTATTATTATTTAGTGTATCATCATCTATAGTTATACATAAAGGTGTTCCAATAGCATCACATCTTCTATATCTTTTACCAATAGAACCAGCCTCATCATAACTTACCATAAATTTTTTTGATAACATTTTATATATTTCATCTGCTTTTTCTGAATGATATTTTTTTACAAGTGGTAATACAGCTGCTTTGTATGGCGCTAAAGCGGGGTTTATTTTTAATACTTCTCTAGTATCATTTTCTAACTGTTCTTCCCTATAGGCATCACATAGTATTGCAAGTATTAATCTATCAACTCCAACTGATGGTTCTATTACATATGGTAAATATTTTTCATTGGTCTCTGGATCTAGATATTTTAAATCTTTTTTCGAATGAGCTTCATGCACTCCTAAATCATAGTCTGTACGATCTGCTACTCCCCATAATTCTCCCCAACCCATTGGATAATTATACTCAATATCAGTAGTTGCTTTACTATAAAATACTAATTCATCTTTTTCATGATCTCTATATCTTAAATTATCTTTAGATAAACCGAGACTATATAAAAATTCCATACAATTATTTTTCCAATAATTAAACCACTCTAAATCTTCACCTGGTTTACAAAAAAATTCTAATTCCATTTGTTCAAATTCACGAGTCCTAAAAATAAAATTACCTGGTGTTATTTCATTTCTAAAGGCTTTACCTATTTGTCCTATTCCAAAAGGTAATTTAGCTCGCATAGAACGATACACATTTGGGAAATTAACAAATATACCTTGAGCAGTTTCACCCCTTAAATATACTTTACTAGAAGAATCTTCAACTACTCCAATATGTGTTTCAAAAAGAAGGTTAAATTGTCTAATATGAGTAAAGTCATTTTTCTTACAATTTGGACATACAATATTATTTTCTTTAATATATTCTTCTAGTTTTTCATTACTCCAACCATCGCCTGTTTCTTCTCCATTAGTATATTCTTCTATTAATTTATCTGCACGATGTCTAGTTTTACAACTTTTACAATCTATTAAAGGATCTGCAAAACTTGAAACATGACCTGATGCTACCCAAGTTTCCTTATTCATTAAGATAGCTGCATCTAAACCATAGTTATTTTTTTCTTCTTGAATAAATTTTTTCCACCACGCTTTTTTTACATTTTCTTTTAATTCTTTTCCTAGAGGGCCATAATCCCAAGTATTAGATAAACCTCCATATATTTCACTACCTTGAAATATAAAACCATATTGCTTACAATAATTTACTAGTTTTTCCATTGTCAATTTTTCCATATTAATATTATTCACCTTTCTTAATAAAAAAACTCCTAGACTAATATAAGGACGAATTTCTCCGCGGTTCCACCTTATTTATTCTAGAAGAATCACTTTAAATATACTGCTTATCGAGATTCCACCTCGGTCATCGCAACTTACTAAAATAATACTATATAACTATTATTTTGTCAATTATATATACTATAGGTTTTCTAGTTCATTTTTAGTTAAACCTGTATATTTTGATATTGTTTCTATATCAATATTATCTTTTTTCATCTTTTTGGCTATAGATATAGAGTTTTCTTTTTTACCTTGTTCTAATCCTTCCTTACGTCCTTCTTCTATTCCTTTTCCTATATATTCATCTCTTATTGAATTCTCTATCTTTCTATTATCTTCTTCCGCACTCATGTATTCCCTATACTCATCTGGTTCTATATCTTTTGCTATTTCTTCTATTTTCTTTTTATCTAACTTTGTTATATCTGATATCATTTTTTTATCCATTCCTCTTTTTAGTAGAGATTTGGCTACTATTTTTTGTCCTTTTTCTATTCCTTTCCCTATATATTCATCTCTTATTGAATTTTCTATCTTTCTATTATCTTCTTCGGCACTCATGTATTCTCTAAACTCTTCTTCTTCATTTACCCTTTCTATTTCACTCATATACTTTAACACCATCCTATCTTTTTTTGATAGATCCTTTAACTCTTCTGGTTGTAAGTTTAACATCATTATATATTTATTTTCTTCTATCTCTTTTTCATCTTTATTGTACCAAATTTCCATATATTTTTCCATATTTATTTCATATATTATTAAATTATTTATATATCTATTTTTATCTTCATCTTGGACCATATATTTCCTTATTAATTCTTCATAATTTAGTCCATAACTTATATTTATTTGTACTACTAATGTATTC
>CANRPP010000006.1 GCA_947632545.1 uncultured Bacilli bacterium | reverse complement strand
ATAGAATTATCCAATGAAGGAGAAATACCAAACTGTGAAGTTTGGGCATGATTTATTTATAAATCATTTTGTTCTTAGAATATATCTTGAAAAATATGTCGAGAAATGATAAAATTAGTATGTTAGAAAATTAGTTTTAAGATAACATAGTATTAAAAAATCATATAATAAGGAAGAAGATTATGAAAAATAATAAAATCAAGATATTTCTTTTCATATTTTTTATTTTATTTTCATATTTTTATTTTGTTAATAAAATTGATATGAATGAAAATAGTTACAATATTAATAAATATAATATTAGTGTAAATAATTATAAAAGAATTAATATTAATTCAAATTTGAAAAAAATTAAAATATTTCAAAAAACTAAACAAGAAAATAAATATAATTCTATTGAAATTGTAATTAAAGATAAGAAAAAAGAAATTTTTAGTCAAAAAATAATTGGTAAAGAATTTCTTAAATATGGATATTATGTATTTGATACAGCTAATATTAAATTGACTGATAATAAAGAATATTATTTTTCTATAAAATCTCAACCAAATGATATAAATTATTATTCATTGAATTTATATTATCCAAACAATGTTAAATTATGGTTTCATATTTTATTTATATTTATTATTATTATATTTTCTTTAATCTATTATTTTATTAATATAAAGAAAATTGATATTTTTAATAATTTCTATAAAATTGCCATACCTATATTTTTATTATATATAATTTTTATACCTATTACTGCAGGACATGATGAAGAATATCATTTAATAAAAATTAATGAAATAGTTTCAGGTAGAGTAATTCCTATTATAAATTCAAATAAAACAGGTGCTTATTTACCAAAAGATGTTGATTTAAATTTAAATTACTATGATAATTATAAATACAGAGATTATTTTAATAAATTTTATTATAATTATAATTCTCCTTTAACTTTTTTATCAGCAGGTAGTATTGATGTTTATTCACCAGTTCAATATATTCCTCAAACAATAGGAGTATTTATATCTAAACAAATATCTAATAATGTTATTATAGCTGCTTATATTGGTAGATTATTTAATGCATTAACTTGTATATTATTGTTATCCTGTGCCTTTAAAATAATACCTATTGGTAAAAAAATATTATTTTTCTTTTTATTTAATCCATTAGCTATTGAATGTTTTACTACATTAAGTGGTGATGGTATTACTATTTGTTTGGGTATTTTATTGGTTTCATATATATTTAAAATTATGAAATCAGATAAGATTACAAATAAGGATATTTTTATATTATCTTTAATAAGTTGCATACTGGCTTTATGTAAAATTATATACATAATAATGCCTTTCTTGATTTTATTAATACCTAAAAGTAAATATGAAAATACTTCTAGATTAAAATGTATAATATATGTAATTATATTACCAATTATATTAAATTTAATATGGTTACTTATTGCATCGTCTATTTCATATGGTGCTAGCCCATATTCAGTCCCAAGCAAGAATTTATTATTTCTTCTTCATAATCCGTTTAGATTTATAAAATATTTCTTATATTCTATTGAAACTTATGGTTTTAAAATAATTTCTGAATTTTTTGGTAATAAATTATTAATGGGGGAAATAATTAGCAATAATACTATTGTACCAATTATGATGATTATTGCATTTATATATATAATAAAAGATAAGAACGAAAAAAAAATATTATTGAGTAAGTCTAATATTATATGTATTTCAATTATATTGATATTGTTAATAATTGCTACATTTTTAAGTGTTTATATATTTTATATACCATATTGTGATTTATCTATATGGATTGTTCAAGGAAGATATTTTTTCCCAGAAATATTAATAATATATTTATTAATATCATCTTTAATCAAACAAGAGTCAAAAAAATATACAAATGACTTGATATTTTTTACAATAGTTATTGTAAATATTATGTCTTTAATGGAAATAATAGTTAATTATTTATAATAAGGGAAGTGTTGTATATGAAGAAAAAGTATAATAATTTTATAATAATATTATTGTTTATATTGGGCATATTAGGTTTAATTGCAACATTAATTTATATATTTCATAGTTCTACTGCTATTTTAACATCTGATTCTGTAATTACTGATGTTTTATCACATCAACAACGATTAAAAAATACATTATTTCTTAAAACATGGTATTATGGTAATGAATTTTGGCTATTTTCATTATCAATTCCTACATACTTATTATCATTTTTTATTAAAAATAATGTTATATTGAGGCAAATCAGTGTATTAATCACTGCAATTTTATTTTTCTTTTTAATAATAAAGTATTGTAAAAAATCTTTTAATTTTAAACAAACTATAATAATTTGTATTATCTTTTTATCAGGAATATCATATAGTGTTTTAGATTATTTTTATGCTTTTAATGCATATCTTACTGTTATTATAAATTCATTATTTTTAATTTATTTATTTTACAAAGTTATACTTGATACTAATACTAATAAAATTTTTTCGGTACTTCTGTTGATTTTCTCTTTGTTATTTAATATTGGTAGTTTGCGATATTTTCCAAGTGTAATTATTCCATTGATAATGGCATTTATAACTATATTATTTTTAGAAAATAAAACTAAAAATACTGAAATGATTATTAAAGAAAATAAAAAAAAGCTCATATTTATAATTTATATTATTACTTTTTCTTTAATTGGACTTGGTATATTTTATTTGTTAACAAATATATATCATTATGAGCAAAGAGCAGGTAATATGACTTTAGGAGTATTATCTGGGAAAATAGTAATAAATAAAATTTCAGCTATAATTGATTGTATTAATAATTTTTTTGGATATGATAATAGAAATAATCCAGCAGCTTTTATGACTGGTATGCAATATTTTGTTCCTAATCACAGAATATATAAAATATTTTCAGTTATGTCTTTTACTATGCTTATTAAAATTATTATGTGTTTATTAGTAATTGTTATATCTCCAATAATTTTGTTTAAAAATTATAAATCAAATAATAAATTTATAAATTTTCTATTGATATTTAATACTTATTCTTGGATAGTTATGATTATGTTATATATTTTAACATGTAATTTTTTCTATAACTATTCAGAACTAAAATATTTTCTTTTAAATATTGTGTTAAATTTGATTATGTGTATTTATTCATTATATAATTATGTTGTATCAAAAAGAATAAAATTTTATATTGTAGATATTTTTATATTATTATATATAGCTTCAAATTTATATACTACTTATAATATAATTAGTGTTAATAATACTGAGGCTATTAATAAGAAATATGAATTGGTAAAAGTTTTAAAAGAAAATAATTTATATTATGGTTATGGTTGCTTTTGGAGTGGCCTTTTAATGCATTTTTTATCTAATTATGATGTAACAATTGCAGCTTTGGAATTTCGTGATTCAGGTTTATATAAATATAAATGGTATTCTGATGAAACATGGTATAATAAAAAAAATAATGGTACTGTATTTTTAATTATGGATAAATTGGACAAAAAAAGATTTAGTTATTATAAAGATAAGAAATATTATAAACCAGATAAAATTATAAAATGCAATGATTTTTTAATTTATGTATATAATAAAAATCCTTTTTTAAATTTAAAATAAGAGGTGGATAATTTATGACAAAAAATAAAAATAATATATATATATTATTGTTGATTGCTTCAATCTTTTCTGCTTTATTATATATGATTATTTCACTAAAAAGTGATTTTTCAATTATGTATAATGTGACAGAAATTATTGGGAGAAAACAATTTTTATTTCATAATTTTATTATTAATAATTATATGTATGATGGTACTTTATATATTATTAATCCAGGATTATTAACATATCTTTTTGGCAATACTTTTATTATAAAATTTTTGGTTACATTATCTTTATTATTAGTATATATGTTTTTAATATATAAAATCTCTGATATGTATTTAAATAAAAATCAAAAAATAGTACTATTTTTAATATTATTATGTGGTATATCAAGGGATTATATGTTATCAATATTTTTATATAATTCATTTTTATATCAAGTTGTTATTTTTTTAGGAGTTTATTATTTATGTTTTAAATTATTTAATAGTAATAAATTACTTAAAATTATTATTTTTACTATTCTAATAATATTATTAGGTATAAATAGTTTTTATTGTTTACATACTATAATAATTCCTTATATTATATTAGAATTATTGTATAATTATAAAAAACAAAAAATAAAAAACGGATATAAATTTTTGATATTTTTTATAACTTTATTTCTTTTGTATTTATTTTATATAATAATTGCAAATAATTATTATTTATTTACAATATCATATAAATTATTTGATATCAAAAATAGATTTCTTTCTCTAATAGATATTGCAATTAGTATATTTGGTATTGGTAATGGTTATGATTTAATTACTAATGGTAAATATATTATATATTATAATAATATGTCTAATTATTCGTTAAGCTCCATTTATGGTATTACTATATTATTTAGGCTAGTATTTATGTTATTTACTATAGTTGTTATGCCAATAATCTTAATTAAAAATAAAAATAAAAACGAAATGAAAATTAATAAACTAGCAGTATTTAATTTTATCTCAATTGTTTTCAATTCAATTTTTTATATTTTTCTTGGAATCGCATCCTATGATATAGTTGATATTAAATATTATATATTTAATTATATAATTATGTTTATTTTAGATATTTATGTTATAGATAAATATCTACTGAAGTATGACGTTATAAAAAAATTAATTATCTTGTTTTTTAATATATTTATAATACTTAATATTATAACCAATCATATGTATATATTTGCGTATTAATTAGTACTTTATATAATTGATTTTACGGCTTTAAAATGATATAATAATTATAATATAAAATAGAAAGGATGAGTATAATATATGGTATTTTCTTCTTTAAGTTTTTTATTTATATTTTTGCCAATATGTTTATTATTATATTTTAATCCTATTATAAAAAATATTAAATTTAAAAATATTATATTGTTAATTTTTAGTATAATCTTTTATTGTTATGGGGCTTTAAAATATCTATATATTATTGTTTTTTCTATTATATTAAATTATACAATTGGAATAGTGTTAAATAAAGTAAGATGTAAAAAATTAATTTTAGCATTAGGTGTAATAATAAATATAACTATATTTTTAATTTATAAAATTTTAGGAACTATAACTGCTATGAAAACTGAAACAGCTTTGCTACCTATTGTAGGACCTTTAGGTATATCTTTTTTTACATTTCAAGAATTATCATATATTATCGATATTTATAGGGGAGTTATACCACCACAAAAAAACTTTTTAAAATATGCTTTATATATAACATTTTTTCCACAATTAATTGCTGGCCCTATAGTAAGATATGAAGATATTTATAAAAAAATAGATAATAGAAAAACTTCATTTGATAATATTAAATCTGGTAGTACTAATTTAATAATAGGCTTATTTAAAAAAAGTGTTATTGCTGATACACTTGGTGTTGTTGCAATGTCTATATTTACAGGAAAAATAATAAGTTATGCTACATCATGGTTAGGTGCTATTTTAATAATGATACAATTTTATTATGATTTTTCTGGATATTCAGATATGGCAATAGGTTTAGGAGAAATTTTTGGTTTTAAAATAAAAAGAAATTTTAACTATCCGTATAATGCTATATCAGTAAATGACTATTGGAAAAGATGGAATATTTCATTAGGACAGTGGTTTAATGATTATTTATTATTTCCTATATGTAATAGTAAGATATATAAAAAAATGATTTTTATATTTTCAAAGGTATTTAATAAAAGGGTAGCATATAAATTATGTAATTTTATTGTATTATTAATACTATGGTTAATAATTGGATTATGGCATGGTATAGCAATTAATTTTTTATATCTAGGATTATTTTATTTTATAGTAATTTCATTAGAAAAAAATTGTTTGTTTATAAAGAAAAGAAAAGTACTATCCCGTATATTTACACTAATTGTAGTAACGATAGGAACGGTTATATTTTTCTCGTTTAAGGATAATAAATTTATATTTCTTAAATCATTATTTATAAATAATAAATTTATTGATAATAGATTTTTTTTATTAATTAGCAATTATTATATATATATTATAATTGGTATTATGTTTTCTTTTCCAATAATAAAAAAAATAAAAGCTATTATTAAAAATAAAAAATATTATGATATATTGCATACAATTGTAATTTTTTCAATGTTTCTTATATCAATTTATTATATAATAATTAATGGTTATAGCCCATTCTTATATTTTAATTTTTAGGAGGAATTTAGTGTATGGAAAAAGAGTTAGATAATATTTTTAGAGAAATATTATATTTAGATGATAATTATTCTATTAATGATAGTCTTGCCCCTGGAGATATAGTCGAGTGGGATAGTCTTTCACATATGAATCTACTCTATGAAATATCAAATAGATATAATATAAGTATTTCTTTTAAGGATTTAAAAGGTATTAAAAATTGGGGTGAATTGAAAAAATATGTTATCAAAAAAACAACGAATGATAGCTAATATATTTTTACTAAAGGGAAATGATATAAGTGGAAAAAAATTCTTAAAGTTTATATTAAGCGAATATTATGGTATTTATGAATTTAATTATTATTATAATAAATTTGGAAAACCATATATTAATAATTTAATTTTCTTTAATTATAGTACTACAAAAGATTATATTGTATTGGTTGTTTCAACAGATGAAGTTGGAATAGATATTGAATTATGTAGTAGATTATTTCCAAATAATTTAATTAATTATATTTATAATGAGTCTGATAACTATCAAAAGGATAATTATAATTTGTTAAAGAAGTGGGTAGAAAAGGAATCATATTTAAAATATTTAGGTACTGGTATTAATAAAAAAATGTCGGATGTAATTATAGATAACGATATAAATAAATTATTTTATACTGATGGAAAAATTCTATTAAATTGTTTTTCTAATAGAAAAATTAATAAAAAAATTGTTTGTTATAAAATAAACGATAATAGTGATTTTATAATTGATGATACAGTTAACATTTAATTTCTAATATAAACTATTTTAATGGTAGGTGAGAGAATGAAAAATAAATTAATTAAAAGTTTTAAAAAGCCAATTTTTATTATAATAATTGTAACTTTAATTATTTCTAGTATTTTACTTTCCGATAAAATATTATATAGTGATGATATTTATTTTCATATAAGTAGAATCATGTTTGTTAGAGATAAAATCTTATCATTAAATTTAAGTAATATTTATTATTTTTATGGTTATGGTTATGGTGAAGGATTTTTTTATCCCGATTTTTTTCTATATATACCAGCTGTATTTAATATATTTATTGATAATATAATAGTATATAAAATATTTATTTTAATAATTAACTTTTGTAGTATTTTTACAATGTATTATTGTACTAAAAAAATTACTAATTCAAAAAATATTGGTATAATATGTTCAATTATATATGGATTTTTGCCTTTTAGGTTATCTGCAATATATATTAGTAGCCAATTAGGTGTTGCGATGGCTTATATATTTTTTCCTATTGTAATATATTCATTTTTTGAAATTATTAATGGCAAAAATAAATATATATTATTAGCCTTGTCAATGTCAGCCGTTATTTTATCGCATTTATTATCATCATGTATATTATTTTTCTTTTTATTAATGATACTTTTATTTAATATTAAAAATGTTAAGAAAAATAAAAAAATATTATTATATTTATTTTATTCATCAGTTATTACTATTGCATTAACTGCTTTCTTTACATTTCCTATGTTTGAACAAATATTAGATCAAAAATTTAGATTTGCTTATGCTGGGTCTGATATTCATATTTATGATAGAAGTTTATCAATAATAGATTTATTTACCGAATTTAATTATTTTATTCCTTCTAAAAATTACATTCCACCAGGTATTGGAATTGTTCTTTCGACAATATTACTAATATTTATTATAAATATTAAAAAGTGCCAAAATAATACAAAGATAATATTTGTTGTAGCATTTATTGGATTAATATTTACTACTAATATTTTTCCATGGCGATTATTTGAAAGTTATTTAAAAATTTTTCAATTTCCATGGAGGTTATTAGCAATTGTAACTACTTTATTTGTATTTGGAACAGCTTTTTTGCTAAAAGATATGAAAATAACTAAATTTAAGTATAGATATATTATTTTATTTATAACTTTATTATTAACCAGTTTTATAACTATTATAAATATTATAAATATATATATTAAAAAGGATTCATTATCATATTACAGAAAAATTAATAATGAATATTTATATTCAATAGCTTGGGGAGAGTATTTGCCTATTAATTATAATATAAAAAATATATTTTATGGTGACTCATATACTATAAAATATAATAATTTTAAAATTAATTCACGTTATAATTTTAAATATAATATATTATTTTCTAATAATATATATCAAATATATTTTTATGATAATAAAAAATTACATAATTATATTGAATTACCAATTATATATTATAAAGGATACAAGATTTTAGTTAATGGAAAACCTGTTAAGATAATTAAAAATAAAAATGGTCTGATTGGAATGAATTTAAATTCAAAAAAAGGTAAAATAATTGTATATTATAGTGGCACATTTATCCAATCTTTAAGTACAATAATTAGTATGTTATGTATTATGTTTTTAGTAGTAGTTAAGTATGTAAGTTGGAGTGATAAAAATGAAAAAATTAAATAAAGGAATAATTGTTATCTTAATATTTGTATATTTTGTATTTTCAATTGGTTATATTGTCAATTTAGTTTGTAACTATGAAAAGAATCTTAATAAGGATAGTAATGAATATTTTCCATTTTATGATAGAATAATATCATTAAATTCATATATAAATTCAAAAATTAATAAAAGACTTACTATTAAACATAGTGGTAAAATATATGATTATTATTATAAATATTCTGATCAAAATATCTTACACTTTACTGATTTAAATATTAATAATTCACAACGTGTTTCCAAAAAATTAATAAAGCTTAATAAATATTTGACTGATAATAATATAAAGTTTTTATATATTGAAACTCCTAAAAAAGAATACTTTTATAGAGATGTATTAAACTATTATTCTTTTGATTATCATTTTTCAAAAGAATCAGTTATTTATGATAATTTAAATAAGGAAAAAATAAATTTTATAATTGGTAATTTTCTTTTAGAAAATGATGATAACAAAAGAGAAGATTTGTATTATAAATTAGATTATCATTGGACTTCAAAAACTTCATTATATTTTGCAAAAAAGATGATTGATTGTTTGAATAATACCTATGATTATCATTTTGATACAAGTGCATTAAATTATAATAATTTTCATAAAATTGTATATAAAAATTCTTATTATGGTTATTATGGTAGGCTACTAGGGCAATCTAGTGACTCATTTGATGATTTTACTATTTATGTACCAAATAAATCTCCTAATTATACTGTATATTATGGAAAAGATAGGACTACTGTATCTGGAAGTTTTTTAAATACATTATATGATGTTAACCAATATTCTCTATCAACACACCAACCTTATGTGTATCAAATAGGAGGAATGCAACCTAATATAAGTATAAAAAATAATGATCTAAATCAGACACCAAAAATTTTGTTTATATACGATTCAATGTTTTATAGTTTAGCTCCATATTTATCTTTATCAATAGGAAACTTTGATGCAATTGATATTAGAACACAAAATGGTAACTTTAGTGAAAATATTAAAGAATATATTAAAAATTCTAATCCAGATTGTGTTATATATATGGCTGATATATCATTAAATGAAGATTTAGATAAATTAAATTTTTAATTAATATATCATTGTATGTAAAATTCGTTCAGTATTTTTAAAATTAAGTTTAGCGATTTCTTTTAATTTATCTTCTCCATATTTTTCAACTACTTCTTCTCCGATAGTATCTACATCTTTTCCTGCACCTTTTACTAATGGTATATTGATACTATCACATATTTTTTCAAATTCTTTTAGAAATATATATCTACTTATTATAGAAGATGCTGCTACTGCTAGGTTTTTATCTTCTGCTTTAGTCATGAATGTTATATTTTTTTGGATTTTATCAATACCATTTAAATAACTATAATATCTTTGCTCTCTAGCAAATTCATCTACTATTATATAATCATATTTAGGCTTTTCTTCATTAATTAATTGATATAATACTTTATTATGCATGATTGCTTTAATTTTATTCATATTAACATCTTTAGTATATTTTTCATTATATTCACTATTATTTAAGATAATACTTCTATATTTAATTCTTTTTGCTATTTCAGGTGCAATTTTTTTAATTTTTTCATCGGTTATTTTCTTAGAGTCTCCAACTCCTAATTTATCTAAAAATTCAACATCATCTTTAGTAACATATGATGCAGTTACAACAATTGGTCCAAAATAATCACCTGTACCAACTTCATCAGAACCAACTGAATTACAATTGTGATACGGATTTTCTTTTGGAGTAGTATTTTTATCTTTATTTTGTTCTGAAAGAATACCCCACATAGAAGCATCTACATCAGCTGATACTCCTTGAAACATTACTTTTCCAGATTCATACATTGTAATTACAGTATCTTCATCTTTAGCTTGGAATACTACATAAGGAATTTTTTTATCTCTTTTTTTATCTTTATAATATTCAATCATTTTTTCTTTTATTTCATCATTAACTCTTATAACTACATTCATATTAACACCTCCATTTTATTATAGCATAAATTTTGTACTTTTAATTTTATAAAAAGATTTACTTTACAAATTTATTTATTTGATAAATATAATTAATTCATATATAATTATATCAGGTGGTAATATGAATATTATTGATATAATAATTATACTTTTACTTGGACTTTCTTTTATTAATGGCTATAAAAGAGGTATTTTAAAAGAAGGAGTAATGTTATTTGGAACTATTATAATATATGTTATTTCTTTTTTATTAAAAGATAAGTTAGGCATATTATTATGCAGAATACTACCTTTTTTTAATTTTAATGGTTTAGTTAGTTTAAATATATTAATTTATCAGCTAGTAGCTTTTGTAATTATAGCGAGTATTTTATTTGCAATATTTGGAATTGTTTTAAAATTTACAGGTATTTTACAAAAATTAGTAGATGTTACTATTATTTTAACTATTCCTTCTAAAATACTTGGAGGTATTTTAGGTTTAATAGAAGGTTATATTACAATATTTATAATTCTTGTAGTTTTATCTGTTCCATTAAAAAATATTGATATATATAAAAATTCTTATTTAACTAATAAAATATTAACTTCATCTAAAATATTATCTATGTCTTTTGGTAATGTAGATGATTTAATAATAGATATTTATGATCTAAAAACAGATAAAATATATGATAAGAATAAAATTAATTTAAAAATACTTGATATGTATAAAAAGTATAATATCATTAGTAATGAAGATTTAGATTATATTATTTCACTAGGAAAGTTAAAGATAAAAAAATAAAAGAGGTTAACTCTTTTTTTCTATATATGTATTTTCTATAATTTTATAGTTATAGTTATTTAATTTTTCTATTATTTCATCTTTAACTAATACTTGATATGTTATTACATCATTATAAATTTTATCTATTATATCACAATCTTTTAAAATATAATCTATTTTATTTTGTTCATTATAATTAAAACTTATTTCTATTTTTTTACCTTTTATTAACTCGATTAATTTTACATTTTTAATAGAATCTCTTATGCTTTTTGAATACGCTCTTGTTAAACCTCCAGCTCCTAGTTTAATACCTCCAAAATATCTTACTACGACTGCTAAAATATTGGTTATATTTTCTTTTTCTAAAACATTTAGAATTGGTATACCTGCAGTACCACTAGGTTCTTTATCATCACTTGATTTCTTATAATTATCTATAATATATCCATAACAATAATGATCTGCTTTAGGATATTTTATTTTTATATCACTTAAACATTTATCTATTTCTTCTTTATTTTTTATTTTTATTAAAATTGTAATAAAACGTGAATTTTTAATAATTATTTCATTATTATAATTATTAGATATAACATACATAATATCACCAAATATATTATAACTTATATTTATTAAAAATAATATAGTAAAAATTATGTATAATATAAATAAAATTATAAAAGTAGAATTTACATTGCATATAATTATGATATAATTAAGATGGTGAGGCATATGTTTAAGAAAAATAAAAATAAAGATATTGATATAGATGGTGTTAATGATATTATATCTACTAGTAGAAAAATACTTCATGTAGGTTTTGCACTTTCAGTAATTGCCTTAATATTATTAATACTTAGTATAATTAAAACGATAAGTTTATTTAAAATTATAAAAGAATTATTAGTTGTTATTTCACCTGTTTTTATAGGTTTAATAATTGCTTGGTTATTTGATCCTGTTGTTAAATTTTTAACTAATAAAAAAATGCCAAGAATACTTGCCTGTATACTTATATATTTAATATTTTTAGGAACTCTTACATTGCTTTTTGTAATTTTACTTCCATCATTTACTGATCAGATTAAAGATTTTATAGGTGCAATACCTGGAATACTTGGTGATGCTAAAAAATTTATTTCTGATATAGTTAATAATTTTAGTAGTAGTCATGATTTAGATTTAGCAGGTATTAAGGCTCAAATGTTTTCTAATTTAGAAACCTTTGGAAATAACTTAACTACTAATATACCTAATTTATTAATTAATTTTGCTAGAGGACTTGTTAGTGGTGGTATGTTTGTTTTACTTGGTATTATGATAGGATTTTATATGTTATATGATTTTGATAAACTTAATGAACATTTTATAAAGATTTTACCTAAATCTTGGAAGCAGAATGCAACTGAATTAATGAGTCGTGTTAATCATTCGTTAAGAGGATATGTTAGTGGGGTATTATTAGTTATGCTTTTAGTCTTTATTTCTCAAAGTATATGTCTTAGTATTGTTGGATTGGAAGCTCCACTTGTATTTGCTTTATTTTGTGCATTAACTGATGTGATACCATATTTTGGTCCATATATAGGAGCAATACCTGCTGTATTAGTTGGTTTTACAATGTCGCCACTTACTGGAGTATTTTGTATTATTGCAATAGTTATTGTACAGTTATTGGAAAATAATTTTTATCAACCTTTAATTATGGGGCATACAATGAAATTACATCCTGTAACAATTATGATTGGACTATTGATTTTTGAACATTTTTTTGGTATTATAGGTATGATTGTTGCAACACCTGTTATTGCGACATTTAAAGTAATATTTACATTTATTGATGAAAAAATAGAATTAGTTAAAAAAATAAAAAATGAATTAGACGTTGAAGGAGAAAAGTAATAGTTCTATATATTTTAGAGAGTTAATGATTGGTGAAAATTAACATATATAATCTATGAAAAGCTACTCCAGAGTTTAAAAGGGAAACCGTTATCTAATTAAGACCAAATTTAGGATGGTACCGGGCTTTATGTCCTCCTAATTGTTGGTCTTTTATTTGTATAGAAAGAGGAGATATTATGAAAATTTATATGATTGGTGGAAAAGCTAGAAATGGAAAGGATACTTTAGCTGGTTTTATGCAAAAACACTTTGAAGAAAGTGGCAAAAAAACCTGTATTATGCATATAGGTAATTATATAAAACATTTTGCAATAGATTATTTTGGTTGGGATGGTAATGATGAAACTAAACCTAGAACATTACTTCAACATTTAGGTACAGATATAATTAGAGAAAAAATGAATATGCCTAATTTTTTCATTGATAGATTATTACAAGATATAAAAGTTTTAGAAAATTTTTATGATATTGCAATTATAGCGGATGTTAGATTACCACTAGAATTTGATTCTATAAAAAAAGTATATCCTGATACAGTAAAGATGCATATAAAAAGACCTGATCTTGTTAGCGAGTTATCAAGTAGTGAACAAAAACATGTAACTGAAACTGCTCTTGACGATTATGACGATTATCAATATAAAATTATTAATAAAGATTTAGATACTTTAGAAAATGAGGCTATGAAAATAGTTAAGGAGGAATTAAAGTGAAAAAATTAACTAGTAATGAAATAAGAAAAATGTGGCTTGACTTTTTTTCAAGTAAGGGTCACAAAGTATTTGAATCCGCTCCACTAATTCCTATAAATGATGATAGTTTGCTATGGATTAATGCAGGTGTTACACCTTTAAAAAAATACTTTGATGGTACAGTTGTTCCTGATAGTAAAAGGATTGTTAGTATTCAAAAATGTATTCGTACAAATGATATAGAAAATGTAGGTGTTACTAAACGACATCAAACTTTTTTTGAAATGATGGGAAACTTTTCAATAGGTGATTATTTTAAAGATGACGCAATTAGTTATGCATATGAATTATTAACATCTAAAGAATGGTTTGATATTCCAAATGAATTACTTTATGTTACAGTTTATCCTGATGATGTTGATGCTTATAACAAATGGTTAGAAGTTGGTATTTTAGAAGATCATCTTATAAAACTTGAAGGAAATTTTTGGGAAATTGGAGAAGGACCTTGTGGACCCGATTCTGAAATTTTCTTTGATCGTGGTAAAAAATATGATCCTGATGGTACTGCTTTTGAAAAATTTAAAAATGATGAAGAGCAAGAACGTTTTGTAGAAATATGGAATAATGTATTTAGTCAATTTAATTCTAAACCAAATGTTGATAGAAAAAAATATAAGGAATTACCTAATAAAAATATAGATACAGGTGCAGGATTAGAAAGATGGTGCTGTATCTTTCAAGGTGTTGATAGTAACTTTGATACAGATTTATTTAAACCTATACTTAAGCATATTGAAGAGTTAACAGGATTTCTATATGAGTCTCAAAAAGAATTTAAAGTAATTGCGGATCATATAAGAACTATAGTTTTTGCATTATCAGATGGCGCTAATTTTGATAATGTTGGTCGTGGTTATGTTTTAAGAAGATTACTTCGTAGAAGTATTAGAATGGGTAAATATTTAGGTATTACTGGTCCTTTTATGTATAAATTAGTATCAGATGTAGTAGATGTTATGAAAGATGCTTATCCTGTATTAATAGAAAAAAGACCTACTGTTGAAACAATTATTTTAGAAGAAGAAAAACTTTTCTTAAAAACACTTGATGCAGGAGAAAAAAGATTAAAAGAAGCTATGAAAAATTCAACAGATGGAATAATTAGCGGAGAAGAAGCTTTCCGATTATATGATACTTATGGTTTTCCTTTTGAACTAACTTTAGAATGTTTACAAGATGCTGGATTTAAAACTGATAAAAAAGAGTTTGATAAGCTTATGCAAAAACAAAGAGAACTTGCAAAGAAAAATACTCAATCTAAATCTTCTATGGCAAGTCAAAAAAAGGTGTTACTAGATTTTAAAAAAGATTCTAAATTTGTATATGGTGTATATAGAATAAAGAGTAATATTTTAGCGATTTTCTCTAAAGATAATTTAGAAAAAAAATTAACTCATTCAGGCTATATTGCTTTAAAAAGAACTTGTTTTTATGCAGAAAGTGGAGGACAAGTTAGTGATACTGGTATGATTATTGGTAAGAATTTCAAGGCTAGAGTAGTAGATGTATTTAAAGCTCCTAATGGTCAGCATATTCATAAAATTAGATTATTAGATGGAGAAATTCATCTAAATGATGATTGTGAAATTGTAGTAGATAAAGATAGACGTCGTTTAATAGAAGCCAATCACTCTAGTGTACATATCCTTCAATTAGCGCTTCAAACTGTTATTTCTAAAGATATTAAACAAGCAGGAAGTTATGTCGATGATGAACGACTTAGATTTGATTTTACATATCCAGGAAAAATTAGTGATGAAGAAGTTATAAAAGTTGAAGATTTTGTTAATGATTATATTAATAAAAAAATTATTGTTTCTACAGAAGTAATGCCAATTGATAAGGCACGTGAATTAGGTGCAATGGCACTATTTAGTGAAAAGTATGGCGATATGGTTCGTGTTGTAAAAATAGGTAAATCTATTGAATTATGTGGTGGTACTCATGCTAATAATACTTCTGATATTCATAAATTTGCAATATATAATATTGAATCAAAAGGTAGTAATGTTTATAGAATAGAAGCTGCTACTGGTAGCAAATTAAATCAAATGTTATTTGAAGTTATAAAACCTTATAATGATGAAATGATGAAATTACTAATGAAAGTTAAAGAAATGATGTCTCAAGCAAGACGTGAAGGTATTATTATTGATTTTAATGTTGATATTGATAATTCAAAACCAACTTCTTATAAAGACATTATATTTAATAAAAATGAACTTTCTTATGTAAAAGACGAAGTTAAAGTATTTGAAAAGAAATATAATGAATTAAAGTTAGAAAAAGTATTAAATAATTTAGATTATTATAAAGAAAAAATTAAAGATTATGATGGTATTAAAGCTCTTATTATGGAAACTACATCGATGGAAGTATCTCACTTAAAAGCTATCGCAGATAGTTTAGTAAATTATATGGGTGAAGGTTTTGTTTTCTTTGCCAATATAAAAAATAAAAATAGTATTAATTTTATAGCTAGAAGTACAACTTCTGTTAATGCAGGATTTATTATTAAAGAAGCATCTACTGCAGCAGGAGGTAATGGGGGAGGAAGTCCTACATTTGCATCAGGTGGAGGTAGTGATATCTCTAAATTAAAAGAAATTTATAGCTATGTAGAGAAAGAAATAAAAAATGAAAAATAATTATTTATTAGAAACAGAAGATACTACATTATTAGAAAAAAAAATAGAAGAACTTATTAATAAGAATTCATTTTCTAATGCATATAAAAGTGTATATGATCTAGAAGAAGTTAGTCTTGATAATGCTTTAGAAGATTTAGATACTTATAGTTTCTTAAGTGATAAGAAAGTAATAATTATAAAAAATTGTTTTAGTGATAATAATGAAAATAGATTAAATCACTTACTTAAATATATTGATAATTATAATAAAGATAATCTACTTATATTAACTACTAGAAAAATAGATAATAGATTAAATATAATTAAATCATTAAAGAAAAATGATAATATAGAAATTATTAGTATTGAAGTAGATCCTTTTAAATATGTAAAAGATTTACTAAAAGGATATAAAATTGATAATTCTAATATAAATTTATTAGTTAATTTATGTAAAAGTGATATAACTAGACTTAATAGTGAATGTAATAAGTTAATGATTTATAAAGAAAATGAAAAAGAAATAACTAAAGATGATATTAATAATTATGTTATAAAAAAGTTAGGGGATTCTAATGAAATATTATTTTCATTTATTAAGTATATTATATTAAAAGATAAACATATGGCTTTTATTACTTATAAAGAATTAAGTGAATATAATATTGATATGAATTCTATTATAGGTTTAATGGCATCTCAAATTAAATTAGTATATCAAATAAAACTATTAGATGAAGATAAATTAAGTAATCAAGAGATTGCAGATACCCTAAATTTAAAATCACTTTATCAAGTAAAAAAAATAAAAGAATATATTTATAATTATACTTATTCTGAAATATATGATTTTATAAAAAAACTTGCTGATATAGATTATAAAGTAAAAAGTGGTAAAATATTACCTGATATAGCAATAGATATGCTTATTATTAATTTGTAATATGAAGGAGGTTTTATATGATAGTTACAGGTGAAATTATAGAAAAAGAAGGAAAGTTTTTACTTGTAAAATAAGCAAAAGAAATAGTTTATGGTAAGTGGAATATACCTGCTGGTCATCTAGACTTTAATGAAACAATTTTTGAAGGTGCTAAAAGAGAAATATTTGAAGAGACTGGCTGTAAAGTGGAATTAACAGGTATATTAAGTATTGGTAATAAGGTTTTAGAAGATAATACATTTATAGGTATAATATTTAAAACTAAACTTTTAGAAGAAAATATTTCATATGATAAAAATGAAATATTAGATGTTAAATGGTTTAGTTATGAAGAAATGTTAAATATGAAAGATGAATTAAGAAATTATGATTGGATTATTGATAGTACTGAAGCATATATAAATAAAACTGAAGTAAATACTAGTCTAATTAAAGTATATAAAAAGTAAAAAAGAACACTTATTAAAGTTGTTCTTTTAGTTTTTCTAATTTTTCATAAATTTCTTTTAGTTGTTTTTCATATCCTATATCTTTAGGATGATAATATTTTTTATTTTTTAACTTATCTGGTAAATATTGTTGAACTACATAACTTCCTTTATAATTATGAGGGTATTTATATTCTTCTGAATTGGTTTTTAAATGTTTTGGTATAGTACCAACAGAACCTTCTTCTATATCTTTTAATGCTTCATCTAAGGCAGTATGAGCAGTATTACTTTTTGGAGATAAAGCCATTTCAGTAACAATAGTACCTAGTGGAATTCTAGCCTCTGGTAAGCCTACACGTTCTGCAGCATTAATAGCAGCATCTACTTTAGGTCCAATTCCAGGATTAGCTAGGCCTATATCTTCATAGGCTATAACACTCATTCTTCTATATATTGAATCTAGGTCACCTTCTTCTATAAGCCTTGCTAGATAGTGAAGGGAAGCATCAACATCACTTCCACGAATAGATTTTTGAAATCCAGATAATACATCATAATGTCCATCACCATTTTTATCTGAAAAAAATACGGGTTTACTATTTATTTTCCTAATGATTTCTTCATTAACTACTTTATCACTAGTAGAATAAAATGATATTTCTAATAAATTATAAGCATATCTTAAATCATTTCCTGATAGTTTTGCAATTAATTTAATAGCTTTATTATCTATTTTAATATCCTTTAGTTCAGGATGTTTTATTGCTTTCTTTAAGCCTTTTATTATATCTTCTTCATCTAACTCTTGTAGTTCAAATAATTGACATCTACTTCTTATAGCAGGATTAATTGAATGATATGGATTAGCTGTTGTCATACCTATTAAGGTTATTAAACCACTTTCTAGTTGTGGTAGTAATAAATCTTGCTTATCTTTGTTCATTCTATGTATTTCATCTATTATTAAAACTAAACCATCATACATCCTCGCTTCTTCAACTACAATATCAAAATCTTTTTTATTATTTATAGTGGCATTTAAAAATCTATATTTAACGCCTAAATCATTAACTAAAGCATTAGCGATAGATGTTTTTCCAACACCAGGAGGACCATATAAAATCATTGAAAATATTTTCTTATTTTTTACTAAATTAGTTATAATTTTATCTTTACCTATTAAATGCTTTTGTCCAATA
The DNA here is from genome assembly GCA_947632545.1 of uncultured Bacilli bacterium. GTDB lineage: Bacteria > Bacillota_I > Bacilli_A > RF39 > UBA660 > UMGS995. The sequence goes on along the minus strand of CANRPP010000006.1, from coordinate 30,482 downwards.
ACATCTTTAATAGAAGTAGGAGCTAATTTTAAAGCAAGGGGTTTATTCATATTAATCACCTATAGATATTATATCATAAATTTTATTTACTAATTTATTATTTTATGTTATAATATAAAAAGTTTTTGGAGGTAGTGTTATGACCTATGAAGATAAAATAAAAGAATGTAGAAAAGCAGCTTTTGAATTGTGTCATTTTCCTGTACTATATAGAAAAGATAGACCTATTGAAAATCAAAAAAGAGTTAAAACTTTTTCAGATGGATGTGATATAGGTACTTGGATTCAAGATCAAAAAAGACTATTAAAAAATGGTGAATTAAAAAAAGATAGAGAAGAATTATTTACAGATTTATTAAAATTAGAAGATCAATTTTTTAATATAAAATTATGTAAAGATATAAAAGAAGCTACAGAAATTATTAAGAAAAATAAATTTATACCTGTAAAACTTACTAAAAAAAGTAAAAATACCTGTGAAGTATTATCATTTTCTGATGGTTCAGATATTGGTCAATTTATAGAGAAGTGTAAAAAATATATAAGAGAAGATAAACTAGATGCTGAAATGAAAGCTATAGTATATGACTTTCTTAATTTAAAAAAATATTATGTAAATAGAAAATTTAAAGCTAGATTAGATGAAATAAAAAATCTTATTATTGAACATAACTTTATTCCTGTTTCTATTCAACCGAGTTCAGCTAAAACTAGTACTATATCTTTTTCAAATGGTGTTGATGTAGGATTATATTTATTAAAACTAGATAAAAGATATAAAGAAGGAAAACTTAACTACGCTGATAGTAATTATTATAGACAATTTTTATTATTTAAAGAACATTTTAGTAAACATTTATTTATTTCTAAAATGAGAGAATTAGTAGCTGCTACTATTGAGATTAATGATTTTCCATCTAATTGTTGCTTTTCTAAATCATATAATAGTAAAATAAGAAAATTTTCTACTGGTGAAGATATGGGCTATTTTTTCTATAATTATAAAAAGAAATTAGAAAAAGATAAATTAAATCCTTTTGAAAAAAGAATATTTTCATTATATATAGATAGGATGTGTGAAAGAGTTAATACAAAGAAAAAGATAAAAAAATAGCTCTTTTTTTTTATATATGATAAAATATTTATAGGTGAATAATATGAATATAGAAACTGCAATAGATGATTTTATAAATTATTGTATATTTGAAAAGGGACTTTCAGATAAGACTAAAGAGTCATATTATTATGATTTAAAAGTATATAATAATTATTTTGTAAAGAAAAAAATTAATAATGTAGATGATATAACTACTGATGATATAGAAAATTTTTTAAAGTATAGAAATAAATTAGATGATACGACTTCAACTATTGCACATAATTTAACTGTAATAAAAAATTTTCATTCGTATTTATTTAAAACTAAATTAGTTAGTACAGATGTAGCAGAATCTATTTCTAGACCTAAACTTAGGAAAAAAATACCTAAAGCAATAAGTATTGATGATATAAATAAATTACTTGATATTAAACTTGATACTCAATTTGACTATCGCAATAAAGCTATGATAGAATTGATGTATGGAGCAGGCTTACGTGTATCTGAACTTATTAGTTTAGATGTTAATAGTATAGACTTTACTAATTGTATTATTAGAATTACTGGTAAAGGTTCTAAAGAGAGGATTGTTCCTATTGGAGAGTATAGTATTTATTATTTGAAAGAGTATTTAAAGATAAGAAATTCTATGCTAAAAGGTGTTGCTACAGATGCATTATTTTTAAATAATCATGGCATGCGAATGACAAGACAAGGTTTTTTTAAAAATTTAAAAACTATATTGAAAAAGCAGGGTTTAGATCCTGAAATTCATCCACATACTTTAAGGCATTCTTTTGCTACACATTTACTTAGTAATGGTGCTGATTTAAGAAGTATACAAGAATTACTTGGACATTCTGATATTGCAACTACAAAAATATATACACATGTTAGTGATGAAAAAGTAGAAAATGATTATTTAAAATATCATCCTAGAGAACATAAAGGAGAATAATATTATGGAATTTAAAAGAATATTTTTAATGGTGTTAGATTCATTAGGAGTAGGGGAAGCAGAAGATGCAATAAAATATGGTGATACTGGTTCAAATACATTAGGTCATATTAAAGAATCATGTGATTTATTTATACCTAATTTGAAAAAGATTGGTTTTTTAGATACTTTAAATATGAATGATGATGAAGATGTTGATGCATATTATACTATTGCAAAGCCAAATAATGCTGGCAAAGATACACTAAATGGTCATTATGAAATGATGGGTATTACTAATAATATAGAATTTAAAACATTCAATAGTGGTTTTCCTGCTGAACTTCTTGATGAAATAGAAAAAGCAACAGGAAGAAGAGTAATTGGTAATATATGTTGTAATAATGATCAAGTTATAAAAGAATTAGGTGATAGACAATTAAATTATGGTTCATTAATCATATATACTTCTGCAGATTCTGATTTACAAGTAGCAGCACATGAAGATATTATACCTGTTTCTACATTATATCAGTATTGCGAAAGAATCAGAGCTATTACATTAAGAAGTGACTGGAGAGTAGGGAGAGTAATTGCAAGACCATTTGTTGGAACTAGTGGTAATTATAAATTTTCTAATAGTGGTAGAAAAGATTATGCTGTAAAACCTCCAAAAAAGACTATTTTAGATTCACTTGCAGAAAATAGATATAATGTTATTGCATTAGGTAAAATTAATGATATATTTGATGGTACAGGTATTAATAAAAGTATTAAAGCATCTAGTAATATTGAAGCTTTAAATAAATTAACTGATATAATGGATAAAGATTTTACAGGTATTTGTATGGCTAATCTAGCAGATTTTGATAGTTTATATGGTCATACAAGAGATGCTATTGGTTATGCTAAAGCGTTAGAAGAATTAGATGTAGAGATACCTATGATGCTAAATAAATTAGAACTTGATGATCTACTTATAATAACAGCAGATCATGGTAATGATCCTACATTTGATGGATGTGATCATACAAGAGAAAATGTACCAGTTATTTTTTATAGTAGAGGATTTACTGAACCAAAAAGATTACCAGTACTTAATACTTTAGCTGATATTGGCGCTACTATAGCTGATAATTTTAATCTAGATAATCCAGAAATAGGGGAAAGTATATTAGATAAATTAGTGTAATAGAAATTTAAAAAATAAAATAGGGGATAAGTCCCCTATTTTTATTCTGTTTCAGGATTTTCTTCTGAGTACTCTTCTTCCTCTTCCTCTTCTTCATTAGTTTCTACTTCTATACCAATATCGTCATCGTCAATATCATCTTCTACACTTTCAAAACTTTCACATACAGTTTCATCGTTTGATTCACATTCATCATTATTGCAGTTACATGATACTTTTATTTCATTTAATTCGCATACTTCATCTTCAGTATTTTGATGTTTACAACTTTCTACATCACATTTTATTTTTTGCTTTTTAGCCATATTTTTAACCTCCATTTATATTATGATAATATTTATCTAATTTTATACATTCAATATTTTAACTTGAGGTGGATAATTATCCGTCTAATTTAATTTCGATTTCTTAAAATTAATCTAATATTTTCATGATTTCCCTATTTTATTAAATTTAAAAATAGAGGAGTAGTAGAGAAATTAAAATGTATTTTATTATATAGTTATTTATAATATTATTAATAAATTAGTAATTATATTATTAATTAAGATATATGAATAAATAATAGAAATAAAAAATAAAACTAAATATAAATTCAGTTTTATTATAGTTTTATAATATATATTATATGAAATAGTGTAGTAATATTATTAACTTATATATATGTGCTTCTTATATTAGTTATAGTTAATTATTTAATATAATGTATAGATATTAAATAAGAAGTTAACATAATATCAATTATAGGAAGTTACTATATTTTATATTACATATCCTATTTCTTATTTTTTGAATATACTTTAGGTAATTCATTTACTTTTTCTTTATCATTAATAAACTTTCTTATGTATGATAAAGCTGCTGCATTATATTTATCTTTCGGAAATGTTTCTATACCTAATTTATTTCCTTTTTCTACATAATATATAATCCATTCATTATTAACAAAATCAATACAATTGGTCATTTCAGTAGATCTTCCTATACTGTACCATCTTTCTGGAACGTTTGCATCTTTTAATATTTGTTCAATATTTTCAAAAACATGTTTAACTAATTCAGAATCTTTATTCATTTAAAATTCCTCCTTTTGTATAAAATTATTCATTATTATATTATAAATAAAAAAAGGAAAAGTCAAGTGTTTTCCTTTTTTATACTTTTCTAGATTGTATTTCTGCTATTTTTTCTAAAACTTCTTTAGCATTACTTTCATTTATTTCTGTATATCCTAATTCTTTTAAAGCTTGAACTTTAGCTGTATTTAATTCTTGGGTTCTACTAAGTTTTTCTTCATTTTTGTGCTCTATATCTTCAACGAATCTTTTATGTGTTTCTGATATCTTACTCTTTGATGCTCCCCCATTATTATATAATGTCATAGCACTAAAGATTATGCTTTCAAAAATAAATTGTTGGTCTTTATTAAATAAAAACTCCATAGCGTCAGTAAATCCTAATGATTTAGACATATATGCTAAAATATAGTTAATTTCTGGTGTTGTTTCCATTGCTTGTAAGAAATGATATAAATAGCTATATGCATTATATGTATTTTTAGTTTTATCATCTGCTAGTTTTTCTTTTAATAGATTAATTATATCAGATAGAAGTTCTTGTTCTCTTTTATTAAATCCTTTTAAATCAGTTAGTACTTCTTTATTTACTGAATCTTTAACTCCTTCATTTAATTTAGATTCTACTTCTATAATATATTCACCTGTTACTTCTATTTTACTTATTTCTTCTTCACTAGTTACATTTAGTAAACTTAATAACTTTACAGATTTTTCTTTAGGCCAATCTGCTAATGAACCTAGTGCTAAATAATTATATAACATTTGTCTAGAAACCCCTAAATATTTTGATAATCTTACTTTACTGATTCCTAGTTCTGTTAATAATTTGTTTAAGTCTTTCATATTATCACCTTCAATATAATTGTACATGTTTTTGTCAAGAGTGTCAAGAAAAAAGATGTAAAATACTTTACATCTTTATAACAAATACCAAAGCTTTTTATTATTCTTTCTAACTTCTTTAATAATACCTCCGCCAATACATATATCTTTATCGTATAAAACACATGCTTGTCCTGGTGTAACTGCTTTAACTTTTTCATATTTAACTAATATTTCTTTATCATTTAAATACTCTATTTCTACATCTATATCGTCTTGTCTATATCTAAATTTTGCTTGGCATTTAGTTGGTCTTAAATCACAATTAAAATTTAAGGTATCTACAATACAACTAGTTGAATATAAATATTCATTATCACCAAATGATACGTATAAAATATTTTTATCTAGGTTTTTACCTACTATAAACATTTTATCTTTATTACCACCTATATCTAGACCCCTTCTCTGCCCTATTGTATAATACATTAGACCATTATGTTTACCTATAACTTTATTTGTATCAATATCTACTACATCCCCTACTTTAGCAGGTAAATAGTTTTCTAAAAACTTTTTAAAGTTTCTTTCTCCAATAAAACATATTCCAGTAGAATCTTTTTTATCTGCAGTTATTAGTCCTTCTTTTTTGGCAATTTCTCTAACTTCTTTTTTATCAATATCTCCTAATGGAAATAAAACATTTTTTAATTGTTCTTTAGAAACTTGAGATAAAAAGTAAGTTTGATCTTTATTTGTATCATAACTCTTTTTTAAATAACCATTTTCTATTTTGGCATAATGACCTGTCGCGATAAAATCTGCTCCTAATTTTTTAGCTTCTTTAATAAAAAAATCAAATTTTATATACTTATTGCACATTATATCTGGATTAGGAGTTCTCCCTTTTTTTAATTCATCTAAAAAGTATTTAAATACATAGTCCCAGTATTCTTTTACAAAGTCTATTCTATTAAGTTTTATATCTAGTTTTTTACATACTTCTAGTGCATCATTATAATCTTTTTCTTGTGGACAAATATCTACATTATTTATATTTGGATTACCTAAAATATCATTATTTAAAGATGAATCCCAGTTACGCATAAAAAGTCCTTCTACTAAATAACCTTCTTTTTTTAAAAGAAGGGCTGCAACGGATGAATCTACACCTCCAGATATACCAACTATTACTTTTTTCATTAATACCACCTGGTGTTATTATACAATATTTATTTATATTTGTAAAAACTTTAAGATATTAGGTACTACATATACTTCAATAACACTACTAACTATTGTACATATTATAACAAATACTAATATTTTAATATATCTTCTCATTATATTTCTAAAATTTATATTTTTCTTTAAAAATAATAATCTATTTAAATTAAAAGAAAACATTAAACTATAATAACTTAAGAAAAATATTAAAAATAAATTTATTATTAAAGGTATTATATATATTAATGCAATTATAATACCTTTAAATTTATAAAAATAAATAATACTACTAATAGTAAAACCTAATATAAAACTTTTAAATAATAATAACAATATAATTATAGGTACTCCTATTATTGATATACCTAATAACCATATTCCTATACTATAAAGTAAATTTGCAGTTAATGAATTAATTATAGCTTTAGTATAGTCTAATTTATTTAAACTTGAAAAGTATAGTTCTAGATTTTCTTTAATCATTAGTCTATTTGATTTAGAAATTATAGCAATATAAAGTATTCCTAATATAATTGATATAAGTACTAGGATAATTAATTTAAATAATTTTTTATTTTTTATTATTTTATTTTTCATATCTTCACCTATCAAATAATATTATTTAATAAGTGTTTTTAGAATAATTTATAATTTACTTTTTTCTACAAATAATTTATAATTAATATGAGGTGAATATTTTGAGTAATAAAGTTATCAAGATAGTTTCAATTATATTAGCATTGGTTATGGTAATAACATTTCTAAGTGTATTAATTTATATTTAAAAAGAACTTCATTCATAAAGTTCTTTTTATTTTTCTATATAACCTTCTAATTCAGGAGTTATATCTATATCAGTATTAGTTAAATATTTATTTACTATATCATTTATTCTTGATGTATTTTTAGAACTATATAACATAAGTAGTCCTGCTATTCTATTTTGTGTGTATCTATCTAACATTTTCTTATCTTCATTATTTATTTTATATTTTCTTACTATATCATTTATAGGACCATTTTTATATATATAATTTGTTAAAGATATAGCTATTTTATTTATTAATTTATTTTCATCTTTTACTTTTAAAGTTGTCCATACTTTCATATAATCACTCCATTTGTTATGGTTATATATTATACTATGAAAAGTATAAAAATACAATTATTCTAGTACTTTTTTTGTTTCTTTATGATTTTTTTCAAATACAGCTAAATTACCATTAGTTATTGTTGCTAGTAAGATATTATTAAAATTAGTATATCCTTGTTTTTTTAATTCTTGTTTTAACCAATTAATATCTTTATTTGTATTATTTAAATTATTTTCCATAACTTTTCCATCTATTATAACATTTATTGATAAGTATGCTTTTTCTTTTTTTATTTTTAAATCTGTTAAATTAGGTACTTGATAATCACTTTTAGGTAAGATTGATATTTTTCCATTTACTTCTAATATGGCATAACTTATTTGGGTTATATCAAAATATCCCATACTTCTACATTCTTCTAATAAATCATTTACATCTAATTTAGTACTTTTTAAAGCTTCTAGGCTTATTTTACCATCTTCTACTATAACTGTAGGTACTCCTATTATAAAACGTCTTAATTTAATACTTTTTAGGGTTATAACAGATACTAAGTAAGATACAAGTCCAAATGATACTATAGCAACAATACCATTAATATATTGATAGTCAAAATTCATAACCATCTCTGCAGTAAAGTTACCTATAGAAATACCAATAACATAATCAAATAAACTAAGTTCTGATACTTGTTTTTTACCCATTAATTTTGTAATAAAAAATAATACTATTAATGAAGTAATACTTCTAGGTATAATTTTAAAAGCTTCTAAATAATCAATATTCATATAATCACCATTATTAGTATTATATTTAATTTTTATTTTATACAAAAAGGAAGAAATATCTTCCTAATTTTCTCCTTCTTTTAACATTGTAGTTATAAAGATACCATATCCTTTAGTTGGTTCATTTACAATAACATGAGTAACTGCTCCTATTATTTTATTATCCTGAATAATTGGAGAACCACTCATTCCTTGTACTATTCCTCCGGTTTCTTTTAAAAGTCTTTCGTCTGTAACTTCAAATAGTATATTTTTAGTATCACTGGAATCATTGATCTTTAAAACATTTATATTGAAGTCTTCAACTTTATTATCTTTTATAACTGTTCTTATTGTGGCATTACCTGTTTTTATATCTTTTATTTCACCTACAGCCATTTTTTTATTATCTGAAAGATTACTAGTATATGATCCAAATACTCCGGATATTTCATTTCCGTTTATGGTTCCTAACACCTCAGTTTTATCATATCTAGCGTTTTTTTCTCCTGCTGAACCACTATCACTTTTTTCTATACTTATTACATCTGCTCCAAAGATGATACCATCTGATATTTCAAATTTTTTAGCAGTAGTTTTTTCAATTATTTCATGTCCTAAGGCACCAAATATTTTAGTTTCTGGATCTATATACGATAAAGTACCAATACCTGTTATTTCGTCTTTTACATATAATCCAGTTTTTAAAATATTATCTGCATCTTTTTGTAATTCTAGTTTTATATCTTTTTCTTTGTTATCTCTAATTATAGTTATATCTACTGTATTAGTATCAGTATTATTAATAGCTTCTAGTAGTCCACTTACTCCATTAACTTCCTTATTATTAATTTTAGTTATTTTATCACCAACTAGAAAACCAGCTTCACGTCCAATATAGGAGTTATTTACTTTATAAAAACCAACAACTAATACTCCTTTCGAATTAACTTCTATTCCAATTGTTTCTCCACCAGGTATTATATATGATGAATAAGCAAATACATTTAGTGGTATAATAAAAAGAAGAACAATATATTTTAGTAGTTTGTTTTTAATTTTCATAAAATCACCTCATTAAAAACTTCCTACAATATTATTTTTTTCTTATTTAGTAAAAATATATCTAAAAAAAATTTCCAATTATTTAATTTGTATATTTTATCTAATTTTTTTAAAATTTCTTATTTTTGGTAATTTAATTTCTATTTATATTATGTAAATAATTTTTAAATTTAAACTAAAAAAGACTTATTAGTCTTTAAGTTCAAAGTTATCTAGTGAATTATCTTTATTTACGATTTTAGTTAATGATTCTTCTGCATTTTTTAATGTATCATCACAAATTTTAGCAAGTTTTGTGGCTTCATTAAATTCTTTAATAGCATCATCTAATGGTATATCGCCATTTTCTAATTTTTTAACTATTTCTTCTAATTTTTCTAGATTTTCTTCAAAACTTTTTTCTTTTTTCTCTGCCATGATTTATTCCTCCTTATTATAATACTTCCATATTTATTTTACCATCTGATAATTCTAATTGTACTTTATCATTTTTTACTAAATCTTTTGTTTTTGTTATTACTTTATTATCTTTTCTTAAAATACTATATCCTCTTTTTATTGTAGATAAAGGTGATAATGTTTCTAATTTAGATAATATTTGAATATATTTTTGTTCTTTTTTTTCAATAATTTTTAATGGCTCTTTAAAGATAAAACTACTTGTAATATTTAAATATTTTTTTTCTTTTTGGTTATAAATATTTATAATATTATATTTTAATTTATCTACAAGATTAGAAAATTGCTGTTCTTTAATTTCGTAAATACTCATTGGATTTTTTAATATATATTTACTAGTTATATCAGTTAATTTTTGTTTTAAAAATTCGATTTTATTTATTATTATTTTTTTACTTCTTATATTTAATTGATCAATATAGTTTATTATGTCTAATCTATTTGGTACAGCAAGTTCAGCTGCTCCTGTTGGAGTTGGTGCACGCAAATCTGCAACAAAGTCTGCAATTGTAAAATCTATTTCATGTCCTACTGCACTTATTGTTGGGATATCACAGTTATATATGGCATAGGCTACTTCTTCATCATTAAAGCACCACATATCTTCAATGCTTCCTCCACCTCTACCAATAATTAGTGTATCTAAATCAAAATTTTTTGCATTTTTTATTTGTTCTACAATTGATGGAGCTGCTTCTGCACCTTGAACTAATGCAGGTAATAGTATAATTTCGGTTAGAGGAAATCTTCTTTTAATAGTTGATATTATATCCCTAATTGCCGCTCCAGTTGGAGCAGTTATTACTCCTACTCTTTGAGGAATTTTTGGAATTTGTTTTTTCTTGCTTTTATCAAACAATCCTTTATCTTCTAATTTCTTTTTTAATTGTTCATATGCAATGTATAAATTACCAATACCATCTTCTATCATATCAGATACATATATTTGATAACCACCATTTGCTTCATATACACTTATTTTTCCTGTTACTAATACTTTCATACCATCTTCTGGCATAAATTTTATATTTTTTGTTTGTGATGCAAACATAATCGCATTTATTCTACTATTTTCATCTTTTAAAGTAAAATAATAGTGACCTCGTGAGTGAGCTTTGAAATTTGAAATTTCTCCTTTTAAAAATACTTCTTGTAGATTAGTATCATTATCAATTTTATATTTAATATATCTAGTTAATTGAGTTACTGTAATATATTTATCATTATTCATTTTCTATCTCACTATGAAATATATTATCTAATACTCCATTAATCATTTTAACTACATCTAAATCACTATATTTTTTAGATAATTCTATAGCTTCATTTATTGATACAATAGATGGAGTTTTTGTATACATTAATTCATATATTCCAATTGATAATATAGCTTGATCTACTTTATTTAATCTATCAATAGTCCAATTTTCTAAATATTTATTAGCAAGTTTATTTATTTTATTTTGACTTTTTATTATACCTTTAACAGTATCTATGACAAAATCATTTTTTATATCTATTTGTTCTTTAATTAACGAATCTATATCATATGGAAGTTTAGTTTCATTTAAAATATTAACTTGATAGATTATTTTCATTATAATTTCTCTTAGTTCACTTCTATTTTTCAAAATGCTCACCTCGTCTTAATTTTACCATAACTAATATAAATTGTCATTATGTAGTTATATATTTATTATACCAACATATGTTTGATAAATCAATAATAATATTAATAATTTTTTTATTATACTAATTAATATAATAAAAAAACTACACCAAGTGAATAGTGCAGTATTCTTTATAATTATTTTTTTATATAAACTAAAGCAGTAGCGTTATCTTCTCCATAGTTTGATTTATCATTATAATCACCTATAGACATATCTACTAATTTTTCTGCTAATTCTTCTTTTTTTGCAGTATTTGCGATAAACTCTATAGTCTTATCATTTAATGAGTAACATACTCCATCTGTTACTAATATTAATTTATCATAACTTGTATTCTCTATATTCGCTGTATATAATTGATATGGTGCATATTTACCTAATTTACTATTTTCAATTATTTGATTATCTTTTTTTATTATAGTTTCAGATGGTTTATAACTAGGTTTAAATATTGGAGTTAATATTTCTTCTTTTATTCTATAAGCTTTTGTATTACCAATACTTGAAATTATAGTATTATTTTTTAAAATTAAAGCAACTGTTAGGGAAGAAGTAAAACTACTTACTATATTATTTCTATAACCTATATTATATAATATACAATTTATATTATAGATTTTTTCTTGTAATTTAGTAACTATAGATTCATCTTCTAATTCGCTTAAATTTAATTTATTAAACCATTCTTTTAATTCTTCTATAACAAGAGTTGATGCTGTTATATTATAATCATCTTCATTACTATCTGCTACTGCTATTAGTTTTAAATCTTTATTTTGAAAATGTGAAAGAATAATAGATGAATCTGTATTTTTAGCTCTTTTTTTACCCATTAAAGTACTTGATTTTACAACAGCATAATTATTTTTTAAAATATTTCTAGCATTTGGTCTTAAATTTACATAAGTATTATTCATTAATAAATAATCATCTATATCATATGGTATAATACCTTTTATAATTTTATTTATAATTACAGGTGGTACATTCTTCATAAATCTATTATCATTGCGTAGAAATTCTTTTATATTTATTTTTTTATGATCTTGTTTTTCTAATTCTATTAATATATCCCAAAAATCTTTATATTCTACAATTTTATATCCATGTTCATAGCATATTAATGCTTTTTTTATTTTATCTTCTAGCATATATATTTTTTTAATTTTAGGTAATTCTTTTTTATTATTAACTTTTTGTTCTAATTTTTTACCCATTAAAATAGCACGTTTTTGTGAATATATTTTATATGTTATATAAATATCATCATAAGTATCATCATCCCATTTATTTGTAATACCATCTTTTGTTATATGGCAACCATATGGAAGGATTAGTTTTTCTTTAGGAACAACTGAAAAAAGGATATTTTCTCCATTATTAAAATTAGTATCTATACCTCTAATATCTGCATTAGGATTTAACATTTTTAATAAATTTAATATCTGTGTTTCAGTTAAAATTAGGGAATTCATAACTACCACTTCCTAAAATTTGACTATATTATATCATATATTACAAATAAGTCAATTATGTTAAGCAATTGTAAATACTATTCTTTATTTATTTCATTTTTTAATTCATATAAGAAACTTAACGCTTCAAGAGGAGTCATCTCAAGTGGATTTATTTCTTTTATTTTTTCTTCTATTTCATTTTCTACTTCTACTTTAGCTACTTCTTCTTCAGTATCTTCAAATAAACTAGTTTGAGTAAATACTTGTTTTTTTACATTTTTATTTTCATATACATTTAATATTTCTTCACTTCTTTTGATTAAATCTTTTGGAAGTTTGGCAAGTGATGCTACATTGATACCATAACTTTTATCTACCGCTCCAGTTTTTACTTTATGTAAAAATGTAATGTTTCCATCTTCTTCTTGAGCTGATACATGTACATTTCGTAAGTTTTTTAAATCTCTTTCTAGAGAAGTTAATTCATGATAATGGGTAGAAAATAGTGTTTTTGCTTTAATTTTATCATGAATATATTCTAATATAGCTTGAGCAAGACTCATACCATCATATGTAGCAGTACCTCTACCTAACTCATCAAAAAGAATTAAACTATTTTCTGTTGCTTCACTTATTGCATAATTTGCTTCTTTCATTTCTATCATAAATGTGGATTCACCACTTACTAAATCGTCACTAGCTCCAATTCTTGTAAATATTTTATCAAATATAGGCATTTTAGCACTTTTACAAGGTACAAAACAACCTATTTGAGCCATTATAACAGTTATAGCACATTGTCTCATATAAGTAGATTTACCTGCCATATTAGGGCCAGTTATTAATAAAATATTTGTATCTTTATTCATAATAATATCATTAGATACATATTTATCTTTTATAACTTTTTCTACTACAGGATGACGACATTCAATTAATTCTAATTCCTTTTCTTTAGTTAATTTAGGTCTTACAAATTTATTTTCATCACTTACTATAGAAAAAGACTGTAACATATCTACTTCACTTATTATTTTAGATATTTTTTGAATATTAGGAATATATCTTTTTACAATTTCTCTAATATCCATAAATAATTTATATTCTAAATTATTTATTTTTTCTTCTGCCCCTAATATTATATTTTCTTTTTCTTTTAATTCTTTAGTTATATATCTTTCACAATTAGCAAGTGTTTGACGTCTTTCATAACCATATTCATCTTTAACTAGATGTTTTTGCCCTTTACTTACTTCAATATAATAACCAAATATTTTATTAAAACCTACTTTTAAAGTTTTAATACCAGTTCTTTCTTTTTCAGTTTTTTCAATACTTAAAATAAAGTCTTTAGAACCACTACTGATACTTCTTAATTCATCTAATTCACTATTATATCCATCTTTGATAATTGAACCTTCTTTTAAAGATAGAGGTGGTTCTTCATTAATAGTTTTTTCTAATAAGGAAGTAACTTCATCTAGTGTTTCTATATTTTTATCATAATTAAGGCTATTTAATAATTCTTTTATTTTAGGTAATGCTTTTAAACTTCTTTTTAATTGTAACATATCTCTTGCATTTAAATTACCATAACTTATACGTGCTGCTAATCTTTCTAAATCATAAACTTCATCTAATGCAGAACGTAAATCATCTCTAATTATAAATTCAGTCGATATTTTTTCTACAAAATCATATCTTCTTTCTAATTCTTTTTTATCTGTTATTGGGTTTTCTATTTGATTTTTTAAATAACGAGAACCCATTGCAGTTTTATTTTTATCTAAAAGCCAAAGTAGGCTGTATTGTCTATCACGGCCTCTAATAGTTTCTACAAGCTCTAAATTTCTTTTGGTATTATTATCAAATATTAAAGTATTACCTCTTTTTACAATTTCACATTTTTTTAAATGATGTAAGTCTCCTTTTTTAGTATCTATTATGTAATATAGTAAATGTTTTATTGTATTAACTAATCTAATATCTTCTATATCTTCATAAATATATTTATAATCATCACTATCATATAATTCTTTTGTTATAGTAATTAATATTCCATAATTAACTCTTAATGTATTTATAAGTTCTCTATCAATAGTTTCATTTACTATAAGTTCTCTAAATCCTCGTTTAACTATTTCTCTTATAATTTCATCATTTTCTTTTTCTAATAATTCACAAAAAAATTCTCCTGTAGATATATCGGTATAAGATATTCCTTTACAATATCCAAAATCATAAATATTTGCAATATAATTATTATTTTTACTATCTAGGTTATTATCTAATCTAGTTCCTCTAGTTACTACTTGTATAACATCTCTTTTTACAGTACCTTTAGTAGTTTTTGGATCTTCTAATTGTTCAGCAATTGCTACTTTATAACCTTTTTCTATTAAAGCATCTATATAATTTGAATAAGCATGATGTGGAATTCCACACATGGGTACTTTTTCATCTAGTCCAGCTGATTTTCCAGTTAGAGTAAGTTCTAATTCACGTGATGCAGTAATAGCATCGTCAAAAAACATTTCATAAAAGTCCCCTAATCGATAAAATACAATACAATCTTCATATTTGTCTTTTAAAATCATATATTCTTTCATCATTGGACTTAATTTTTCTCTATCAATTGAACTTCTTTTCATACTACATTCACCACTTATATTTTATCAAAAATAAAAATATAAGTCCAATTTTAGTAGAAAAAAAAGAACTTAATTAGTCCTTTATGTTATTTAGTCAATTTTTTATTATTAGATATTTCTTTTACTTTTATTAGATTTTTTAATTCTCTTAATTCTTCTTTAGTATAATTTTGTTTCATATTATCATTTACTATTAGATAGTCTTGTAAACATCCTAAAAATTGGCCATTTCCTCTATTTAGAGTTTCATTAGTGATTATTACATCAGATAATATATCAATATTATAATGTTTTTTATTCTTATCTTTCATTGATTTTAAAAACAAAATATTTATATCATACGGATTTTCTTCTCCTTGGTACTTATATATTCTGATATCTTGTGATTCTTGAAATGATATATTATTATCATTAGCATTATCTTCTTCTGTAATAGTTTTAGGTTGGTTTGTTAAAACTAATTGTTTATTATTATCTACCTTTGAAAAAGAAGAAGCTATTAAAAGAGAGCCTGTTACTCCTATTAGTGTAGCACCAGTTATTAGTAATCCTTTTTTTTCGTCTTTAATATACTCTTTTTTATCTTTTATCCATTCATTTAATGTTCTACTTTTTTCCATATTATCACCTCAAATTGCTCTATATTATACAATAAAACTAGTTAAAAGTCAATAATTAACTAGTTATTTATATAATCAATTACTAAATCAATTGTATTATTAAAATTATTGAAATCAGTATCGAACCAAACTACATTCATTTGATTATTAAAAAAGGTATATTGTCTTTTAGCATAATGTCTAGAATTTTTTTTAATTTCATCAATAACATCATCTAATTTTTTATCATTAAATAAATAATCATAAAACTCTTTATATCCAATAGCACTATTTAAAACTTTTGAATTTTTATATTTATCTTTTAGGGATTGTATTTCTATAAGTAAGTTATTTTTAATCATTAAATCTACTCTATTATTAATTCGCTTATATAATATATCTCTAGGTGTAGTTAAACCTATAATTTTAACATTATATAAAAGTTCATCTTTATGATTTGTAATTTTTTCATTATTTTCTAATTTATTTAAGACTCTTACTAATCTTTTTCTATTATTTATATGAATATCTATATTATTATTTATTTTTTTTATTCTTTTATATAATTCTTCATTAGATAATTTGTTATATTGATTATATGTAGTACCTTCACTAAATTCATAATTATATAGTGCTGCTTTTATATATAATCCTGTTCCTCCTACTATAATTACTCTTTTATTTCGTGAAGTTATTTCATCTATTTTTCTTCTAGCGTCTTTTTGATAATCATAGACACTATATTCTTCATCTACATTTCTAATATCTATTAAATGGTGTGGTATTTCTGATTGCTCTTTTTTAGTTGGTTTTGCACTACCTATATCTAAATTTTTATAAATACTTACAGAATCTCCATTAATTATTTCACCATCTAATTTTTTAGCAAGTTCAATACTTAATTTTGTCTTACCTACTCCAGTTGGGCCTACTATTACTATAATATCTTTCATTAATCCATTGCCCTTTTAAATAATTTTTCTAAATCATACTTTGTATAGGTTATTATAGTAGGTCTTCCATGAGGACAGGTAAATGGATTTTCACATTTTCTTAATTCTTCTAATAAATATACTTGATCATCATAATTAATATAATCATTTGCTTTTATACTCATTCTACATGCTTGAGTGGCTGAAATTTTCCAAACAAACATCTCTAAATCAAATTTATCATTACAAATTATTGTATCAATAACTTTTCTAATATCTTCTTCTTCATAACCTTCTTTTATCCAATTAGGATGAGCTCTAACTATAATAGTATTAGTACCAAATTCTTCTATATTAAATCCCATATTAGTTAAAATATCTAATTTATCTTTTAAAATTAAGTATTCATTACTAGGTAATTCTATTTTTATAGGTACTAATAAATCTAAAATTATAGGATTATCTTTAGTTATTTCTTTTAATACTTTCTCATAATTAATTCTCTCTGCTGCTGCATGTTGATCTATTATATACATACCATCAGAATTTTCAGCAATTATATAAGTAGAATATACTATACCTTTTGGTATCATTTTTTTAATTTTTATTTTTTCTTCTTGATATTCTTCCTTTTCATCAGCAACTTCAAAATCAATTGTTACTTCTTCATAATTAGTATTATTTGTATTACTATCTTCTTCATAGTCTTTACTAATACTTGGTTTTATATTACTTACTTCATCTATAGTTTTTCTATCTCTTACTGCAACATTTGGTATTAGTAATAATGTTTCTAGTTTTTGTTTTATTTCTTTTTCTATTAAATTTTCTAACTCATCAAATTTAGAAAATTTAATATCCATTTTAGTAGGATGAATATTAATATCTATTAAGATTGGATCAACATCTATATTTAGAACTATTATTGGAAATTTTTCTTTTGGTATATATGTATGATAACTATCTATAATTGTTTTATTTAATCTATTATTTTTAATAACACGACCATTTACTAAAGTTGTAATAGCATTTCTATTTGATCTTGCAACTTCTGGATATGAGATATAACCTGATATATAATAATCATCATTTTCACCAGTTATTTCAATCATTTTTTTAGCTATATCTATACCATAAATATTATAGATTACTTTTAATAGATCACCATCACCTGCTGTATCTAATAAAGTTTTATTATTATTAATTAATGTAAATTTAATATTTGGATATGCAAGAGCCATTTTATTTATATATTCTTCTATATTAGCAAGTTCTATATAAAGATTTTTTAAATATTTTAAACGTACTGGAGTATTATAAAATAAATCAGATACAATTATAGTAGTTCCTTCTTGTAAATCAGAATTTTCAGACTTTATATTTTTACCACCTGATAAAGTGATTTTTGTACCTGTTTTTCCGTTGGATGTTTTTAATTCGACATTAGATACTGCGGCAATAGAAGGTAAAGCTTCACCCCTAAAACCTAATGATTCTATATTAAATAAATCTTCAATATCTTTTAATTTAGAAGTTGCATGACGAGAAAATGCTAGTTTAGCATCTTCTTTATCCATACCTTTACCATTATCTGTAACTTTTATTTCTTTAACACCAGAATCAATAAGCTCTATTTTTATGATAGAACTTTCTGCATCAATACTATTTTCTACTAATTCTTTTACTACATTCATAGTTTTTTCAACTACTTCTCCTGCAGCTATTTTATTAGCTAAAACTTCATCCATTATTTTAATATTTGCCATACTACCACCTGCTTTTATTTTTATTAATAGGTTTTATTGCTATTTTATTTTTACTTTAGCATCAGGCCAAGTTAAATTTTTATATTCTTTTTTATTAACACCTTGACATGTTAGAGAAACATCATATTTATATTTTTTAAAACCATATGGAATAGATGAGGAACTGTTACTATAAATTTTCACAGTACCTGTACAATCTTTACTTTTATCACCTGGACTTTTTATATTATCTAAATATTTCATTTCTTTTAATGTTTTAATATCATAAGTATTATCTGGAATACACTTATTCTCAATCATACAATTTTCAGTAGCTAAATATATACTTTGTGACATCATTAAAAATGAACTTTCTCTTGAATCTTGTAAATAATGAGTTGTACCTACTGTTGCAACTGTTGCTAGTATTCCAAATATTACTATTACTCCTAATAATTCAACAAGTGAAAATCCTTTATTATTATTTATCATAAAATCACCTACTTTATTAAAATTATACTACAATTCTTTTAAATATGAAAATAGTTTTTTAGCTGTATCTTTATTTAATATTTTTTCTAAATCATTTATACTTGCAGCTTTTAATTTCTTTAGTGATCCAAATTCTTTTAATAATTCTTTTTTCTTTACTTCACCAACACCTGGTGCAAGATCTAAAAGTGAAGATAAAGCTCCTTTTGCTTTTATATTTCTATGATATGTTATGGCATATCTATGTACTTCATCTTGTATTTTAGTTAAAAATAGAAATAAATTACTATTTTTATCAACTGGTAATATATTATAATTTTCATCCATAATTTCATTTGTTTTATGATTTTTATTCTTTACAAGACCAATAATTGGAATATTTATACCTAAACTAGATATTATTTCTTTACATATTTTTATTTGAGTTTTTCCACCATCTAAAACAATTAAATCTGGCTTTTCTAAATTTTCCATAAGTACTTTATAATATCTTCTGTATAATACTTCCCTCATAGCTGCTAAATCATCTTTAACATCTATGGCTAATTTATATTTACGATATTCATTTTTTAGTGGTATAAAATCATTAAATACTACCATACCACCTACATAAAAAGTTCCAAATAAATGAGAGTTATCAAATGATTCCATTCTTGATACTTTATCTAATTTAAGTAATTTTTTTAACTCTTCTATGGCATTAAGTCTTAAATCATCATTTTTCTTTAAAGTTTCTTCTTCAGCATCTAATTTTTCTTTAGCATTTTCTTTTGCTAATTTCATTAACGAATAAAGTTTTCCTCGTTTTGGAATATCTACTTTAATATCAAAATATTCACTCAATAAATTATTATCTATTTCATTTGGTACTAATAATTGTTTAGGAAGAATTGTTCTTTTATCATAAAATTTAATTATATATTCAATTATTTCTTCATCATCTAAAGAATTAATAATTTCTTCATGTCTTCCTAATAATAATCCCCCTCTTATAAAAAATATTTGTATTGATAAATAATTTTTATCCTTATAATAATTAAATAAATCAAAGTTATAATTATTATTTAAATCAATTTTTTGTTTATTTAGAGTTATATTTATATCATTTAACATCTCTTTTAATTCTTTTGCTTTTTCATAATTTAAATTATCACTAGCTTTATACATTTCACTAGTTATTTTATCTATTACAGCTTTAGAGTCTCCTTTTAAAAAGTTAGTAATTTCCCTAGTCATAATATCAATTTCTTCTTTATTAATTTCTTTTTTACAATAACCTAAACATTCATTAATATGATAATACAAACATAAATCTTTTTTTAAATTATTACATTTTCGAAGAGGATAAATTCTATTTAACATTTCTACTGTTTTTCTTGCTGCGTAAACATTTGGATAAGGTCCATATAGATAGTTTTTATTCTTCTTTCTTTTAACATTTCTTACTACTTTTAAAATAGGATATTTATCTTTGGTTAACTCAATGTATGGATATGATTTATCATCTTTTAATAAAATATTATATTTGGGATTATATTTTTTAATTAAATTTATTTCTAATATTAGAGATTCTAATTCAGTAGATGTTACTATATATTCAAAATCATCTATATCTTCTACTAACATTTTAGTTTTACCAGTAACAGTTCTAGTAAAATAGCTTCTAAGACGTCTTTGTAAATCTTTAGCTTTACCTACATATATGATAGCACCATCTTTATTCTTCATTTGATAGCTACCAGGTTTATTTGGTACTAATGCTAGTTTTTCCTTAAAATTTTTCATATAATCACCACTTTTATTATACCTTATTTTATAACAAAGAAAAAGAAGTTGTTAAAACTCTTTATTTTCTTCTTGCTTTAATTTTTATTTTTTCTGCTCCTTTAAGAGCTGTATCAAAACAAGTTACTCCTACTTCTTTTTCTCGTTCTTTTTCATTTTGTTTTATCATTAACTCATTTTCTGTTTCAGTTAGGTTTAATATATTTTGATAATATTTTTCTAAATCTTTATGTGATCTTTTAATTAAATCCATTGTACTAACACCTCCTTACATATACTTTTGCATATTTTTCATCATTTGATTAATTTGCTTTTGATTTGGTTTTCTTCCCATTTGCATCATTAATGCTTTAATCATTTCTTCATTAATTGGTGGGTTTTTCTTCATATATTTTTTCATTAAAGTTCTTGCAACTATAAAACCTATTACTAATCCAATAACTAATCCTAATACAACCATTAATATATCATGTAACATAATATCATCTCCTTATATTTATTTTACTAAAATTTATATTATTATACAAGTGTTTTTATTCTATCTATAAAGAAATATTTATCTATAGAAAAGTCACATACAAATAAATTATTATCTAAATTTGAAATAATATCAATAAAAGATGAATAATTTGTTTCAGTATCAATTTTTATATAACTAGTTTTAATAACCATTTTTGATATTTCATCTTTATATAAATCATTAATATAATGAATTTCCCCTCTTTTACAATAAATTAATTTCTTATGCAATAATATAAATAAATTTCTATCTAAATTTTCTTTATTAAATTTGTCTATTAATTGATTTAATATATTTTTTTTAACAATAATATTATCTCTAGATTGATTTATAAATATATTTTTTAAAATATTATATAATGCATTTTGATTATTATTATATAAATTTCTAATTTCTTTTTTTATTTTAAATATATAAAAGACTTTCATATTATCACCAAATATATTGTAATAAATATGAAAGTCTTATTATGTCGTATATTATTTTAATAATTCTTCTACTTTTTCTTCTAAAGTATCAATATCAAAACCGAATTCTTTATAAACATCATCTTTTTTACCTGATTTTCCAAATGTATCTAGGGTTATTAAATATTTCTTATTAAAGACTAATTCATTCCATGGCATTTGAGAAGATGCTTCTATAACTATTTTTTTAATACCAACTGGTAAAATATTTTCAATATAATCTTTATCATTTTCTATAAATCTTTTAATAGAAGGCATACTTACTACTCTTATATCAAACCCTTTTATATATAATCTTTTTGCAACTTCTATAGCAAGATGAACTTCTTCTCCTGAAGATATTATAATACCATCTAATTTTCTTATATTATTTTTTACTATATATCCACCTTTTTCTACTTCATTTGAATTTGTTTCTTCTAATATAGGTAATTCGTTTTTTGAAAGAGAAATAACAGCAGGTGAATTTTTCTTTTTCATAATAGTTTTATAAACACCAATTACTTCATTAGCATCACATGGTCTAAATACTTCTAAATTTGGTATAACTCGTAGTTGGGCTAATTGTTCTATAGGTTGATGTGTTGGACCATCTTCTCCTAAACTGATTGAATCATGTGTAAATATATAGGTAATTGGTAATTTTAACATTGCAGCCATTCTGATTGCAGGCATCATATAATTTGAAAAAACTAGAAATGTTGAACCATATGGTCTAAATCCTAATAGCGCTATACCATTTAAAATAGCCCCCATTGCATGTTCTCTAAGCCCAAAATATATATTTCTTGCTTCATAATTTTTAGGTGAAAATATATCTTCTTTTTCTATTAAAGTATTTGTAGATTTAAATAAATCAGCACTACCACCAATTATTGATTGATTTAGTTTAACTAATTCATTTAAAACTTTTCCAGAAGTTACTCTAGGTGATTCTTCTTTATTTTCAGGTTCATCGTAGATTAAATCTTTAAAATCTAATTTCTTATCAGTATTCATTAAATATAATATTTCATCTTTTATATCATCATTTAATTTATTTAATTGTTTATCAAATTTACTTGATAAATTAGTACATCTTTTTGTAATCATACTTTGAAAATCTTCAATAGTATCATTTGTAATATTAAAATTAACATCTCGAAGATTTAGTTTTTGCTTTATATTAGTAATATCTAAAGCGTCTAGTGGACCTCCGTGTACTAAATTAGTACCTTCATTTTTAGAATATTTTCCTATTTGTGTTTTTACTTCTATAATAGTTGGTTTTAGGCTTTTTTTAGCGTCATCAATTGCTTTAGAAATAGCATTATAATCTTCTCCATCTGATACTTTTATATAATTCCAATTACATGCTTCAAAACGCATTTTTATATCTTCAGTAAATACTATATCTGTTTTACTATCTAATTGGGTATCATTTGAATCATATAAAACAATTAATTTATTTAGTTCAAGTGTTCCTGCAAGTGATGCAGCCTCGTAACTAATACCTTCTTCTAAATCACCATCACCGCATAAGACATATGTATTAAAATTAAATAGATTTTTTGAAAATTTATTATATCTTGCTTCTAGATATTTTTCTGCTATGGCAATACCTACTGCTGTTGCAAAACCTTGACCTAATGGTCCAGTTGTCATATCAACGCCTGGAGTTATACCTAATTCAGGATGCCCTGGAGTTTTTGAATTTATTTGTCTAAAATTCTTTAAATCATCAAGTTCTAAATCAAAACCTGCCATGAATAATGTTGCATATAATAATGCTGAACCATGACCAGATGATAATATGAATCTATCTCTATTATAGTAATTAGGATTATCTATATCTATATTCAAATGTTTTGCATATAAGGTATAAATAATTGGTGCTGCACCTAATACTATTCCAGGATGACCACTTTTAGCTTCAGATATCATATCTATTCCTAATGAACGTATTTGATTTATTATTTTTTCTTCATTTATTGGATTGTTATTTTCTTTAATTAATCTCATATAATACTCCACTTCTATTACATTATATATATTTATATCATATTTATAATTATTTGTAAAATTTAGATAAGTATTTCATCCATTCCTTTTCTAGGTCTAGGATTAGGATTTTGGTCTTTATATCCTATTGCTATAGCTGATATTATCTTTCCTTCAGTTATATTCAATTTAGAACATATTTCGTTATTTACAAAGAAAATATCTCCTATCCATAATGTTGAAATAGATAAATTTTCTGCTTCTAGACACATATTTTCTATTGCAGCTCCTATTGATAATAAATCCATCTCTAACCATTCTTGATCATTGTTATTTCGTAATACTAATATTAATTCTTTAGCATTTTTTATAATATTAGCAGTAAAACCTATACTAGATGAAATTGACTCATTTTCATTATCATATTTTATCATAATATCTGCTAATTTATTTTTTTCTTCTTCAGTTGTAATTTTAAATAGCCAAGGTTGTCTATTTTTTGCTGAAGGAGCAAGTCTTGCGGCATTTATAATTTTATTTATATCTATGTCATTTATTTCTTTATCAGTAAATTTTCTAATACTTCTACGGTTTATTATTGCTTCATTAACTTCCATATATACTCCTTAAATATTATAATAAAAATAAAAAGAAAAGATATATTCCTTTCTATTTTATTAATTCTTTAGATTCAATTAAATTATTATCTATACCATCACTATATTTAAAATTATTATGTTTTAATGTAATACTAACAGTTTCATATAAAGAACAACTTTCAGAATCTTGATTTTTTATATTTTCTTTTTTTGAATAAACATTTTTAGTTGAAAAGAATATTTTTTTTGATTGCTCATCATATTCAATTTTTGAAAACATTTCAGATATTAGTTTGCTATTAATAGTACTATCACTATCTGGCTGTATATTTTTAATATATATCATAACTCCTGTTGTATCAGAAACATTTATAGTACATGTTATTTTTTTATCATCCTGCTGCTCATTTGTTTCTACTATAAAATCATGTTTATTTCCTATAATTGACAAACTTTTATTATAACTATCTGATTGTATTTTATAATCCGAACCAATATTATCTAAATACGATTGTGCAACATTTATATATTTTTGATAATTTTTCATGTATTTAGTCCCCCCTCTTTTCTTACATATTATACCATTTTTATGACAATTTGTCTAGAATTATTTAATTAAATATAAAAAGAAGTTTCATCAATGAATTTATAATTTGTCTTATATTTTAATTCTCTAACTAGCCTAAATAATGCATCATCTTTTGCTTTTGCTTCCAACATAATATCTAAATCTACATTATATTTTTTAATTATATTCAAAAAATCAATAAAATCATCTGAATTTATGTAGTCGTGATGACTTCTAAAATCTTTTTTTGTTTTATTTTTAGGACTTGAAAAATGGACTTTTGGAGTTTTACCATTCCATGATGCAAAGATATCTTTTAAATAAAAATCTATATCCTTATCACTTTTATTACATATATGATGGTGATAATCTAATACCATTGGAATATTTAACTTTTTTGATAATTCAAGAGTATCAGAAACATTATATATTTTATCATCATTTTCTAATACTATTATTTTCTTTAAATGATTTGGTAATTTTTTATAATTATTAATAAATCTTGATATCGAATTATTTTTTCCAAATACACTACTTCCAATATGTAATATTATTACTATATTTTTTATACCTAATGCTTTTAATATATTATAGTGATAGTTAATTATTCTAATAGAGTTTTCTATAACCTCTTTATTTGTACTATTCAAAACACAAAATTGATCTGGATGTGTATCTACTCTTATATTATATTTATTTATTAATTTTGATATTTCATTATATTGTTTACTATATTTTTTTATATAATCAAAATTAACTTCTTTATGTGTTGCAAGGGGAATAAGTTTAGAGGTTATACGATAAAAATGAATATTATTTTTAATATTATAAATAATAAGTTCTTTTAAATCTAATAAATTTGATTTTATAATAGAATCTAATTTTTCTTCTTTATTTTCACATTTTAAATAATTTGTATAAGTAAATGTACTAGAGGGTGTAATATTATTTAAGGCTTTACTAATAGATACATATCCTAATCTTATTTTCATTACAATCACCAGTATTAGTATGTATTAAATAATATGTTTTATATGCAATTAAGATTAATCTATTGCATTATTTACTTTTTATTATATATTTATTAATAAATTATTTTCTTTAAAATTATATATTATTTTAATTATTTCGTATAATTGTAAATATTTAAAAATCTATTTTCTCTTTATTTTATTACTTTTTTCATTTTTTCTTTGATTTTTCTTTACTTTATTTATCAAAGATTCAGCTTCTTTTTTTCTTATATCTTTATTAATTTTATCGCAATTTAATATTGATTGAGCAACATCATATATATCTAATTCCTTTTTACCTAAAATTGCTGATTGAGAAAATGCTTCACCTAATATTGATGTTGTTATAGATTTAGCTGAAACTTTTTCATCAGACTTCATACATTCATAATTAATAAGTGATATAATTGAATTAATAATTACTTTCTTATCTTTCTTATTAAAATTAAACTCTACTTTTGTAATTTCTTCTAATGTGGGAATTATTGCACTCATAGAATCATATAACATTTCATCAATTGTACCTTCTGGTAACTTTTTATTTGAAGAAAAATTTTTTTCAAACATTTCTGTTAATATATCACTATTATTATAATTATTATTTCTTAATCCATCATAAAGTTTATCAAATTCTTTATGCTTTTCATATAATGGTTGGTATATTTCTTGTTCCTGTTCTTTTATATGTTTTTCTCTTGAATTTAAAAAATCATTACACAATTTAATAATTGATAAATCTGCATCTACATCACTAACTGATAATAAGGCTTCTAATAATTTTTCAGCACCTATATAATCAAAAAAGTCAGATTCTATAGTTTCGATTTTATTGTCATAATAAAAATCTTGGTTTGTTATAATCATCTTTAATAAATCAGAAAACTGTTTTTTTGATAACTTTATTTTGCCTGCTTTATAACTATAATCAAATCCGTCAAACTTTAAAAGACGAGCTGAACCACCCTTGAAATAAATTTTTAGACTAATTGAGTTAATATATATATCATTTTTATTTTTAATAATAGGATTATTCAAATTCCACGGATCTTCTCCATAAATAATAGGTTTATCTGTTTTTACTTTTATTTCATATGATTTAATTTTCTTTTTCCAAAAATCTTCATTATTTTTAGGTTGTTCATTTTTATTAGTTTTTTCTTTATGTTCTATATAGTGCTTACAATTCTTTAAAAATGAAGAATTATCATCAAGAATTTTTTCGATTTCATTACTTTGTTTTCTTTGTTTTATAAAATTATTTTCAAAATTTTTATAGAAAATATATTCTTCAAAACTTTTACACAAATCAGAGAATCCCTTAATTATTGTTTCTGGGTTTATAGAAAAAATTTTATTATCTTTTTCTGATAGTAATTTAGATGAATTATCAAATATCTCCCCTCCATCTAAAGAAATCAAAGATAATAAATCATACATTTGCCAAAATGTTAATCGAATTTGACCTAATTCATAACTATCATTCTTAAATGATATAAGTCGAATAGGTTTTCTCTTTATTACATATCCAAGTTCAATATCATCATCTTCTAAAAACCAAATATATAAATGAACTGCTCTAATACGTATATTATCATGTTTATGATTAATAGGATCATCAAAATTTGTTTCTATATTAATATGATAATCACCTATTGTCTTTTCACGTGTCCTTTCTTCAGCTTCTTTTTCTTTCATTTTTTCATATTTTTCTATATTTTCTTTGGCAATTTTTTTTGTTTTATTCATAGTTTACCTCCATAATTAAAGTTAAAAGTTAAATATATAATTATTGATTAAATATTATTTATTATATAATAAATTATCTATACTATTTTTTGGGGAAATTCAATTTTTTGGAGTTTTTCTTATTTTCACTCTTCTTTTGATTAAAGTTATCTAATAATAAACTAGCTGTCTTTTTTCTAATATCTTTTTGAATTTGGTCACAATTTGATATTGAATAAGCAATATCAGATACTTTCAACTTATTGTTTCCAGAAATAGATGCCTTAAAGAATGATTTATTTAATATTGACACTGCTAAAGAATAAGTTGATAATTTATTATCAGAATTAATGTATTGCTCGTTATTAAGAGAAATGAGCAATTTAATAATTGTATCCTTATCTTCATCATTAAAATCAAATTTTACTTGTGTAATCATTTCTAATTTTGGAATTATATCACTTATATTATCAATTAACATTCTTTCGGGATTTTTGTTTTTTCTTTCCTTTTTCATTGTTTCTAGAAAAAAATTGCATAGTTTAATACTAGATAGATCTGTATCTACACTACTAATTAATAATAAGCCCTCTAATACCTTTTCGTAATTTATAGAAAAATTATTATCACATATAGATTGAATTATACTTTCAGTATCAATAAAATGACTGGGATTTTTTATAATTAATTCTAACAAATCAACAAATTGCTTCCTATTTAGCCTAACATTGCTTGGTATATAGTTATTTCCTTCATAGGTTATAAGATGTGTCCACTCGTTGTCATCAAGACAAATATCCAAATGTACTATCTTGTTTATATCATTATTATTAATATCAATATTGTTTCTAACTTTATAATCTGTAATTTTTTTATCATTAATAATATTTTCTATTTTTTTGCACGCAATTTGTTTTTTGTCAGTGATTGCTTTTTGTTCAAAATAATGTTTACAAAATTTAAAAAATGATAAAGTATCATCTGAATTTTTATAATTTTCTTTATTATGTTTCATAATATGTTTGATAATTTTTTTAAATTCATCATTATAAAGATCATAACTAAATTCACTTGTACTCATTATGCCATTAAATATTGTTTTAGTACTTATATGGAAAGGATGATTATCACTTATGGATAAAAAATTCATTTTATTATTAAACTTATCAATTGTATTTTTATCTATCATATCACATAATAATTGGTATGTTTGCCTTCTATTTAATTGTATTTTTCCAAGTTCATAACTATTATCTTTAAACGTTACTAGTCGAACAGGTTGTGTTATTTCAATATTTTCTTTTTTTTCACTATCTTCCTTAAAATAGACATCTAAATGTATTTCTAAAATACGAACAACATCATAGTTAGTAATAACTGATTTTCCATTATTATGACATACTTCAATAGGAATATTTGTTTCTACTACAACATTATGACTAATAATATCTTTTTTACTTATATCTATGCCATTCATATCTGATACTTTATTTTTATTAATTTTGTCTTTAGATTTATCGTTTTTCATAAAAATACACCTCTTTTTATTAATTGATTTAGTATGTAGTAATTTGTGTTTTATATTATAATATAAAACTAACAGAAAATCAATTGTATTTAAATCCTCTATTTAAGTATTTTTTAGCCATTTTATATCTTGATTTATTCCTAACTATTTAGTTTCTTTATCAAATGTTTATCACTATTTTTTTCTTTTTATGCAAAAAACTAACTACTTTTAGTTAGTAATTATACCTGTTTCCAATGTTTCATTATATATATAAGTAACTATAGTATTTCTTTCGTTATCAGAAGAAATAACTATATTTTTTGAACCTTCATTATAATTTGGTACTAATTTTTCAAATCCAACTAATTCATAAAATTGTTTTAAATATCTTATTTCAAATGATGCTGGTTTATCTATTGAATTTTCGAAAATAGTTCTTCATCTATTACATACATAAATCCACTTTTATTCGCATATTCTTCTACTTGTCTATCTAATTCTTCCCAATATATCATTTCTTTTTTTGTATATATCTTATTATGATAAAAAAAACAGGTACTTTTAACATTCAATTTTTTGATACCTGTTTTTTAATTTTGTATACTATTCAATTATTAAACTTTTTCATATGTTGCTATATACTTGCCCGAAAGAATTCCTGAACCCAACTCATTTGAAACAGCTTTTCTTGAAGATATTAATTCCCAGCCTGTAAATCTATAACCATATTTAGGGGCTGGTGCAGTGACTGTGTAACTGGTAATATCAGCACGTTTCCCTATTAGTAAAGTAGAAACTTGAGTACCTGTTCTAGAATCAGTAAATCCTTCGCATTTATTTAAATCACATTCTACTTCAACAAACCAAATGTGTCCACTATCACCACAGTAACTTTCTGTACAATGGATTGGTAAACTTTTACTTGTACTATAGAAATGGAATTCAACCGTTTTCTTTTCAGCTTCTTTTCTTATTTCTTCTTCTTGTCTTTTAGTTTCTTCGTTTATTTTATTTAAAATATCTGG